>CAYYFR010000228.1:0-8805 GCA_964470865.1 uncultured Burkholderiales bacterium | reverse complement strand
AGTCGGCGGCAAGAATGCGTCACTGGGCGAGATGATCAGCCAACTGGCCGGCACCGGCGTACGGGTGCCGGGCGGCTTTGCCACCACTGCGCAGGCGTTTCGCGACTTCCTGGCGCATGAGGGGCTGGCGGCGCGCATCCAGGCGCGTCTGCAAGCACTGGATGTGTCGGACGTCAGGGCGCTGGCTGACGCCGGGCGCGAGATTCGCCGCTGGATTGTCGAAACGCCGTTCCCGCCGGCATTGGACGATGCGATCAAGAGCGCGTTCGCGCAAATGGAAGCGCAATCCGGGGGCAGCGGAATATCAGTGGCGGTGCGTTCCTCGGCTACCGCCGAAGACCTGCCCGACGCGTCTTTCGCAGGCCAGCAAGAAACCTTTCTCAACATCGTGGGCGTGGCCAACGTCCTTCACGCGATGAAGGAAGTGTTCGCCTCGCTCTATAACGATCGCGCCATTTCCTACCGTGTGCACAAGGGCTTCACCCATGCCGAGGTGGCATTGTCGGCCGGTGTGCAGCGCATGGTGCGCTCGGACACCGGTGCGGCCGGCGTGATGTTCACGCTGGATACCGAGTCGGGTTTTCGCGATGTCGTTTTCATCACCTCTTCCTACGGACTGGGTGAATCGGTGGTGCAGGGCGCGGTCAATCCGGACGAGTTCTATGTGCACAAGCCGCTTCTGGCTGCCGGCAAGCCGGCGGTGATCCGCCGCGCGATCGGTTCCAAGCTTTCCAAGATGATCTTCGGCGCCAAGGCCGAAGCCGGCAAGTCCACCGTGACCGTGGATGTAGGGCATGCCGAGCGCGACCGTTTCTCGCTCGACGATGCCAAGGTGCTGGAACTGGCCAGGTACGCGGTCATCATCGAAAATCATTACGGCCGGCCGATGGATATCGAATGGGGGCTGGACGGCGGTGACGGCAAGCTCTACATCCTGCAGGCGCGCCCGGAAACGGTGAAGTCGCAGGAAAAGAACGACAGCCAGCAGCGCTTCGCCTTGAAAGGCCAGGGCCGGGTGCTGGCCACCGGGCGCGCCATCGGGCAGAAGATCGGCATCGGCCGCGTGCGCCTGGTCAGCGACGCCACCGAGATGGACCTGGTGCAGGCTGGCGACATCCTGGTCACCGACATGACCGATCCCAACTGGGAGCCGGTGATGCAGCGCGCGTCGGCGATCGTCACCAACCGCGGCGGGCGTACCTGCCACGCCGCGATCATCGCGCGTGAGCTGGGCATTCCGGCGGTGGTCGGCTGCGGCAACGCCACCGATGTTCTGAACGACGGCATGGACGTCACCGTATCGTGCGCCGAGGGCGATACAGGCAATATCTACGAGGGGCGCCTGGAAACCGAGATTTCCGAGATCAAGCGCGGCGTGATGCCGAAAATTCCGGTGAAGATCGGCATGATCGTCGGCAACCCGCAACTGGCGTTTGAGTTCTGCCAGTTGCCCAACGACGGCGTGGCGCTGGCGCGGCTTGAATTCATCATCAACAGCTATATCGCGGTGCACCCGCGCGCCATTCTCGACCATCCCAACGTGCCGGACGACCTGCGCCGTGCCATCGATTCGCTGGCGCGCGGTTACGCCAGCCCGCGCGATTTTTTCGTCGAGAAACTGGCCGAGGGTGTCTCCACCATCGCCGCTGCATTCTGGCCCAAGCCGGTGATCGTGCGGCTGTCGGATTTCAAGTCCAACGAATACAAGAAGCTGATCGGCGGCAGCCTCTACGAGCCGGACGAGGAAAACCCGATGCTGGGCTTTCGCGGCGCAGCGCGCTACATCGCGCCGGATTTCGCCGAATGCTTCCGCATGGAATGCGAGGCGATGAAAAAGGTGCGCGACGTGATGGGCTTCATCAACGTCGAGATCATGATTCCCTTCGTGCGTACCCTGACCGAATGCCGCAAGGTGATCGACATCCTGGCCTCGCACGGGTTGCAGCGCGGCCAGGGCGCGGCGCCCGACGGCAGCGGTGGCCTGCGCTTCATCATGATGTGCGAGCTGCCGACCAACGTCATCCTGGCCGAGCAGTACCTCGAGTATTTCGACGGCTTCTCGATCGGCTCCAACGACCTCACGCAACTGACCCTGGGACTGGACCGCGATTCCGGCCTGGTGGCGGCTTCGTTCGACGAGCGCGATCCGGCGGTCAAGGCCATGCTGCACATGGCGATCGTCGCCTGCAGGAAGGCCGGCAAGTACGTCGGCATCTGCGGCCAGGGGCCGTCGGATTATCCCGACCTGGCGCTTTGGCTCAAGGACGAGGGCATCACTGCGCTGGGCTTGAATCCGGATACGGTGGTGGATACCTGGAACAGGCTGGCGCAGGCGGGTTAGCCGCTTGCATGCGGCGCCGGTCGAAGCCGCAAAATGCGCTTGTTGCAGTTGCTGTTCACGTGTTTTGCAGGCGCACGCGGCGCCTGGCCCATGTGTTAACTGGAGCAATCAGGATGATTCGGCCAACCCTTTTTGCACGCCCGCTCGCGCACCGAGCGCCGCGGCCCAGCGCGACAGGCTGGGCAGGCCGGCCTCCTCGATCCAGGCGCGGCGCTGGTTGACCACCGGGAACAAGGCGTAGTCGGCCAGCGAACACTTTTTGCCGGAGAGATAGTCGGTACGCGAAAGCTGGTCGTCGGCCTCGCGGAACCAGCGCATCAGGCGGCTCGACTTCACCACGTCGGACAGCTTGCCGGTTTCGTCCGGCAGCAGGTGCAGCGCAACCTGGTTCATCACCGCGTTCCACACTGCGGTATCGCTGCAGGCGTGCATGAACCACTGCAGAGCGGCGATGCGCTCGCGCGCGTCACTCGGCCACAGTTGCGGTGCCTTGCCGGCGATGTAGATCATGACCGCGCCCGATTGGCTCACCTTGATGGGGCCGCCGGGGCCGTCGGGGTCGACGATGGCGGGAATGCGGCCGTAAGGTGTGGCCGCCAGGAAATCCGCCGGGCGCTCGGCCAGCGGCGTTGCAAGATTGACCTTGTGCACACGGTAGGCCAGGCCGGATTCGGCCAGGGCGATGTTGGCGCGGATGCCGTTGTGGGTGCCGGCGGTGTAGAGCTCGATCATAAAATCTCCCCTTGATGCTACCGTTGGCCTGACTTGAAGCGTTGTTCTTCCGCCAGACGCAGCAGGCGGCGCTGCACCTTGCCGGTGGTGGTCATCGGCAGATTGTCGATGAATTCGATTTCCTTCGGATATTCATACGCTGCGAGTTTGCCGCGCACATGGGCCTGTATCGCTGCGCTCAGGGCTTCCGAGGGCACCACGCCGGCGACCAGCACCACGTAGGCCTTGACCAGCGCGCCGCGTTCGCGGTCGGGCTTGGGAACCACCGCGGCATTGGCCACAGCCGGATGCTTGAGCAGGCAGTTCTCCACCTCCGACGGCCCGATGCGGTAGCCGGCGGCCTTGAACATGTCGTCGGCGCGGCCCTGGTACCAGAGGTAGCCGTCGGCGTCCATGATGGCCTCGTCGCCGGTACGGCACCAGTCGCCGCTGTATTTGCGGCGGGTGGCAGGTTCCTGGCCCCAGTAGCCGGAGAAAAAAACCGGGTCGGGGTGGCCATGGATGTCGTAGCGGTTGACCGCCACCTCGCCGCTCACGCCGCGCGCCACCACGCGGCCGGCGTCATCGATCACCGCGACCTGGTGGCCGGGGTAGGGGCGGCCGATCGAGCCGGGCCTGGCCGGCCATTTGTCGGCGCTGTTGCCCACCACGTAGTTGATCTCGGTCTGGCCGAACATTTCGTTGATGGTGATGCCCAGTGCGGCTTTGGCCCAATTGAACACCGTTTCGCCTACCGCTTCGCCGGCGCTCATGATGGCGCGCAGCCGCAGGTCGTAGCGGCGGCGCGGGTGCTCTAGCGCCTTCATCATTATCTTGAGGGCGGTCGGAAACAGGAATGCGTTGGTCACGCGGTGCCTTGCCATCAGCGCAAACGCGGCTTCGGGGTCGAAACGGCCCTGCGCACCCTTGGCCATGTTGGCCACGATCGGCCGGCCGAAGTAAAGCGTGGGCAACAGCGCATCCATCAGGCCACCGGTCCAGGCCCAGTCGGCCGGAGACCAGAACACGTCATTGGCCTGCGGAAACCAGTTTTGCGAGGCGACGAAGCCCGGCAGGTTGCCGATCAGCACCCGGTGCGGTTTGAGCGCGCCCTTGGGCGGACCGGTGGTGCCGCTGGTGTAGATCAGGAGCGCAGGGTCTTCGGCGGCAGTATCCACGCAGGTGAACTGCGCGGCGCCGGACGCCAGCAGTGCACGGTAATCGAGCGGCGCGGCGGCGCCTGTCGCATGCGCCAGCGGGTCGACCGTGATCAAGATGGCCAGTGCGGCGCACTTGGCGCGCACCGGTGCCAGATTGGCCCACGAAGCGGCATCCACCAGCGCTGCCACCGCCCCGCTGTCGATCAGGCGGTATTCCAGGGCATCAGGCCCGAACAGCACCGACATCGGCATCGCCACCGCGCCCATCTGGTAGCAGGCGATATGCGCGACCACGGTCTCCGGGCGCTGCGGCAGCATGATCGCCACCCGGTCGCCGCGCCGCACGCCACGCGCAGCCAGCGCATTGGACAAACGGTTGGCGTCGGCCTGCAGTTGCGCGTAGGTGACGGCGCTGCTTTCGCCCTGATCGTCGTCATGGATCAGCGCCACGCGCCCGGGGTCCGCCGCCCATTTGCCGCAGCACTCGTAGCCGAGGTTGAAGCGCGCCGGGACCTGCCAGCGAAAATTGTTATACAGTGACTCGTATTGATCTCGGGCTTTCACCGCAGGTGATCTCCATGTCCGCCAGCCGCAATTTTCGCCGCATCATACGCCGCCAAGTCGCCGTCGCATTGCTGCTGGCGTTAGCCGGCTGTGCCACGCTGCAAAGTCCCGGCGGCAACATCACCTATGTCGCCGTGCCGCTCCTGGGCCAGGCCTATGAGCGCGACATCTACAACCGCGAAGGCACCAGCTTCTACAACCCGCGCTGGGCCTTCGACCCCGACAGCCATCCGGCGGTGCGTGCCGCAGTGGCACGCGAGGGTGTGCAGCCTTCACCCTATCCGCCGGTCAGCACCCGTACTTCGGCCGAGATCCGTGCCGATGGTCAGTTGGCCGGCGGCGTGATCGGTGCGCTGGTGGGCGCGCAGGCGGGCAACCGCGCCGCCGGGATTGCGCTCGGCAGCGCAGTGGGCGCCCTGGCAGGCGGCCGCGCGGCCGATCCCTGCCAGAGCCCACCCAACCTCGGTTCGGTGTGGGGCACGCTCGCCGGCGGCTGGTTCGGCAGCCTGTTCGGTGGTGGCCGCGGGCGCGATTTCTGGATCGCGCTGGGTGCGGCCGGTGGCGCCGTTCGCGGCACCGAGATGGGGGCTGAAGGGCGCCGCTGCCGTTAGCCCCTTACAGCTTCGTTCGCTGAAATCCGCACGCTTGAGCACAGTAGCTGTGCACAGCAACATGATGTGAAGACCCGCACTCCGACCAACGGCTGAACCGACATTTCCCGCGCTGCAAGCCCGGGAAATGCCTGCTGTTTGCCCGATGTGCGCTGCGACGCAGGTGTAAAATGTTGCTATGCGCCAATTTTCCGCCACGCCCGCAAGCGCGGTGTTTTGTTTCTGATGAAACCAAGCCGTACCGAGTTTGTCCCCGTCCGCGGGCTGGCATACCACATGCGCCTGTGGGGCGATGCGGCTGCGCCCAAGCTCTTCATGGTGCATGGCTGGATGGACGTCTCGGCCTCGTTCCAGTTTCTGGTCGATGCGTTCAAGCGCGACTGGTGCGTGATCGCGCCTGACTGGCGCGGCTACGGACTGACTCAGCGAGCGCAGGCGGATGCCTACTGGTTCGCCGATTACATCGCCGACCTCGATTTCATCGTGCGCCACTATTCGCCCGATGCACCGATCCACCTGATCGGCCACAGCCTGGGTGGCAACGTCGTCAGCCACTATGCCGGCATCCGTCCGCAGCGCATCGCGCACCTGGTCAGCCTCGAAGGCTTCGGCATGCGCCGTACCCAGGCCTCCGAAGCCCCGGCCCGCTATCGCAAGTTCATGGACCAGTTGGCCGCCCCGCCCACCCTCAAGCCCTATGCCAGCTTCGACGAACTGGCCGGGCGCATGATCAAGGGCAATCCGCGCCTCTCGCCCGAGAAGGCGGCGTTCCTCGCGCGCCACTGGGGCGCCGAGGTGGATGGCAAGGTGGTGCTGCTGGCCGACCCGGCGCACAAGATCGTCAACGCCACCCTGTATCGGGTGGAGGAAGCGGCGGCCTGCTGGGAGGCGATCACCGCGCCCACCCTGCTGGTGGCGGCACGGCAATCGGAAATGCTCACCAAATGGATCGACGAGGCCGAGTATCGCCAGCGCCTGTCGCATTTTCGTAAAGCGACCGAAGCCGTGATCGAAGACGCCGGCCACATGCTGCACCATGACCAGCCGCAGGCGCTGGCGCGATTGATCGAGGATTTCATCGCGCCGATTCCCGGCCAGGGTGCGGCGCGGCCGTGAACGTCGACCTGCATTCGCACTCGCTCGCCTCCGACGGCCTGCTCAAGCCGGCGGCGGTTGCCACGCGCGCCAGGGCAGGTGGCGTCGATGTCTGGGCGCTCACCGATCATGATGAAACCAGCGGGCTGGCTGAAGCAAAAGAGGCAGCCGAGGCGCTCGGCATGCGCTTCATCCCTGGCGTCGAAATCTCGGTGACCTGGCGTCCCAGCCCGGCGCAGAAAGACGTCACCATCCATGTGGTGGGCCTCAATATCGACCCGCACAACGAGGTGCTGGCAGCGGGCTTGAAGGGCATTCGTAGCGGACGCGATGAGCGCGCGCGGCGCATGGCCTTCGATCTGGAAATCGCCGGTGTGCGCGGTGCGTTCGAGGGCGCGAAGAAGTACTCGATCAATCCGGAATTGTTGTCGCGCACCCATTTCGCGCGCTATCTGGTCGAGGTCGGCAAGGTCAGCTCCACCCATCAGGCATTCAACCGCTACCTCACCGAGGGCAAACCGGGTTACGTCGAGCACGAATGGGCCAGCCTGCCGCAGGCAATGGAATGGATACTCGGCGCCGGCGGCGTGCCGGTGGTGGCACACCCGGGGCGCTACAAGCTTTCGACGCCGCAACTCAACCGCTTTTTCGGCGAGTTCCAGCAACTGGGCGGCGGCGCTATCGAGGTCATGACCGGCAGCCACACCAGCGAGCAGTACAAGCATTTCGCCGAGGTTTGTCGCTGCTTCGGTTTTCGCGCCTCGCGCGGCTCCGACTACCATGGCCCCGGCGAAAGTCGGGTCGAGCCGGGCAGCCTGCCGCCCTTGCCGCGCGACCTGACACCGGTCTGGCAGGACTGGTGACGCGGATCGGCAAAGTCGATCGGCAGCCGCACTGGTAAGCTCCATTGTCGGAACCGGCAAGCGTGCCGGTCCAGGGAACCGGGGCTTTGATGCGCACACTGATCGTAGGCGGCGGCGGATTCATCGGACTGAACATCGCCCACGCGCTGCTGCGCGCCGGGCGCGAGGCCGTTTTGTTCGATCGCGCCGTGCCGCAAGAGGCGCTGGCCGAATTGCGCGCCATCGGGCCGCCCTGCACCTTCATTGCCGGCGATGTGCGCGATGCCGCGCAGGTGGCCGCAGCGTTCAAGGGGGGCATCGAAAGCGTGGTCTACGGCGCGGCTGTCACCGCCGATGCGGTGCGCGACGCGGCCGACCCGGAAATGATCATCGACATCAACCTGACCGGACTTGTGCGCGTGCTGCGCGCCGCGCGCGATGCCGGCGTGCGCCGCGTGATCAACCTCAGTTCCGGCTCTGCGCTGGGTGCGGCGGCCTTTCCGGCCGGCGGCGGCCTGCTCGACGAAAACCTGCTGCCCGATCCGCAGGCCCTCTACGGCATCACCAAGTTTGCCAGCGAACGGGTGGCCGCACGCTTGGCCGAACTGTGGCAATTGGACGTGAGGAGCGTGCGCCTGTCGGCCGCATTCGGGCCGTGGGAGCGGCTGACCGGCATGCGCAGCACCATGTCGCCGCAATTCCAGTTGGCTCTCCTGGCTCGCGCCGGCGCCACCGCGGTGCTTGAGCGCCCCTGCATGCGCGACTGGATTTACGCGCCCGACATTGCACAAGCGGCACTGCTTCTGATCGAGGCGCCGGCACCGGCGCATGCGCTCTACAATTTTTCCACTGGCGTCACGTACGCCGCGCTTGAATGGGGCCATGCGCTGGCGGCGGCGATGCCGGGCAGCGGTTTTGGCTGCCGGCTGGCGCATGCGGGCGAAAGCGGCAACGTTAACCTGCACGGGCCCGCCGATCGCGCCTCGATGGCGACCGCGCGTGCCGGCAATGACCTGGGCTTCACCGCACGCTGGGGCCTGCAGGCGTCCGCCACGCACTATGCCCACTGGATGCGCAGCCATCCCTGGTGTTTCGCAGCGCACCAGGACGGGAGCGCGACATGAAGCTTGCGGGCAGGGTAGCTGTGATCACCGGTGGTGCCGGTGCGATTGGCGGCGCGGCCGCGCGTCTGTTGGCGCGCGAGGGTGCGCGCATCGCGATCGTCGATCATGAAGTCGAGGCCTGCGAAGGCATGGCCGCCGCGGGCGGCATCCACCACTGCCCGGAACGCTCGATCGCCAGCACCAGCACCAGCTTGCGTGCCAGCCCACTCTCTGCCCGCGCCCATCCTCCAGGGTGGCGGCGAGCAGTTCGCCAGCCGGCTCGATGCGTTGCAGCCTGGTGCCGTTTTCAACCGGCAGCGCCAGGGTATCGCGCAGGCGGGAATAAAAGGCAAGACGCGTACCACCTGGCGGTACTTC
>CAYYFR010000227.1:0-8888 GCA_964470865.1 uncultured Burkholderiales bacterium | reverse complement strand
TGGTGGCGTCAACGGCGGATAGTTTGTGCAGATCCTTGCGCTGAAAATGGCGCCAGTCATCGAACGCATTTCAAGCGCATCGGTCCGGTTTTTGCGCGACCCGGTCGTACGGGCGAAACTCGAAGCCATCGGCATGGAGGGGACCGGGCTCGCGCCTGCGGCGCTGGCGGCGATTCAGAAGGCCGACAGCGCGAAATGGGGTCCGGTGATCCGTGCCTCGGGCCTCAAGATCGAGGATTGAACGGGGATCGTTGTCGGGGCAGGAGTTTCAACGGCCAGGTGTTCTCGCGCTGCGGACTGGCGAGAATCATTCCCCTGCGAATACTGTGCCGAGAACGCAAGTGCCCTGGGCTGGTTGGCGTGACCTGCAAGTGCTTGCGCACCGACGAGTCGCCCGCGATCATTTTGAATTGCGCCGACAGCGCGCCGATCATCACCATGGAAAGCGGATTTTGGCGGTCGCTGCGGTTGAGCACAAGTGTGGCAATACCGTCACGGTCATGGCGCAACATGTACGGTTGATCGATTGCGAGCACAGCAGGTGGGGCGGGAGCGTTGATTGGATTCATTTGGATTTGAGCAACTTAATCCCGGGAACTTTCGACAGCAATCGGTCGAACGTCACCAACTCGGCCAACGCCGCATCGCAAGCGGCATGTATCAGACAATCACCGAAATCGACTGAGGGCCGTCACGTAACGATCAATCGCGGCAACAAGGACGGCTTGAGCCTGTTAAACGCCGACCTGCCGCTCAACCTCGCGGTGATCAACGCGCCTGGCAATCCCGGTGGCGGCTTCCTGCGGCGCCAGGGTTACACCTTGGTTTGGCTGGCAGGCCGACGTGGTGCCGGGCAACAACCGCGTCCTGCTCAAGGTGTCGGTGGCGCGCAATGCCGACGGCACGCCGATCACCGTAACGTACGCGGCGAGCCTGACGACCAACCGCTCCTTTGCAAACTTCCTTATCCGCGTCCGCATAAACTCTTTAAAGGCCTTCCATGACTGTTCTGCTAACGCTGAGACTTTGTCACACCAGTGTCAAAAAAGTGTTCCGCTAACGCTGAGACTTGCCCAATAAACCGTTACACTCTGACCCAGACTGTTACTAAAACTTCGGGCAGATTACTTCGGGCAGATTATTTTGCCACCTCCACTCGTGCACGGTTTGCATGGAATCCAATGCGGCTCCCGCTGAACGAGACAACCGGCCGCCAGCGGCCGTTTCCAACCAATGGCCAGGGCGGCAACCAGATGGTGATGCTTGCCCGGGTCTTGCGCGGCTGGCCGGAGAGCGGGACCGGCGCCAGGTCAAGAAATAAAACTTTCCGATTTGAGAGGTCAGAAAGAAGCTTGACAAGCGCGATTCGCAAATTGTGGCGGGGCTGCGGTGGTGTTCTCGCCAGCGCCGGGATCGCGGCGTTTTCCGCAACCACCGAAGCCACTAACCTTCTCAACGTCCAGATCCCAGGAACGCGTATCACCGCAGAAAGCTACGACCTGCATAGGCTGATGATGTACGGCGCCCTGTTGATTATCTGCGTCGTATTCGGGGTGATGTTCCACTCCGCCTACACACATCGCAAGGCAGTCGGGCACAAGGCTGGGCAGTTCGTCCAGAACGCTACCGCCGAGATCGTCTGGACCGTCATCCCCTTGATCATCCTGCTTGGCACGGCATGGCCGGCAGCCAGGACCCTGGCGGGGTTCAAGGACACCTCAAATGCCGATATCACCATCAAGGCAACCGGCTTGGAATGGAAATGGGGCTACGATTACCTCAAGGGTGACGGTGAAGGTATTTCTTTTTTCTCCAACCTCTACGCACCGCGTAAGCTGGCGCTCGATTCCACTGCGGTCAATACCGCTGACTATTCGCTCGACGTCGACAATCCTGTCGTTGTGCCGGTCAACAAAAAAATCCGCATGGTCCTCACCGCAAGCGATGCAATCCACTCCTGGCACATTCCCGCGCTTGGAGTCAAACAGGATGCGATCCCGGGCCTCGCTCGCGACACCTGGTTCAATGCGCAAAAAATTGGCACATATCGCGGCCTGTGCAGCATCGAAGCGTGCGGTGCGGGGCGCGCATGCTTGTTGATCGTCGTCAAAGTGGTGAGCGACGGCGATTACAAAAAATGGGTTGAAGGCAAAAAAGAAGATATGGCCGCCAACGCCGACGATCCGGGCAAGATCCGGACTGCGGGAGTTTTCACGCAGCGCGGCGGGAAAACGTACGCGCCAAACTGAATCACCTGCGATCAATCCGCTGGCACAGTGGTGGCCAGGACTTTCCCTGCGGTGGATGTATCGCCAATGGCGACCTGCCGGGGCCTGATGCCTGCCCGCGCGCGCCAGTCGTGCCTATCACTAAGACACTCGGTTTGCAGCGGTGCAACTTGCTATGCCGTCTTGGGCGGCTCGGGCTCAAGCGCGGTAACGCGGTTAGCAGCCTGTCGGGCTTTCTATTTGCATTTTTCGTCATTGAACCATAGCGTGGTGCGTTAAGTATGTAGGGCAAGAACGGCGTACACAGGAGGACAGGATGGCTGAGTTTGTGATGGTGGATCGGAAGACGGCGTATCTACTACCGCCGTCTGTTGAGGATTGGCTGAACGAAGACCATCTGGCCCGCTTCATCGTTTAAGTGATCGACCAACTCGACCTGTCCAACCTCACCCGGCAGTACGCCGGCCGCGGCTCCAAAGCACATCATCCGGCCACGCTGCTGGCCATTCTGGTCTACGGCTACTGCGCGGGCGTCTTCTCCAGCCGCAAACTCGAGCGCGCCACCTACGACTCGGTGGCCTTTCGCTTCATCGCCATGGGCAGCCACCCCGATCACGACACGTTCGCCACTTGCCGTCGCCGCATTCTGGTTGAACTCCACGCCCTGTTCCTTCAGGTTCTCGCCTTGGCCCAGGAGATGAAGCTGCTCAAGCTTGGCACCGTTTGCCTGGACGGTACCAGGATACACGCCAACGCATCGCGCCACAGCGCACTCTCGCACGGACACATCGAGCAGTTCGAAGTTCAGCTCAAGGCCGAAGCGGCGGACCTCCTCGCGCCGGCCGAGTCGGCTGATCGGGCCGGCATCCCGGACGGCGTCAGCCTGCCCGAGGAAATCAAACGTCGCCAGGACCGCGTCGCGGCAATGGCCATCGCCAAGACCAAGATCGCCGCCCGCGCCGCCGAGCGCCATGCGCGGGAGCAGCGCGAGTACGAACAGAAGATGGCCGCGCGCGCGGCCAAGCAAGAACGCACGGGCAAGGAGTCGGGGGGCAAACTGCCCCAGGCGCCACAACCCGGACCCCGTGCCACCGACCAGGTCAACCTCACCGACGAAGAGTCGCGCATCATGCCAGTGGCCGCGGTGGTGGCTTCGAGCAAGCGTACAACACCCAGGCGGCGGTGGACGCCGCCACGATGCTGGTGATCGGCACCGGAGTAACGCAGGCACCCAACGACAAAGAGCAGGTGGTGCCGATGCTGCAAACGCTGGCGGCACAGGCGCCGACGCTGGGCGTGGTGGAGCAAATGATTGCCGATACTGGCTTCTGTAGCGAGAAGAACATTCAGGCGTGTGAGGCGGCAAAGACATTCAGGCGTGTGAGGCGGCAAAGACATTCAGGCGTGTGAGGCGGCAAAGACATTCAGGCGTGTGAGGCGGCAAAGATCGAACCGCTGATTGCGGTGGCAGGCGATGAGCATCATCCCGGATGGCGCGAGCGCCACAGCGAACCGGCACCGCTGCCCGACAACGCGACCACGGCGCAAGCCATGTCGCACCGGTTGAAGACCAAGGCCGGGCGCGCCCTCTATCTTTGCGCAAGCAAACCGTTGAGCCTGTGTTCGGCATCATCAAGTCGGTGATGGGTTTCCGGCAATTCTCGTTGCGTGGATTGGACAAAGTGCGCGGCGAGTGGACCTTGGTTTGCTTGGCCTGGAATTTGAAACGCATGGCCGTACTTCGTCCAGAATTTGGATAGAAGCGGAAATGACGACGAAAAAGCGTAAAAATCGGCTGCCATCGCCTTCTGTTGCCTATTTTTTAAGCAAGTCCGCATTTCAGCGCCGCTTTGCCTGTTCAAGTCCGACAGGCTGCTAGTGCGGTTTCACGACTACAGGTGCCGGCGACGGCGAAGGCGAGAAGTAGGTGCCGCGCGTCAGGAAGGTGTAGTTTCCTTCGAGCGACATGAGGCCAATCAAAATCAACAAAGCGCCGGTTGGAACCAAGATGGCATACACCAGGGCCAAGCGCTCCCACGCCATGTGCATGAAGATGGCGACGATCAGTCCGGCCTTCAGCACCATGAACAGGAGGATCAGGGACCATCTGAGATAACCCTGAAAATGGAAGTAGTCGACCATATAGGAGAACGCGCTAATAACAAACAGCAATCCCCAGATCCACAAATAAACACTGATCGGATGTTGTTGATGTTCTTCCGCGCGTGCCACGTCGCTCTTTGGCAAAATCGAATGTTGCGGTCCTTCTGCGTGTGCCATGTTGTCCCCTACCAGAGATAAAAGAATGCAAAGATGAACACCCACACCAGATCGACGAAGTGCCAGTACAGGCCCATGATTTCGACCATCTCGTAGCTGCCCTTTTGGCCGGTCAGAAAGCCAGGCCTCTCGTCATCGAGATGTCCCCGCCAGACCTTCGTAGCCACGATGAGCAGGAAAATCACACCGACCGACACGTGAAAGCCGTGGAAACCCGTGATCATGAAAAAGCTCGAGCCAAACTGCGCCGCGCCCATGGGGTTGCCCCAGGGACGCACCCCCTCCATGATCAACTTGGTCCACTCAAAGGCCTGCATGCCGACGAAGCTGGCGCCAAAGAACGCGGTCACCGCCAACAAGATAGCGCACATTTTTTTATTTTTTTCATAACCGAATTTGACCGCCATGGCCATCGTGCCGCTGCTGCTGATCAAGATGAAGGTCATGATGGCGATCAGGAGGAGCGGGACACTCGTCCCCCAGACGGTCAGCGAGAAGACCTCGCTGACGTTGGGCCAGGGCACCGTGGTGGACATTCGTACCGTCATGTACGAGACCAAAAAACTGGTGAAGATGAAGGTGTCGCTGAGGAGGAAGATCCACATCATGGCCTTGCCCCAGGGGACCTTTTTGAACGCCCGCTGGTCCGAGGACCAGTCGGCGACAACGCCCTGCAAGCCTTCGGCCGGAGCGAGCAGAGCCGGATTCGTCATTGCATCTTGTACCATGTGTAGGGATCCAATTATGTCAACAACAGCAGACCGAACAAAACCAGCCACACCACCAGTAGAAAGTGCCAGTAAACCGTGCACAGCTCCACGCTCAAGCGTACCTCATGCACTGCGGCGCCGCGTTGCAGCTTGATGGTGGTCTTAGCCCAGACCCATAGGCCACCCAACAAGTGCAAGCCGTGCAGCGCGGTGAGCATGTAGAAGAAAGCGTTGGCCGGGTTGGCCGTCAAAAAATGGCCAGCGGTATTCAGGTGCTGCCATGCCCAAAGCTGTCCGGCCAGAAAAACCAGAGTGCAAACACCGCCGGCAAGCAGGCCGAGTCTCACGCCGCCTACCCGCCCCGATTTCGCGGCGTTGCACGCCGTTTGAAAGAAGACACTGCCCAAGACCAGCGCCGCAGTGTTGAACCACAGCACCATCGGCTGGGCCAGGGGACGCCAGTCCGCCCCGTCCCTGCGCATGAAGTAAGCGCTGATAGAGAGCGCGAACAGGGACGTGGCGACCGCCAGAAATACACCGAGGCCGACCATTACCGGGGGCAGGGACAAGCCCTCCCCGCCGCGATCGCCGACCCACGGTCGCTGCTCGACCCATGGCTTGACGTTAAGCGTTTGGCGAACCAGCCACCAGATAACGACGGCCATGATGACCGCCAAAAACAGCAATGTGGTCGTCATTGACTAAGTCGGCGCGACGCTTGCGGCTGTCGGACCGGGTGGCTGGTTTTGGGGGATGAAATCCTTGTCGGCGCCCGGCACGCTGTAGTCATATGCCCAGC
Source organism: uncultured Burkholderiales bacterium (assembly GCA_964470865.1). GTDB lineage: Bacteria > Pseudomonadota > Gammaproteobacteria > Burkholderiales > JAEUOS01 > JAEUOS01. Next base: position 2,871 of record CAYYFR010000227.1, on the reverse strand, counting down.
GATAGACCACCGGCAACTCCGGGCCGAAGTTGCCGTGCTTCGGCGGCGTATCCGCAGTCTGCCATTCCAGCGTGGTGGCCTCCCAAGGATTGTCGCCCGAGGGCTTGCCTTTGAAATAGCTCCAGACCAGGTTATACAAAAATACTATTTGCACGACGCCCACGATCAGCGTCGCGACGGTGATCGCGGCGTTCAAGGTTTGCACCGACTCCGGGACGAAGTAGGTGTTTCCCATTGCGTAATAGCGGCGCGGCACCCCCAGAAAACCGATGTAATGCATCGGCAGGTAGATCGCATAGGAGCCGAGAAAGGTGACCCAGAAGTGAAATTTACCCATTGTGACGTTCAACATTCGCCCGGTTATCTTCGGGTACCAATGGTAGATCGATCCCATGACCACCATGATCGGCGCGATCGCCATCACCATATGGAAGTGGGCGACGACGAACATGGTGTCCGAAAGCGGCACGCTCACGGAGACGTTACCCAGGAAGATACCGGTCAAGCCGCCGTGTATGAACGTGAAGATGAAGCCGATGGCAAATAGCATCGGGACGTTCAAGCGGATGTTGCCCCGCCACAAGGTCAGCACCCAGTTGTATACCTTGAGGGCGGTGGGAACGGCGATGATCAGCGTGGTGGTGGCGAAAAAGAAACCGAAATACGGATTCATTCCGCTGACGTACATGTGGTGCGCCCACACCACGAAACTAAGGCCGCCGATGATCACGATCGACCACACCATCATCCGATAGCCGAAGATGGGTCTCCTCGCATGGGTGCTGAGCAGGTCGGAGACGATACCGAAGGCCGGCAGCGCGACGATGTAGACCTCGGGGTGTCCGAAAAACCAGAACAGGTGTTGAAACAACACCGGGCTGCCGCCGCCGTAATCAAGCTGTTTGCCCATCGAAACGATGCCTGGCATGAAGAAACTCGTGCCTAGCAAAAGGTCGAACAGCATCATGATGGCGCTGACGAACAAGGCGGGAAACGCCAACAACGCCAGGATGCTGGCCATAAAAATGCCCCATACGGTCAAGGGCAAGCGCATCAACGTCATTCCCCGCGTGCGCGCCTGCAATACCGTCACCACATAGTTCAACCCGCCCATGGTGAATCCAACGATGAAGACAGCCAGCGAGATGAGCATCAAAATAATGCCCCAGGTCGCACCCGGCGTGCCCGGGAGAATGGACTGGGGCGGGTACAGCGTCCAACCGGAGCCAGTGGGCCCGCCGGGCACGAAGAAACTCGCCATCAACAACAGCACGGCAAACAGATAGAACCAGTAGCTCAACATGTTGACGTAGGGGAAAACCATATCCCTGGCGCCGACCATCAGCGGGATGAGGTAATTGCCGAACCCCCCCAGGAACAACGCGGTGAGCAGATAGATCACCATGATCATGCCGTGCATGGTGACAAATTGAAGGTAGGTGCTGGGATCGATAAAGGAGAAGCTGTTCGGGAAGCCGAGTTGCAGCCGCATCAACCACGACAACACCAACGCCACCAGCCCCACGCCGATCGCGGTAATCGAGTACTGGATGGCGATGATCTTGGCGTCCTGGCTCCAGATATATTTGCCGATGAACGTTTTCGGATGGTAAAGCTCCACCTCCGCAACTTCGGCGGGTGGGGCGTAAGCCGTTGCGTCATGTCCAACGTGAACGTACGTCATCAAAATCTCCTTTTCGCCGATTCTTTGTCTGCTCTATTCAAGCTAATGATGTAGGCAACAATGTCATTGGCTGCCTCATCGGTCAGAGTCGCGGCCATCAATGACATCTGGTCGCCGTATTGGTCATCCGGATGGGCGCCGCGAATGCGCTGTTTGAAATTTTTCAGTTGCGTGAGCAGATACCAATCGCTCATGCCCGCGAGCCGGGGGGCGTTCATCGCCCGTATGCCCTGGCCATCGGCGCCGTGGCAGATGCCGCAGGTCGTCACATAACGATTTTGAACATTGGCCGCGCTCTTCTTCAGCGTAGCCCGGGCGGCCTGATCCGGCAGAGTCTTGATATAGGCGACGACGTTAGCGATGGCGGCATCATCTACCAGCGTCGCCGCCATCGGCGCCATCATTTTGCCAAAAACATCCTTGTCGTGGGTGCCCCGAATGCCTTGCTTGTAATATTTCAACTGCTGTTTCAGGTACCAGTCGTCTTGCCCACTCAGTTTGGGCGCATGCAGCGCGGCATTGCCTTCCCCCTGTACGCCATGACAGGCGCCGCACACGGCATAGAGCGGCTTGCCTATCACCGCATTGCCGGCTACCTGAGCCGAGGATTGTGCGAACGTCGGATAGCCGCTTAACCACGCCTGAAACGTGCCCTCTTCTTCGACGACGACTTTGCCGCGCATGGCGAAATGTGCAATGCCGCATAATTCTTGGCAGAGAATGTCGAATTTCCCGGTACGGGTAGGGGTGAACCAGATATGGGGGACCATGCCCGGCACCAGATCCATCTTCACCCGGAACTGCGGCACAGTGAAGTTGTGCAGGACGTCCTTGGAGCGCAGCAGCACCTTGACCGGCTTGCCGATGGGAAGATGTACCTCCTGGCTGGCTATCAGGACGTCGTCCTTTCCGTTGGGATCGTCCGGATTCATGCCAAACGGGTTCGCATCGCTGATAAATCGCGAATTGACGGTACCCATCACGCCGTCCTTGCCGGGGAAACGATAGCTCCAGTGCCACTGCTGGCCGATGACCTCGAATACCGCCGCGTTTTCCGGAACCCGGACGAAATTGGCCCAGACCACCAAGCCGGGGGCCAACATGGCGACGATGCCCACCGTGGTCAATCCGATCAGCCACCACTCCATCTTCTTGTTCTCGGGTTCGTAGTGCGCCCGCCCTCCCGC
>CAYYFR010000226.1:0-8893 GCA_964470865.1 uncultured Burkholderiales bacterium | reverse complement strand
ACACCCCATCTACGCAAAAGACGTCCATGCGGACTGACCAAGTGCAGTTCCCGAAGTTCCATTTAAACCACCAGCGATGCCAACGATTCTAACTACATTGCTTACGATATCGACGCGAACCGCAGCGTATTGAGCTTGAGCGAGCGGAGTAAGGGCGCCGGCGGATGTCGACGTCACGCCGGTGAAAGGGCTTACCAACGGGTAACACAATGCAGAATTAAAGTCCGATGCAGAAGATGTCCTTGACAACAACAGGTTGTTGATTTCATTACCCTTCACGAACTTCTGGGAAGATGAATTTTGGTATACCTGTACACGCAGCCACGTACCAGCGCCTAGGCCACCTGGCGGATTCGTCGAATTCGCAACAGTTTGGGGGTTTTGAAGCTGTATCTGAACACCGGTAAGCGAACCTGCGAACGCGCTGCCGCTGCACAGGGTCAGTGCGACGGGGGCGGCAAATGACCCTTGAATGAGGCGACGCCGCGCAACCAACGAGTGTCTCGCGTCAATCGGCTTCAAGTCTTGCGGGTTGGGGTTCTCGTGTGTCATCGCCTGAATTTCCTAGTTCGTTGCCAAAAGAATGATCACCGGAAAAATCGATTCTTTGCCAGAGTGAAACGGTTTATGTCAGAGATATTAAGCAATTATCACGCCCGTTCATGAATAATTATTAAAATCAATGGCTTGTGTAAAAACCCCGGCGGAGTTTTTGTATACGATCAAACCATGTGTAAATTATTTCGACACTTTAGGTCCCAACGTTTGCGCATGTCTTCGATTTCGGCCGGGTAAGGGTTGCGTTGCCGCGAGGCAGATCATGCACCATGACAGCATTTGGTAGCCGTATTGTGTTTCCAGGATGAAAAAAGTGTTAATTATTGTGTCAATCCAATTTTAGTGCGGCGCCTGAAACCGAACGTAGTGTCTTACGGATTGGTACGCAGAATATCCAGCAAAAAGTTCGACGGCACCGCATAGGTGATGCCGGACGGCTGGCTCAACGCCGATTCCTTGGTACCCTTGATCAGCACCATGCTGATCACCCCGATGACCTCCCCGGTATCGACATCGAAAAGCGGGCTGCCGCTATTGCCTGGATAAGCTGTGGCGTCGAGCTGGAAGATGTCGAAGCTCCCCACCTTCAACTGGCGCACCAGTTTCGGATTGAGCTGCTGCGCGGTCGGGCTGGGCAGCGCAATCGGTGTGATCGAAGCGACGATGCCGCGATGGGTCACGGGTGCGAACCCGAGCGCCCCGCCGATCGGAAACCCGCTGAAGGCCACGGCCATGCCTTCACGCACCGAGTCGGCGGCGCGTATCTTGAGGGCGGGCAGCTTTTGATCGGTCAGGCGCAGGATCGCCAGGTCGTGCGCCGGATCGCTTGCGACTAAGCGTGCCGCCAGCAATCGCGTGCGCCCGTCGATACGCGCCTGTACCACAAGCGCGGGGGCGCCGGCCGGGTTGGCGGGGTTGCCCTGGTCGGCGATCACGTGCGCATTGGTGGCAATCAGGCTGCCGTCTCCAACAGCAAAACCGGTGCCGCGCAGGCTGAATTGAGGATTGTCGGTCTGGCGGTACAACCCGACAGCCACGATCGATGGCTTGACCCGGGCAATTGTCTCCACCAGATCGGCGGCAGCGCTGCCCGCGCACAGCGTGGCCAGCGTTGCCACACATGGCGCCAGGCATCCCGCCAGTGAGCGGCCTATCGACGCCATCGCTCTACATGCGTCCGGCTGAATGAATCCGCGGCAGTTCCGGGGATGGTCCGGTAACTCGCGCATCGAACGGGTGCTCGTGCTTTTTCACGATTTCCAGGATGCGCTTCACGTAGCCCTGCGTTTCAGTATAGGGCGGGATGCCGCGGTGGCGGTTGACCGCGCCTTCGCCGGCGTTGTATGCCGCCGCCACCAGGGTTACCCGGCCCTTGAAATAGGCCAGCAGCCAGCGCAGATATGACAATCCGCCGCGAATGTTCTGCTCCGGATCGAACGGCTTGGTCACGTTGAAGCGCGCCGAGGTTTCGGGAATCAGTTGCATCAGGCCTTGGGCATTCTTGGGCGACACAGCAGACGGATTGAGGTTCGATTCGGTTCTGGCGATCGCCAGGGCGAGCTGCGGATTGACGCCATATTCCGGCGCCAGTCGCAGCAGCAGTTCGACCAGTTTCTTTTTCTCCGGCGAACTGGCCGCCAAAAATGCCGCGATCTGGTCGATTTCCGGCTCCACCCGCACCACTTCCGGCGCTGGCGGATCCTGCTTGATCACCATGCAAGCAGGCATTTCGGGCGCTGGATTGCCGACATGACGCAGCATGCGCTGTGCATGCGGATGATCCTGTGCGGCTGCCAGGGCAAAAAAGTAGGCCGCCTGCGCGTCGTCCCGCGGCATGCCGCGGCCGTTGGCATGCATCCAGCCCAGGCTGAACTGCGCTTCGGCGTCACCCGCGCGCGATGCATCGCAATACAGTTGTGCGGCGCGCGCCTGGTTGCGCGGCACACCTTCACCATGCTCGTAAGCCCGTGCTTCCAGGCGCAACTGCGCGACCGGCGCGAGCGTGTCCGACTCGGCCGTTGCGGCATGGACCGTAGCGGTGCCGAACAGCATGACGCAACTCAAAAAACCTGCAAGGCGCGAATGTTTCGGCAATTGGGGGAATCAACCGGTGAATGCCCGCAGGCGGTATTGTGTTGTGCCCGCGCAACATGCAATTAAGGGTAACAAACAGGTGAAGTTTGCGAATATAGCTGCAAGACTAATCTTTATCCTTGAATCTTTGCAAACTCGGTGAGTCGCTTCAAGACACGGAAAGCGAATAGTCGACTCGATGATGACGGCACCGGCGCTGCAAGCATTAGGGCTGCTCGGTGTGAAATAATGTGAGGGCGTCGGGAAAGTCGCCTCTGCGGGTTGTTTTTGCGATATTATTGGCAACGCTTGAAAAAGATAAGCTGTTGTTAATTAAGTAGTTACGCACGAATATTCACGACGTTTGCGAAAGGTTCTAGAGCCATGTTCACCAAACAAGTAATGGGCTGGGTAGGGTTCGGCAAGTTTTGCCTGTTGGCCGTAGCCATGGCCTTGGCCAGTGGGTGCGCGCGTATCAACTATCCTGCGGCGCCGACAACTGCCGCGTCGGATGATTACAAATACATCATCGGACCAGGCGACTCGGTCAATATCGTGGTCTGGCGCAATCCGGAATTGTCGATGTCGGTGCCGGTACGCCCCGACGGAAGGCTGGCCGCGCCGCTGGTGGAAGACCTGGTGGCACAAGGCAAGAACCCCACCACGCTGGCGCGCGACATCGAGCAGGCGCTGGCGAAATTCATTCGCGATCCGGTGGTCACAGTCATCGTCGGCGGCTTTGTCGGACCGTATAGCGAGCAGATTCGCGTCGTCGGCGAAGCGGCCAAGCCGCAGGCACTGCCCTACAAGCAAAAAATGACTTTGCTCGATGTGATGATCGCGGTGGGCGGGATTACCGATTTTGCGGATGGCAATCGTGCCTCTATTCTGCGTACCAGCGACGGCAACAAGCAATACAGTGTGAAGCTGCGCGATCTGATCAAGCGCGGTGATTTTTCGGCCAATGTCGACATGAAGCCGGGCGACATTCTGATCATCCCGCAAAGCTGGTTCTGATCCCGGCCCGGCTGGCAAGCACCGCCAGACTGGTCGGGCGGCGCGCCAACCGCATGGAAAAGACGACACCAACATGGATGAGATCCTAAGGCAGGTCAAGGCGGTCATGCGTTCCATGTGGCGCCATCGCCACCTGGCCATGATCGTGACCTGGATTGCCGGTGCCATTGGCGCCGGCTTTGTCATGTCGGTGCCCGACAAGTACGAGGCATCGGCGCGTATTTACGTCGATACCCAGTCGATCCTGCAGCCCTTGATGGCAGGGCTTGCCGTGCAGCCCAATGTCGAGCAGCAGGTGATGATGTTGAGCCGCACGCTGTTGAGCCGGCCCAATCTTGAAAAGCTGGTGCGCATGGCCGATCTCGATCTGGGCAGCAAGAACAAGGCGGCGCAGGATGCGCTCATAGACGGGCTGGCCGCGCAGATCCAGGTGAAGGGGACTTCGCGGGACAACCTCTACACCCTCGCCTACCGGGACTCCAAACCGGAGCAGGCCAAACGCGTGGTGCAGGCCCTGACCTCGATCTTCGTGGAGTCAAGCCTGGGCGACAAGCGCAAGGATTCCGATACCGCGAAGAAATTCATCGACGACCAGATTCGTGGTTACGAAAAAAGGCTCGAAGAGGCCGAGGCGCGAGTCAAGGAATTCCGCTTGCGCAATCTCGATCTGCAAACCGCCGACGGCAAGGCCGGGGTCGATCGGCTGGGCGATATCGGCAATCAGTTGAACGCGGCCAAGCTGGCCCTGCGCGAGGCTGAAAACTCCCGCGATGCGCTCAAGAAGCAGCTCGCCGGCGAGGATGCGGCGACCACCAGCGAAGCGCCCGCAGTCGGTTCGCCAATGTCGCCCACACCGGAGATCGATAGCCGTATCGACGCGATGAAGCGCAACCTCGATACCCTGTTGCAACGCTTCACCGATCAGCATCCCGATGTGACCGGTGCACGCCGTGTACTCAAGGAGTTGGAGGAGCAGCGGGTCAAGGAGCTTGCGGCAGTCAAGAAAGTGGCTCCCGGCAATCCGTCACTGGTGGTAAGCAGCAACCCGGTGTTTCAGAAGCTGAAAATCGCCCTGGGTGAAAACGAAGCGACGGTGGCCTCGCTGCGCGCGCGGGTGGCGGAATACGATTCGCGCTATGCCAAGGTCAAGGAGTCCTTGAAGCTGGCACCGCAGCTCGAAACCGAGTTTGCGCAGTTGAATCGCGACTACGATATCAACAAGAAAAATTTCGAAAGCCTGGTATCACGGCGCGAATCGGCGAGCATGACCGGCGAACTCGGTTCGACCTCGGGTGTGGCCGACTTTCGCCTGATCGATCCGCCACGGGTCGAGCCCAGGCCGGTGGCGCCCAATCGGCTGGTCTTGCTGCCTGGCGGCCTGGTATTCGGCTTGATCGCCGGGCTGTTGGCAAGCTTTGTCGCAGCGCAGGTGCGCCCGGTGTTTCATGATGGCAGGACCTTGCGCGAAGTCACAGGCTTGCCCCTGCTGGGCTTGGTGTCGATCAGCCTGACGCCGGAAGATCGGCGCAAGGAGCGGCGTAGCCTGCTGCGTTTCGCTGGCGCGCTGTCGGCACTTTTTTTGTTGTACGGCATCGGTGTGGCCGTGCTTTACGTCAAGCTGCAAGCTCCTGTCTGAGGTGGATCGATGAGCCTAATTGAACAGGCGGCGAAGCGGCTTGCGCAACTGCGCCAGGCCGGTGTCGAATTTCCCGCCGAAGACGCAGCGCCATCGCCGCATCGGCCCGCAGCCTACGTTACCCCCGCAGCGCTCCCCGCAGCGGTTCCTGAAGCGCGGCCGGCGAGCGGGCTCGATGACGCCGCCAATCACCAGCGCCTGGTGGATGCTTTCCAGAAGGCTGCGGCGCCACCCGAGAAGGCCGTTGCCAGCGCGCCGCCGGCGGCCGTCACGGCAGCGCAACTGGTGCCGCAAGCCAGCTCGAAACAGGTCTTCATCGACTTGATGGCGCTGGACGCGAAGCACATGATCACACCCGACCAGCCGAAGTCGCGCATTTCGGAGGAGTATCGGCTGATCAAGCGCCCCTTGATCGCCAATGCCATGGGGCGCGGCGCCGCACCGGTGGCCAACGGCAATCTGATCATGGTGACCAGCGCCCTGCCGCGCGAGGGCAAGAGCTATACCGCAGTGAACCTGGCGATCAGCATCGCCGCCGAACTCGACAAGACGGTGCTCCTGGTCGATGCCGACGTCGCCCGGCCTTCGGTGCTCAATGTTCTCGGCTTGCCCCCCGGGCCGGGCCTGCTCGATCTGCTGGCGGGCGGTTCGGTCACGCTGGCGGACGTTCTGTTGCGCACCAACATCGAAACGCTGACTCTGCTGCCCAGCGGCACGCCACGCAAGGGCGCGACCGAAATGATCGCCAGCGATGCCATGGTGCGCCTGGTGCGCGAAATGGCCGACCGCTATCCCGACCGCATCATCATTTTCGACTCGCCCCCGCTATTGCTCACCAGCGAGTCGCGGGTTCTGGCCACCCACATGGGGCAGGTGGTGGTGGTGGTGCAGGCCGAACGCACCTCACAGGCCGAGGTGCGCCAGGCCTTGGCGACCATCGATACCTGCCCGGTTCGGATGGTGGTGTTAAACCAGGTGCGTGCTCAAGAGGAGAGCGGCTACGGCTACGGCTATGGCTATGGCTACGGTTATGGGCATTCCTAGCAGCGCACGGAACCGGCTGGTGCGACCGCAGTGCGTCCGCGGCGGCCTTTCCTGCCTGCCATATGTCACTTTGTGCCTGTTGCCATGGCTGGCGCCGGCGCTGGCGCAAATGCCGGCTGCACCTGGAGCCGCGCCCGCGGCGGCGGGGGGCGTCGCGGCGCCGCTGGCTGCGCCGGCTGGCGGCGGCGCAGAGGGAAATCTGGCGCCGCAACGCGCCTGGGTGATTCGTCCGCGCTTTTCCGCAACCGAAACCTTTACCGACAACGCCGTGGTATCCGCCGCTGCCCGCCAGGCTGACCAGATCACCACACTCAGCCCGGGTATTCGCCTCGAAGGTAATACCGGCCGCCTCAAGGTTTTCACCGACTATTCGCTCAACTATTTCACCACGGCCAAGGGCACGCAAGCGAACCGCAGCACCAATTCGCTCAACTCATTCGGTACCCTTGAAGCGCTCAGCCGCTGGTTGTACATCGATGCCAGCGCCGTGATCACCCAGCAGAATATCTCGGCCTTCGGGGCCCAGACCGCCGGCACGGCTACGCTTTCCACCAATGCAACCGAGACTTCCAGTTTCAGGCTGTCTCCCTACATTCGCGGCAATCTCGCCCGGATTGCCAGCTACGAGGCACGCTACACGCATTCTGAAACCAGCAGCAAATCGGGGCTGGCAACTGACGTCAAGTCCGACGACTTTGCGTTTCGCCTGCGCGGCGTCGGCGTTCCCTTCGGTTTCGGCTGGTCGGCCGATGCCACCCGTCAGGAAGTGGCATTCGGCAGCGGCCGGCGCAGCCAGGCCGATCGCCTGAACGCGATTCTCAGCTACCGCTTCGATCCGCAATTTCAACTGCGCGCCAGTGTCGGAGCGGAGAACAACGATTTCGCTTCGGCGACCCGCGAGTGGCGCACCACCTTCGGCTACGGCGGCGACTGGTCGCCGACCGAGCGCACGCGACTATCGGTATTCCGCGAGCGGCGGTTTTTCGGCAATGGCCACACCATCACCTTCAGTCATCGCTTGCCGCTGGCGGCGGTTCGCTTTACCGACACGCGCAACGTATCGGTATTGCCCAACCAGTTCGGTGCGCCTGCGGGCCAGGGCACCTACTATGACCTCCTGTTCACGCAGCTTGCCGCCAGCATTCCCGACCCGGTAGCGCGGGCGCAACAGGTCACCACCCAGCTGCAGCAGTCGGGCATCGCGCCCAATGCCGCCATCACCAACGGCTTCCTGACATCGCGCGCCACCGTGCAGCGCCGGCAGGAGTTGTCGCTGGTGTTGAACGGCCTGCGCAACACCGCGACCTACACGTTTTTCCAGAGCGAGCAGCAATCGACAAGTGCCGCTGCCGCCGCCGGTGCAGGTGACGATTTCTCGACCTCGACCTCGGTCAAGCAGCGTGGCATGAGTTCGAACCTGTCACACCGGCTTTCGCCATTGACTACACTCAACGTGCTGACCTCGGTGTCGCGCAGTGACGGCACCACGGCCCAATCGACGACCTCACGGGTTTTCAACCTGAACGCCTCCACCCGGCTGGGCGTGCGCACGAGCGGTAGCCTGGGCTTGCGCTCGATTCGCACCGAGGGGGGCGCTGTGCCTTATCGCGAGAACGCCGTGCTGGCTACCCTCACCGCAACCTTCTAGAAGCCATGTACGAATCCTTCTACGGCCTTTCCAGCAAGCCCTTCCAGCTCAACCCGGACCCCTCGTTTTATTTCGGCAGCAAGCAGCATCGCCGCGCGACCGCGTATCTTGAATACGGGATGCACCAAAACGAAGGATTCATTGTCATCACCGGCGAGGTGGGGGCCGGCAAGACTACCATCGTGCGCGGCCTGCTCGACGGCCTTGATTCCGAAAAGGTGGTGGCCGCGCATCTGGTCAGCACCCAGCTCGATGCCGACGATACGCTGCGCCTGGTGGGTGCCGCGTTCGGCGTGCGCACCAAGGATGTCGCCAAGTCCGATGTGCTGATGGCACTCGAAGCATTTCTCTACAACTTCACCCTCAAGGGCAAACGCTGCATTCTGATCGTCGACGAAGCGCAGAACCTGACCCCACGCGCGGTCGAGGAATTGCGCATGCTGTCGAACTTCCAGTACGGCAACCACGCGCTCCTGCAAAGCTTCTTGGTCGGCCAGCCGGAATTCCGTGACATGCTGCAAAGCCCGCACATGCAGCAGTTGCGCCAGCGCGTGATCGCTTCGTGCCACATCGGGCCGATGGATACCGAGGAGACTCGTGGCTACATCGAACACCGGCTCAAATGCGCCGGCTGGAGCGATAACCCGCATTTCGGTGATGATGCCCACGAGGCGATCTTCAAGGCCAGCGGCGGCGTACCGCGACGGATCAACCTTTTGTGCGACAGGTTGCTGCTGTTCGGCTTTCTGGCCGGCAAGACTGCCTATGCCGCCGATGACGTAAACGAGGTGGCCAAGGAAATCTACGACGAAACTTCCGCGCCACCCCGATCGCAGGCGCAGCCGCTAGCGGCGCCGCCGCCAGCGGTCGGTGCTGTCGATGCCGAATGGCGCAATGAAGAAGAGTCGCGCCTGACC
>CAYYFR010000225.1:0-9010 GCA_964470865.1 uncultured Burkholderiales bacterium | reverse complement strand
TGCCGGCGCGCAACAAGCGCGACCTGGAAGACATTCCGGCCGAGGCGCGCGAGAAGATCCGCTTCGTCTGGCTGGAACGGGTGGAAGACGCACTGGAGACCGCGCTGGCGGTACCGGCCGTGGAAGAACTGGCGGTCGCGGCATAAGGCGGGCAGCCGGCAAGGCGGCCGCCGCGCGCTTGCACCGCAAGCCGGCATGTTTCCGGACGCGGACCAACGCACGCGATTGACCAGACTGTTGGCAAGATCGCAGTTGTCATCGCGGGTGCCCAGGTGTTGCGTACGATGTCGCTGCCCCCGGGGATGGCCCGGCTCTGGAACCTCCGTGTCTTGGCGTCGAAGCGCACCACCGTGCCGGGGCTGGTGTTGGACTCGCTGCACCAGAGATATCCCTGAACGCGGAAATGCCGCAAAGCGCAGATTTCGGCCCGCTGGGCGAAACTCATTGGTCGACCTGACGTTCACGCCGGACCAGCCCGGCCGCTTCGGTTTTCAGCGTGGCAGGGTCATGGGTCCGCCGGCGTCAGCGCGCCTGCAAAGGCATGGAAATCCAGAAAGAAAGTTCCTAGAACTATTGTTGACTAATTTAGTCAGATATAATCATGCGGCTGGACGTTGCATCGATGAAAATCGCAAGCAATTGTTTTAAAAGGAAAAGTAATGAAACTCACAACCAAGGGGCGTTTCGCGCTCAGCGCCCTGGCCGATCTGGCGATGCAGCCCGGCGGCGCATCGGTGACATTGGCCGGGATCAGCGCCCGCCAGAAGATTTCGCTTTCCTACCTTGAGCAACTGTTTGGAAAACTGCGGCGCCATGACATCGTAGTCAGCATGCGCGGGCCCGGCGGCGGTTACCGGCTCGCGCGCAGCCCGGCCGACATTTCGATTGCCGACATCGTGCTCGCGGTCGATGAACCGCTGGACCCGCGCGCAGTCGAGCAGCGGGCGAATCCGGCAAACGCGAGACAGTGCAAGGCCAACGAACTGTGGAACGGGCTTGGTGACCTCATTCTGGGTTTCCTCGCCGCCACGTCGCTTCGGCAATTGGTGGAAGACCATGTGCCGGAGCGCAAGGCAATGTCCTCGCTGGCCGACATGGGTGCCGGCATGAACACGCGGCGCGGCGCGGCCGTCGGAGCGACTGCCCAGGCTGCGCGTTAGAAACTGCATTCCCGGCCCGCCTCTGCGCCTTGGCGCAGGTGCGGACCACCCTGCATTGCCAAGGAGTATCAAACCGTGTCTCTCACATTCAGCAAATCGGCAGCCAGACAGATCAAGGGTCAAATCGCCAAACGCGGCAAGGGCATCGGGCTGCGCGTCGGGGTGCGCAAGGTCGGCTGTTCCGGCTTCGCCTATACCTTCGACTATGCCGAGGAGGCGCGTGCCGACGACCAGACCTTTGAAGCGCATGACGCGCTGCTGGTGGTGGCCACCGACGACATGTCTTTTCTCGCAGGCTCCCATCTCGATTATGTCAAGGAAGGCTTGAAGGAAATGTTCAAGCTCGACAACCCGAACATCGACGCCACCTGCGGCTGTGGCGAAAGTTTCAACCTGAAGGCCGCGGCCGCCGCCACGACCTGAGCGAAGAAGACCGTCCCATGAGCGCAGCCCTGCAGAACCTGGTCAACCAGCCGTACAAACACGGGTTCGTCACCGACATCGAGTCCGATGTCGCGCCCAAAGGCCTCGGCGAAGACACCATCCGGCTGATCTCCTCCAAGAAGGCCGAACCCGAGTGGCTGCTCGACTTCCGCCTCAAGGCCTACCGCCATTGGCTGCAGATGACCGAGCCGGCCTGGCCCAACGTCACCTATCCGAAGATCGACTTCCAGACCATCAGCTACTACGCCGCGCCCAAGCCGAAGGCCAAACTTGCCAGCATGGACGAGGTCGATCCCGAGCTTCTGCGCACCTTCGAGAAGCTCGGCGTGCCCATGCATGAACGCGCGGCCCTGGCGGGCGTGGCGGTCGACGTGATCTTCGACAGCGTGTCGGTGGCCACCACCTACAAGCACAAGCTGGCCGAGGTGGGCATTATTTTCTGCTCGATCTCGGAGGCCGTGCGCGAGCATCCCGAACTGGTCAGGCAGTACATGGGCAGCGTGGTGCCGGCGGGCGACAACTACTACGCCGCGCTCAATTCCGCGGTCTTCACCGACGGCTCGTTCTGCTTCATTCCCAAGGGCGTCAAGTGCCCGATGGACCTGTCGACCTACTTTCGTATCAACACCGAAGGCTCGGGCCAGTTCGAACGCACCCTCATCATCGCCGAGGACGGCGCGTCGGTCTCCTACCTCGAAGGCTGCACCGCGCCGCGCTTCGACACCAACCAACTGCACGCGGCGGTGGTGGAACTGGTGGCACTGGACAATGCCGACATCAAGTACTCGACGGTGCAGAACTGGTACGCCGGCGACGAAAACGGCCTGGGCGGCATCTACAATTTCGTCACCAAGCGCGGCCTGTGCAAGGGCGTCAATTCACGCATCTCGTGGACCCAGGTGGAAACCGGCTCGGCGATTACCTGGAAGTATCCGAGCTGCATCCTGCGTGGCGACAATTCGGTCGGCGAGTTCTATTCCGTCGCCCTCACCAATCACTACCAGCAGGCCGATACCGGCACCAAGATGATCCACATCGGGCGCAATACGCGCAGCACGATTGTAAGCAAGGGCATCTCGGCCGGACATTCCAGCAACAGCTATCGCGGTCAGGTGAAGATCATGCCGCGCGCGGAAGGCGCGCGCAACTATTCGCAGTGCGACTCCATGCTCATCGGCGACGCATGCAGCGCCAGCACCTTCCCCTACATCGAGGTGCGCAACCCGGGCGCCAAGGTGGAGCATGAGGCTTCCACCTCGAAAATCGGCGAGGAGCAATTGTTCTATTTCGCCCAGCGCGGCGTCGGCGCCGAACAGGCCGTGTCGATGATCATCAACGGCTTTTGCAAGGAAGTGTTCCAGCAGTTGCCGATGGAGTTCGCCGTCGAGGCCACCCAGCTTCTCGGGCTGAAACTCGAAGGGAGCGTCGGATGATCCGCGCGAACGCAGAAACCCTGCTCGAGGTGCGCGGGCTGTGCGCGTCGGTCGAGGGAGTGGCCATCCTCAAGGACATGAGCCTCACCGTCAAGCGCGGCGAAGTGCATGCCCTGATGGGTCCGAACGGCTCCGGCAAGAGCACCTTCGCCAAGATATTGGCGGGCCACCCGGCCTACCAGGTGACAGGCGGCAGCGCGACCTTCGAGGGCGTCGACCTCTTCGCCCTCAAACCGGAAGAGCGCGCGCGCGCCGGCGTGTTCCTCGGTTTCCAGTACCCGATCGAGATTCCCGGCGTGGCCAACAGCCAGTTTTTGCGCCTGACCTACAACACCGTGCAGGCGCAACGCGGCCGCGAAGAACTCGATCCGCTGGAGTTCGACGACCTCGTGCGCGAGAAGATGAAGCTCCTGGAAATGAACCCCGATTTCCTCGACCGCAGCGTCAATGAAGGATTTTCCGGCGGCGAAAAAAAGCGCAACGAGATTCTGCAGATGGCGCTGCTCGATCCGCGCCTGGCGGTTCTCGACGAGACCGATTCAGGTCTCGATATCGACGCGCTGCGCATTGTCGCCTCAGGCATCAATGCGCTTGGCACCCCCGACAATGCCGTGCTGCTGGTGACCCACTACCAGCGCCTGCTCAACTACATCGTGCCTGATTACGTCCATGTGATGAGTGCGGGCCGCATCATCCGGACCGGCGGGCGCGAACTCGCTCTCGAACTCGAAGCGCGCGGCTATGACTGGGTAAGCGCCGCAAGCGGCGCTGCGGCGGGAGCGCCGGCATGAGCACGCCGGTGGCCATCGCCGGCGGCACCGCGACTGCGGCTGGCGATTTCCTCAAGCGTTTGCTCAAGGGGCAGACGCAGGCGCTGGAGCGCGCCCCTGACTGGTTCACCCGGCTGCGCTCGGCGGCGGTCGATCGGGTCGGGGCCCTGAAAGTGCCGAGCATGCGCGACGAGGAATGGCGCTTCACCGATATCGCACCGCTGACCGGACGCGCGTTTGAACCGGTGCAAACCGCGCCGACCCTGTCGCAGGCCGACATCGCGCGTTTCAATATCGAAGAAGCCACGCATCGTCTGGTGTTCGTCGATGGCGTGTTTGCGCCCGCGTTGTCGGCCGGCGTGGACGGGCCCGGCCTGCAGGTGACGACCCTGGCCCAGGCGCTGGCTGTGCGCACCCCCGGCATCGAGGCCCACCTGGGTATCCATGCGGGGTATCAAGACCAGCTTTTCAGCGCACTCAACACCGCCTTCCTGCGTGACGGCGCGCTGGTCATGGTGCCACCCGAGACAGCCGTGGCCGAACCGGTGCACCTGCTGTTCATCGCCACCCGCAAGGACGGCGCTTACCATCCGCGCTGCCTGGTGTCGGCCGCTCCCGGCAGCGCGGTGACGGTAGTCGAGGACTATGTCGCGCTCACCGACGAAGCCTATTTCACCAATGCGGTGACCGAAATCGTGGTGGCCGACAACGCGCGCGTCACCCATGTCAGGGTGCAGCGCGAAAGCGGCGCGGCGTTTCACATCGGCCGCTGCGCGGTATCGCTGGGGCGCGCCGCCGCCTATCGCTCGGTCGCTGTCGCGCTCGGCGCGCGCATCTCGCGCCTTGACCATTGCGTGACGCAGGCCGGCAGCGGCAGCGAGTGCACGCTCGATGCGCTGGCGCTGATCGGCGCCAGGCAGATCGCCGACACCCACAGCGTCATCGATCACGGGCAGGCGCACGGCACCAGCCGGCAATTGCACAAATGCATCGTCGGCGCCGCCGCGCAGGCAGTGTTCAACGGCAAGGTGCTGGTGCGCCGAGGTGCGCAGAAGACCGATTCCGCGCAGTCCAGCCGCAACCTTCTGCTCTCGCCCAAGGCGCGCGTCGATACCAAACCGCAACTCGAGATCTTCGCCGACGACGTCAAGTGCGCGCACGGCGCCACCGTCGGCCAGCTCGACGCCGACCAGGTGTTCTACCTGCAAAGCCGCGGCCTGTCCGAAGTCGCGGCCAAGAGCCTGCTCTCCTATGCCTTCGGCGCCGAGATCATCGACCGCATACCCATCACAACCCTCAAGGCGCGCCTCGGCGAGGCCGTGCTTGCCAACACTGCAGGGACCCCATGACAGCAAGCGCACGCGAGCAGCCGGTGGAAGCCGGACTCGACACGACGGCGATCCGCGCCGATTTTCCTATCCTCGGGCTCGCAGTCGAAGGCAAGCCGCTGGTCTACCTCGACAACGCCGCCTCCAGCCAGATGCCGCAGCCGGTGATCGACCGGCTGGTGCGCTACCAGACCAGCGAGCACGCCAACATCCATCGCGCGGTGCACTACCTGTCGGAGACGGCGACGCGCGAATACGAGGCGGCGCGCGCCAGGCTGGCGCGCTTCATCAACGCTCGTGAAGAGCGCGAGGTGATCTTCACCAGCGGCACGACCGAAGCGATCAACCTGGTGATGCACGGCTATGGCCGTCGCTTCATCGGCGTCGGCGACGAGATCATCCTCACGATGCTGGAGCACCATTCCAACATCGTGCCCTGGCAGATGCTGGCCGAGGAGAAGGGCGCAGTCATCCGCGTGGTGCCGATCAATGACGCCGGCGAACTGCTGATCGACGACTACGAGGCGCTTTTCAATGCGCACACCCGTCTGGTGTGCATGACCCACGTGTCGAATGCGCTCGGCAGCGTCAATCCGGTCAGGCGCATGATCGATTTCGCGCATGCGAAGGGCGTTCCGGTGCTGGTCGACGGCGCCCAGGCTGTGCCGCACATGCGGGTCGACGTGCAGGCCCTGGATTGCGACTTCTATGCGTTTTCCGGCCACAAGCTGTGCGGCCCGACCGGTATTGGTGTGCTCTATGGTCGCGCCGAGCTGCTGGAGAAAATGCAGCCCTTCAAGGGCGGCGGCGACATGATCCTGTCGGTCACCTTCGAAAAGACCACCTATGCCGGGATCCCGCAAAAATTCGAGGCCGGCACACCGCCGATCGCCGCCGCCATCGTTCTGGGCGCGGCCATCGACTATCTCTCGGGGATCGGCATGGACGCGATCGCCGCGCACGAGCATGACCTGCTGGCCTACGCCAGCGCCGAGGTGGCACGGATTCCCGGCGTGCGCATCGTCGGCACCGCGCGCGAGAAGGCCGCGGTGCTGTCGTTCGTGATTCAGGGTGTGCACCCGCACGATGTCGGCACGCTGCTCAACCAGGAGGGCATCGCCGTGCGCACCGGGCATCATTGCGCCCAGCCGGTGATGCGGCGCTTCTCGCTGGCGGCGACCTCACGCGCGTCGTTCGCTTTCTACAACACCCATGCCGAGGTCGATGCGCTGGTGGCCGGCATCCGCATGGTGCAGAAGGTGTTCACGTAATGGCCGACAGCAGGGCGCTCTACCAGGAGGTGATCCTGGACCACAACAAGAAGCCGCGCAACTATGGCACGCTCGATCACGCGACCCATCGCGCCTACGGCCACAATCCCCTGTGCGGCGACCACCTCAAGGTCGGGCTCACGCTCGCGGGCGAGCGTATCGACGCCATCGGCTTCGAGGGCGAATCCTGCGCCATCTGCAAGGCCTCGGCCTCGATGATGACGACCGTGGTCAAGGGCCGGCTGCGCGCGGAAGTCGAGGCGCTGATCGGCGAGTTTCGCGACATGACCACCGGCAAGCTCGATGTCGCGGGGCCGCATCACCTCGGCCGCCTCACCGTTTTCGCCGGCGTGCGCGACCTGCCGACCCGCGTCAAATGCGCCATCCTGCCGTGGCACACCCTGCACGCGGCACTCAATGCCGTGCCCGTGGTTTCCACCGAGTCCGACGGCGACCCCATGCACGCCCCGATCGGCGATGCCTGAAGCGAATCCATGCCGAAAATCGACGACATCGAAGACACGCCGAACCCGAACGCGAAAAAGTTCATCCTCAAGGAGCCGTTGACCTGGGGCATTTCGCGATCCTTCGAAAATGCCGGGCAGGCCGCCACCGATCCGCTGGCTGCGGCCCTGTTCGATCTGGAGCATGTGACCAACGTGTTTTATGTCGACCGCTGGCTCACTGTCACCCAGGATGGCCGTGCCGACTGGCGCGAACTTTCGCGCGACATCGCCGGTCCGCTGCGGGCGGCCCCGGCTGCAAGCGAAGCTTCGGAGCACTTCGCGCAGTCGGTTCAGCCTACGCTGGACGACATGGCGCCGGAAGACCGGGCGCGCCTGGAGCAGATCAATACCCTGCTCGACGCCCAGATCCGGCCCTATCTGCAGGGCGACGGCGGCGATCTGTACGTGCTGAGCCTGACAGGCAAGCGCCTGGTGGTGCATTACCAGGGCGCCTGCGGCAGCTGCCCCAGCTCGCTTTCCGGCACTCTCGCCGGCATCGAAAATCTGCTGCGCACCATCGAGCCGGACATCGAGGTCACGGCGGTCTGATTGCCGGTCCTGGCAGGACGCAATTGCGCCGGGCCGGTGTCGACGCGCCGCGTTGTGGCGATTGCGGGGTGTCATTTGCTCAGTACTGCAGCCGACCGGCTCGAACGCGCTTTGGCGGGGCAAGGTGTTCGCGCGTTCCGCGCGGATAAAAAAAAGCCTCCGAAATCCGGAGGCCAAACCATGCCGGTCATGCGCACGGAGGAGGAGACAAACCGATTGCGCTAGACGCGCGGCATTTCCGAATACAGGCTCGGCTGCCAGTGCGCATGAATCTGACTTGCCCAAGCCTGGTCGGCCATGTTGGGCCAATGGTCCTTGTCGAAACCGGGGGCCGCTTTGAGGCGCTCGTTTTCCACGTTGAGGGTGAAGCGCTTGTTCTCGGTGTCGAGTTTCAGCGCGCCCCAGGGCACCGCGAACAGCTTGTCGCCCATGCCGAGAAATCCGCCGAAGGAGAGCACTGCGTAGCCCACCTTGCCGGTGCGCATGTCGAGCATGATTTCCTTGATGTCGCCCAGGTCGTCGCCATTCGGGTTGTAGACGTCGTTGCCGATCAGGGTGTCGGCGCCCATCAGTTCGGGACCCGGCCCGCTGCGTGTATCCGGCCCTGCGTCGGTCCTGGAGGCGCGCTTGTACATGCCGTAAGTGTCGCGTTCTTCGTAGTTCATATCGCTTTCCTTTGATATCTGTTTAGACGGGCTTGCTTGTGTTGCTCTTGGCATCGGCCTTGATGTCGCCGTAAGCCGCCTGCACTTTGCCGACGACTTTCTGAACCTTGCCGCGTTGTTCAAGCGTGGGGTTGCCAACGGCTTTGCCGGTGGTTTCCTTGATCTTGCCGCCAGCTTCCTTGATGCGGCCCTTGACCTGATCCTTGTTCATGCTGATCTCCTGACGAGTGAGTTGCGAGACGGTCCCGGGCACGGAATTCTGACGCCCTAGGCGCAGAATAGGCACGCCGCATGGCGTGGTCTGTGTGGTAGCGAACACTGGCGAAATTGGTGATCCCGCCTCCGGCGCAAGCAGGTCCGCGCGTTGCATCCTGTGTGCGCAAGCGCACTGACATCTTCAGGTCGGAGCCTGATGATTGAGGCAGTCCCACACGGCTCTCATGCGTGCAGGGCCTGAAGATGCGACGCGTTCGATCAAACCGGGTCGGCGTGGACGTATACGAAACCTCTAAAGGAACCACTATGTCAAATTCATTCATGCGCCGCATCGCCACTCTCGTCGCCTTCATCGGCTTCGCAACTTTCGCCGGCTGCGCCTCGACCGGCAAGTCGGCGAGTGTGGGCGAATACGTCGACGACACCGTCATCACCACCAAGGTCAAGGCTGCGGTGCTCAACGAACCGACCCTCAAGTCGGCCGAGATAAATGTCGAGACGTTCAAGGGCCGGGTGCAGTTGAGCGGCTTCGTCAGGTCGCGCGCCGATATCGACCGTGCGGTCGCCGTCGCACGCACCGTTGCCGGGGTAACTTCGATTTCGAACGACATGCGTCTCAAGTAGCCGCGCAGGTCGCCTGAGCGCCGAAGGCCGGTCGCAAACCGGCT
>CAYYFR010000224.1:0-9115 GCA_964470865.1 uncultured Burkholderiales bacterium | reverse complement strand
AACTTTCCGATTTCCGGCGTACCGATCGGCGCCAGCGAAGATTTGCTGCGCGCGCTGGCGTTGGTCAAGCACGCGGCAACCCTGGCCAACCGCGATCTCGGTCTGCTGCCGGAAACCAAGGCTGCGGCGATTGTCGCCGCCTGCAAAGAGGTGGCCGGCGGCGCCTTGCGTGGCGAATTCGTGGTCGACATGATCCAGGGCGGCGCGGGCACGTCGACCAACATGAATGCCAATGAAGTCATCGCCAATCGCGCGCTCGAACTTATGGGACGCAAGCGCGGCGATTACGCAGCCCTGCACCCGATCGAGGACGTCAACTGCTCGCAGTCGACCAACGACGTGTATCCCACCGCGTTGCGCCTGATGTCGGTATTCGCGATCAGGAAGCTGATCGCCGCCATGGCGCACCTGCGCGCGGCCTTCGAGGCCAAGGCCTTCGAGTTTCGCGACGTGCTCAAGATCGGTCGCACCCAGCTGCAGGATGCGGTACCGATGACGCTCGGCCAGGAGTTTTCCACCTACGCGGTGATGCTGGGCGAGGATGAACTGCGCTTGGCTGAAGCCCTGGTGCTGATGCGCGAGATCAGCCTGGGCGCCACCGCGATCGGCACCGGCATCAATACCGATCCGGCTTACGCGGGCGCCGCTTGCCGCCACCTGAGTCGCCTTTCGGGTGAGGCGCTGACGATGGCGCCAAACCTGGTCGAAGCGACGCAGGATACCGGTGCGTTCGTGCAGTTGTCGGGCGTGTTGAAGCGGGTGGCGGTCAAGCTGTCCAAGAGTTGCAACGATTTGCGTCTCTTGTCCAGCGGCCCGCAGGCGGGCCTGAACGAGATTCGCCTGCCGGCGCGCGCCGCCGGCTCATCGATCATGCCGGGCAAGGTCAACCCGATCATTCCCGAAGTGGTGAACCAGATCGCCTTCGAAGTGATCGGCAACGACATGACCATCACCATGGCCGCCGAGGGCGGGCAACTGCAGTTGAACGCATTTGAGCCGATCATCGCCTTTTCGCTCTATAAGAGCATTAGTCACCTGGCCGCCGGCTGCCGCACGCTGGCTGACAACTGCGTCGCCGGAATCTGTGCCAACCGGGCGCTGCTGGAAGCACGGGTGCGCGCATCGGTCGGGCTCGCCACTGCGCTCAACCCGTATATCGGCTATGAAAACACCACCCTGATCGCCCGCCTGGCGCTGGAAACCGGGCGCAGTGTCGAGGAACTGGTTTTGGAACGTGGCCTGCTTGACGTCAACAAGCTGCGCGCCATTTTGCAACCCGGTGTGTTGACCCGCCCGCAAGCGCGAGTGGGCGATGATGGTGCAGCCGACTGACCAAACTGGTGCGTATGCGCGAGAATGGTCGAGGGTTTCCCCATGTTCGCGCGTGTTGACAGGCTCTGTTAGACTTTTTGGTCGTTTTGAAACAGGCGGGGTAGGCCAGGTCGGTGTCGGGCGCAAGCAGGTCGGAGGACTGATGAGCAGAATTGCAGGCCTGGCGCCACCGTACTCTATTCAGATTCGCAGTATCTACTTGGAGACTTGAAGATCATGAAAATGCTTCCCGCCATTTTGGGCATCGTAGTTGCCCTTGGTTTCGCGCCAGCGCTGCATGCGCAAGAATTGACCGGCACCCTGAAAAAGATCAAGGAAACCGGCCAGTTGACGGTGGCGCACCGCGAATCGTCGATCCCGTTCTCGTATCTGGACGACAAGCAGCAACCGATCGGTTACTCAATGGATATCTGCGCCAAGGTGGTCGATGCGGTCAAGGCCGAATTGAAGATGCCCAACCTGAAGGTGGTGTATCAGCCGGTGACCTCCAGCAACCGCATTCCGCTGCTACAAAACGGCACCATCGACATCGAATGCGGTTCCACCACCAATTCGGTGGAGCGCCAGAAACTGGTGGCATTCGGCCCGACCTACTTCCGCATCCAGGTTACCGCGGCGGTGAAGAAATCGTCCAACATCAACAGTCTGGCCGAACTGAACGGCAAGAACATCTCGACCACGTCCGGCACCACGGCGGTGCCCTTGCTCAAGAACTACGAGAAAACCAAGAGCGTCGATGTCAAGGAAATCTACGGCAAGGACCACGCCGAATCATTCCTGCTGCTGGCAGAAGACCGGGTTACCGCCTTCGTGATGGACGACATCCTGCTCGCAGGGCAAATCGCCAACGCGCGCAATCCAGGCGATTTCAAGATCCTCAACGAGTCGCTTCGTGCCGAACCCTATGGCCCGATGCTGCGCAAGGACGATCCGCAGTTCAAGGCCCTGGTCGACAAGACCCTGACCGCACTGTACAAGTCGCCGGAGATGGAGCGCATCTACAACAAGTGGTACATGAGCCCGATCCCGCCCAAGGGCGTCAACCTCAATTTCCCGATGACCCCGCAACTCAAGGCCGACTTCGCTGCACCCAACGACAAGGGTGTTTAAGGGAGTGTCAAGCGTCCGGATGGATTGAATCCGGCGCCGCAGGATCAAACGGCAGGCCCAAGGGCCTGCCGTTTTGCGTTGTATCATTGGCACGCAAGCTGCATAAGAAAAAAATCAATGGAGGGGATGCATGGACCCGGCAATTCTGTTTGAACAGGTGCCTGACGGTGACGGTACCTGGATCATGAGCCTGGCTTCGGGTCTCAAGTACACGCTGATCATCGCGGCGCTGGCCTGGATAATCGCCTTTCTGCTGGGCTCGATCCTGGGCGTGATGCGCACCACCGAGAACAAATGGGCGGTGCGTGTGGGTAACGCCTATGTGGAACTGTTTCGCAATATTCCGCTGATCGTCCAGTTCTTTGTCTGGTACTTCGTGCTGCCCGGCCTGATACCGGCGGTCAAGACCTGGGTGATTTCGCTCGATCCGACCACCCACCAGTTTGTCACTGCGGTCGTCTGTCTGGGCCTCTTTACCGCGGCGCGCATCTCCGAACAGGTGCGTTCGGGCATCCAGGCGCTGCCGCGCGGCCAGCGCATGGCGGGAAATGCAATGGGGCTGACCCAGGCGCAAACCTACCGCTACATTCTGTTGCCGGTGGCCTACCGCATCGTGATTCCCCCGATGACCTCCGAACTCATGAACCTGATCAAGAACACCGCGGTGGCGTTTTCGATCGGGCTGGTGGAACTGTTCTTCCGCACCCGCGAAATGGGCGAACTCACCTTCCGCTACTTCGAGGCGTTTGCCGCGGCCACCCTGATCTATGTGGTGATTGCCATGATCGCCAACCGCGCAATGGCATTCATCGAGAAGCGCACCGCGATCCCCGGATTCATCTCCGGCGGTGCCGGCGGCGGCGGGCACTAGGGGCTCGGCATGACCGAACTCGACTTTTCCGTCATCAAGAACTCCCTGCCCTATCTCTGGAAGGGCCTCGAATACACGCTGCAGCTTACAGTGGTGGCGGCGATTGGCGGCGTCATCTGGGGTACGCTTCTGGCCATGGCGCGGCTGTCGTCCAACAAGTTTTTGTCGATGGCCGCCGCTGGCTACGTGAACCTGATGCGTTCGATCCCGCTGTTGCTGGTGATCTTCTGGTTCTATTTCCTCTCGCCGGTGCTGCTGCAGTGGGTCAGCGGCATGGACCGGCCGCCACAGATCGGTGCCGACCGCTCGGCCTACATCACCTTCATCCTGTTCGAAGGCGCCTATTTCTGCGAGATCATGCGTGCCGGAATCCAGAGCATTTCGCGCGGCCAGGTCGCCGCTGCCTATGCGGTCGGACTCAACTACTGGCAATCGATGCAGTTGATCATTTTGCCGCAGGCCTTTCGCAACATGCTGCCGGTGCTTCTGACCCAGACCATCATCCTGTTCCAGGACGTCTCGCTGGTGTCGCTGCTCAATGTGACCGATTTCGTCGGCGCTGCCTCGAAGATCGCGCAGCGCGACAGTCGTCTGGTGGAAATGTATCTGTTCGTGGCGGCGGCCTATTTCATCATGTGTTTCGGCTTGTCGCTCTTGGTCAAGCAACTGCAAAAGAAAATCGCCATCGTCCGTTGAGGATTGGCGGACGCGACGCACAAGAAAAAGGGATACGCATGATCGAATTCAAGAATGTCAGCAAATGGTATGGCAGCTTCCAGGTGTTGACCGATTGCACCACCAGCGTCAAGAAGGGTGATGTGGTGGTGGTGTGCGGGCCTTCGGGTTCCGGCAAATCGACACTGATCAAGACCGTCAATGGCCTGGAACCGTTCCAGAAAGGAAGCATCGAGGTCGACGGCATTTCGGTTGGCGACCCGAAGACGGACCTTCCCGGGTTGCGCTCGCGCTGCGGCATGGTGTTCCAGAATTTCGAACTGTTTCCGCACATGACCGTCACCGAGAACCTGACACTGGCGCAGGTCAAGGTGCTCAACCGCTCCAAGGATGATGCGCTGGCGCGCGGCCTCAAGTACCTGGAGCGGGTCGGCCTGTCGGCGCACAAGGACAAGTATCCCGGCCAGCTATCGGGCGGCCAGCAACAGCGTGTGGCAATCGCCCGCGCGCTGTCGATGGACCCCATCATCATGCTGTTCGACGAGCCGACTTCGGCGCTCGACCCCGAGATGGTGGGCGAGGTGCTCGACGTCATGGTTTTGCTGGCGCAGGAAGGCATGACCATGATGTGCGTGACCCACGAGATGGGCTTCGCGCGCAAGGTGGCGCATCGGGTGATCTTCATGGACCAGGGCAAGATCGTCGAGGATTGCCAGAAGGAGGAATTCTTCGGCAACCGTGAAGCACGCTCGGATCGCGCCAAGAATTTCCTCGACAAGATCCTCCAGCATTAAGAGGCGCATCGCATGACCAGTGCCAAGCCTGCTGCCGGCAACGCCTTGCGCCTGATGCTTGAGGGCGGAGCGCCACCGCCCTGCTCGCAAACTCTGGGGTTCAAAAGCGCGCGCGTCGAGGCCGATAGCGTGGTGCTCGAGTACGAGCCCGGCGAGAATCTTCTTAACCCGATCGGCACCCTGCAGGGCGGCATCGTCGCCGCGATACTGGACGATGTGTTCAGCGTGGCGATTCTGGCACGCCTTGCAGTGGACGATTCGGCGCCGACCGTGGAAATGAAGGTCAGCTATCTGCAGCCGGTGCTGGCCGGCCGCGTGCGCGGCATTGGTCGGGTGTTGAAGCAGGGGCGCAGCATGGCGTTCGTCGAAGCCGAACTGCGGTCGCTGGATGGCGTGCTTCTGGCCAAGGCTTCGGCTTCGGTAGTGATTCGAAAAGGGGCCGGTATCCCGATTGAAGCGGGCAAGGCGCTGGAATAGGCTGTGCGGCTTGCCGATTTGCGCAATTTTCCGTTCACTGACGCTGTTACTTTTGACAACCTCGCCAGAGGCATGTTTTTGTCATGAATTGTGCAATTCTCAATAGTCGGCGCCCATCAGCACCCTGACATGCGCCGCCACCGAGCGCGCCAGTGCCGGCAAGTTGTAGCCGCCTTCCAGCAGCGACACTATCCGGCCCCCCGCATGCCGCTCGGCGACCCCCACGATCTCGCGCGTGACCCATGCATAGTCCGCCTCCACCCAGCCCAGATTGGCCATGTCGTCTTCGCGATGCGCATCGAAGCCGGCCGAGATGAAGACCATTTCAGGCTGGAACTTCTCCAGCGCCGGCAGCCAGCGCTCGGTCACGGCGGCGCGCAGTGCGTCACCGCAGGAGCGCGGTGGCAGCGGCACGTTGATCATGTTGGGTCCGCGCGCGATTTCCCCGCTGTAGGGGTAAAGCGGATGCTGAAAGGTCGAGACCATCAGCACGCGCTCGTCGCCGGCGAAGATATTTTCGCTGCCGTTGCCGTGATGCACGTCGAAATCGACCAGCGCGACGCGATCGATGCCGAGTTCGGCCAGCGCATGGGCCGCGCCCACGGCGACGTTGTTGAAAAAGCAGAAGCCCATCGCCTGGTGTCGCTCGGCATGGTGGCCGGGCGGGCGCACGCAGCAAAACGCGCTGCGTGCGAGGCCGCGCGCCACCAGTTCGGCGCCCTGCACCGCGGCCCCGGCGGCATGCCAGGCGGCCTTGAGCGTGTGCGGATTCATCGCGGTATCGGGGTCGACATGCACGTAGCCGCTTGCAGGGGATGCGGCTTCGAGTTCGGCGACATACAGCGAGTCGTGCACCCGCAGCACCTGCTCGCGAGTGGCCATCGGGGCATCGTAGGGCGGCATCAGGTCGAGCAGGCCGCGCATCAGCAGATGATCCTGGATGGCCGAGAGTCGCTCGGGGCATTCCGGATGGCCCGGGCCCATGTCGTGCAACAGGAAGCTGGGATGCGAGATGTAGGCGGTGTGCATTGCGGCGTCGTGGAGCGGGTGATCCGGTTGCCATCATAGGCCGGCTGGGGCAAGCCGGATTTGCGCTGAATCAATTGGTCGGGATCAGCCCGGCAGCACCCGCGCCAGGCGCTCGATGCCCTCATGGATGCGCTCGACCGGCATGGTGGCAAACGACAGCCGGAAGGTGGCCAGGTCCGGCCGGCCCGGATAAAACGCCACGCCGGGCACGAAAAATACGCCTTCCTTGCCGGCTCGCTCAAGCAGTTCGCGCGCATCGATGGCTGCGCGCATGCGGCACCACATGAACATGCCGCCACGCGGCCGCACGAATTCGAGCCGGCCGGCAAGATGCTCGGTCAAGGCCTGGTGCATGGCCATGGCGCGCTCGCGATAGGTGGCACGGATCAGCGGCAGATGCGCCTCGAAGCGCCCCGCGGCCCAGTAGTTCTCGATCGCATGCTGGGTCGGCAGCGCGGAATGAATGTCGGTGGCAAGCTTGGTCCAGACAAAGCGCTGGCGCAGGTTGGCAGGCGGGATCATCCAGCCCACCCGCAGGCCCGGGGCCACCAGTTTCGACAGGCTCGACACATGCACCAGCCATTCTTCGGCGCCCGGCACCTTGCCCGACAGCTCCAGCATGGTGGGCGGCGGCGGCGTATCGAACCAGAGGTGGCTGTAGGGCGAATCCTCCAGCACATGAAAGCGATGTTCGACCGCCAGTTCGAGCACACGGCGCCGGCGTTGCAGCGCCAGCACACTGCCATCCGGGTTGGAAAAAGAGGGCACCAGGTAGAGCAGTTTCGGGCGATGCGTGCGCAGCAGTTCTTCGAGCGATTCCGCGATCAGACCGTCGGCATCCTTGGCCACGCTAACGCCCGCAAGGCCGGCCAGATGGAAAGCCTGCAGCGCGGTCGGAAACACGGGGCTATCCATGAAGACTGTGTCACCGGGTTGGGTCAGCACCCGCACCGTGGTCTCGATGCCCTGCTGTCCACCGTTGGCGATGATCACTTCTTCGGGCGCGATTGTGCGGCCGGGGCCGGAGCAAAAGGCGGCCACGCGCGCGCGCAAGGGCGGGTGGCCTTCGCGTTCGCCATATTGCAGTGCCACGCGAAAGCTCTCTCGGAACATCTGGTTGAAGGCGGCGGCCAGGCCTTCGGTATCGAACAGTTCCGGATCGGGATAGCCGCCGGCGAACGAAATTCCGCCAGTGCGGCGCGCCATGCTGGCCACCTGGTAGATCAGGCCGCCGAGTTCGGGTGAATAGTCCATGCGTGTGAGCTTCCCGGGCAATGCCCGACTTTTCTAGGGTTTTAGCACGCGCGGTGTCAGGAGGCGATTGGCTTCTCCGCGTGTGCGCAAGCTGTTGCACTGGTCCGGGCTCAACACGATATTGCCGGGTGCGGTTTCGGCGCGCATCAGGTTGTCGGGGGCATCGCTGTGCGCGCCGCTGTCGCTGAGCACATGCACCAGTTCATGCGCGAGCGTGATCGCCAGGTCGCGCGCGCCGTGGGCGATCCAGATGGTATCGGTCAGTTCGGGGCGGCTCGCCGCATTGGCGCGGCCGATTGCCTCGGCGTCGAACGCCGGTCGGTTGAGATTGTCCTCGACAAAAAACACTGCGGGTTTGAAGGTTGGCAACTCGCGCAGCAGTTGGCGCGAGACTTGGGTGGAATAGAACTGGAAGCGGCGCGGCGCCTCCAGTTCGTGCAGCAGGGCGGTGCTGGCGATGCCGCATTGCGCCAGCAGGGTTGTGGCTTCCACCACTGCAGCGCGGATCTCCGAGGTGGTCCAGCGGCTTCCGCCGAAGGCATGCACGCTCAAGCGCAAGTCATGGCTTGCATGCCCCGGGGCGCGCAGTGGAATCGACTCGCTTGCAATGGCGCGAACGTCCTGGGCGGCGGCGAGCGGGCAGGCGGCCAGGAGCACGCCCAGCCACCATGCGCGGCCGGGTGCGCGCATCGAGCGCCAAGCCCTCTCGTTCAAGCGACGCTGCCCGCGGTGGCAGGGCGCATCAGGCGCGATTGCGCAACAGCCGCCCCGGCCGCGCAGTTGTCGCCTGGCCGGCCAGCCACACCGCTTCGCCATTGACGATCACGCTGTCGATCCCGCGCGCCGGCTCGGTGGGTTGCTCGAAGGTGGCGCTGTCGTTGATCAGGGCTGCATCGAAGATTGTGATGTCGGCGAATGCGCCAACTTTCAGCACGCCGCGGTCGGTCAGGCCGAACTTGGCGGCGGTAAGCCCGGTCATCTTGTAGACCGCGGTCTCCAGCGGAAACAGGCCGATATCGCGGCTGTAGTGACCCAGCACACGCGGAAAGGTGCCCCACAGACGCGGGTGCGGCTTGATATCGTGCGGAATGCCGTCGGAACCGACCATGGTGTCCTCGAACTTGAGGATGCGTTGCACGTCGGCCTCGTTCATCGAGAAGTAGATCGCGCCGGCCGGCAGCAGCTTGGCTACCGCATCCTCCTGCGTGAGCCCCATGCGGCGGGCGATTTCCGGCAGGTCCATGCCGGTGAATTCCGGATGCGGTTTCGACCAGGTGAGGATGATGCGGTCGGACAAGGGAATGCGGTCGGCGCGCAGCATGGTGGAAGAGGCGATGTAGGGGTAGCAGTCGACGCATACCTCCTGGCCGCGCCGTGCCTCGGTCAGAAGCTTCAGGGTTTCTTCCGAGCGCCCGTAGTTGCGCACGCCCACCACCTTGTGGTGCGAGATGATCACCGGCACGCCGACTTCGCGGCCGATGCGAAAGGCCTCGTTCATCGCCGCGATGATGTGATCGTCTTCATTGCGCATGTGCGTCACGTAGCGCCCGCCATGTGCCTTCAGCGGCCGCGC
>CAYYFR010000223.1:0-9137 GCA_964470865.1 uncultured Burkholderiales bacterium | reverse complement strand
CACTCAAGGGCGGCGCGCACTGGACGGTGCGCACCGCACACACCCGCCTGGACCATGGAAACGCGCCCTGGGCCGGGTATGCCAAGGCGGGCAAGACGCTGGCTGTCGCAATCAAACGCCTCGGTACCGGCAGCGGCGGCGATCGTTGAAGTCTGCGGCCCCGCCAGCTTGGCATTCCATTTGTTCGTTTTTCGCGGCACGGCGCCGCGCCATGCTGTTTGCACAAATGCCAGTGCCGCGTCCAGTGTATCCATGAACTGATTCACCATGACAGGTTTGGTAATGTAGTTGAGGAAGCCTGCCTCAATGACCTTCTCGCAGCCTGTCGGACTTGGGGAGCGTCGGCTGCAAATCGGTCGCAGCGGTCCGTTTTTCACCGCCTTCTTATCCCATAACCGGGCTATGGGATACGAAGGCGGCAAAACTGTGCTCGCTGGGGCCGATTTTCGCTTTCGACGCCCCAGGTCCGACAGGCTGCTAGACAAGCCGGTGGTAGGCGTGGGTCGAAGCGGGTTTGCCGGATTCCGGCTTGGTTGGCAGCACTGGGGGGAGTGCAGCGCGAACCGTAGCGCCAAGCCCCTCAAACACTTGAGCGTGTTCCGGCGTGAAGACTTTGCCGTGCATGATCACTGGATGGATTTCGCGCGGAAACAACAAACCAACCCTCAACAAACGATCCATTTCCTTTTTCACAACGGTATAGCACTCGCACGCCCCTTTTTCGAGCTTGGGGCGATCGAGCACCGTGATATGTCCCCGACTGTAACGAATGATGCCGGCTTGTTGCAAACGTCCGGCAGCTTCGGTCACCCCCTCGCGACGCACGCCCAGCTTGTTGGCGATCATCTCCTGCGTTATCGTCAGCTCGTTCGTGGCAAGCAGGTCGAGACTCAACAGCAGGCAGCGACACAGTTGCTGTTCGAGGACGTGATGCCGATTGCAGACAGATGTCTGCGCCATTTGCGTGATCAGCGCCTGCGTATAGCGCAGCATCAGGCGAGTGAATTCACCATTGAGGTTGAATTCTCTTTTCAGTACCGATACCCTGAGCCGATATCCGAACCCGGCGCTTTGCACCACGGCGCGGTTAGGCGTGCTGTTGCCCCCCAGGAACAAAGCAATGCCTACCACCCCATCGAAGCCAGTGACGGCAGTTTCCGCGGAGGCGCCATCTTCCAGTACGTACATCAGCGACACAATGCTGGTGGTCGGAAAATACGCATAGTCCAGGGTGCCGCCAGACTCATGGATTGCCCGGCCCAGCGGCATGGGGATGAGTTCAAGGTCAGGCAGCAGGCGCGCGTAATCGGCGTCCGGCAGAGCGGCCAGCAAATGATTCTGCCTGGGGCTGTGTTTTCCCGATAGTTCAGGTTTGTTCAACATGCGTATTGCCGGTGAAAGCATTCACGGCGATTCGCCAGCACTGGCAGCCTGTCGGCCGTTTGAGACCCAAGCGCACTGCCGTCCGCGTCAATCAACCGGGTATGGCTGTCGACATGGACCACGTCAACGTGTGGCAAGGTCACAGAGTTCTCCACTCTGCCAACGCTTGCGGGATTTCTTCGACTGTTTGGCATGATTGCATAGTCGCCGCTAGGTACGGCACTGCACAATCAGGCGCAGGAGGATTGTTGACGCGGGCGAATGCCAGCACGAATGCGTAGGGAAACCCCTACAGACAGGGCGGCACCGCTACCGCTTCGATCAGCGCTTTGAAGACCGCCAAGCGCAGCGCCGTACCGGGTGGTGTTTCAGCCCCTCACGGCAGGATGCCGTTTTCCAGCGCATAGCGCCCGAGTTCGACATTGCTCGTCATGTCGAGCTTTTCGAGGATGCGGGCGCGATAGGTGCTGACGGTCTTCGGGCTCAAATGCAGCGCGTCGGCGATCTGCGACAGACTTTGACCCGATGCGATGCGTTGCAGCACTTCCAGCTCGCGATTCGTCAGCGCTGCATCGGCGCTCTTCCTGCCGTCGCCGATTTCAGCGGCAAGCCGGTCTAACAACGCAGGGTTGACATAGCGCCCGCCGCCAGCAACCTTGCGCACCGCCGCAAGCAAGGTGGGCAGGGGGCTGTTCTTGGTCAGGTAACCGGCGGCGCCGAGTTTGAGGGCGCGCACGGCGTAGATGTCTTCGGAATACATGCTGAGCATCAGCACCGGGAGTTTTGGCTTTTCCGCGCGCAGCCGCTTGAGCAGTTCGAGACCGTTCATTCCGGGCAACGCGATGTCGATCAGCGCGACATCGAAGTCCCGCTCGCCGGCAAGCTTCAAGGCCTCGGACCCGCGCTCGGCGACCCCTGTGACTTCGAGATCGTCCGATGTCCCCAGCATCAGCTGCACGCCTTCGCGCACGACCGCGTGATCGTCTACCAGCAAGATTCTGACTTTATGAGCGGAGGTCATCGACGATCGCCGCGCGGCGCTCTGACGGTTGCTGAAGCGGCATGCGTACCACCGCTACAGTGCCGTGTGCGGACCCCCTGGCTATGCGAAAGGTGCCGCCAAAGTGGTGCACGCGCTCCTGGATGCCCAGGAGACCCCACTTGCCGGTCTTGTTGAGTTGCGCTTCGCCAATGCCAATCCCGTTATCTTCAATTTCGACCACGACCGCATCGCCATCATGCCAGGCGCGGATTGCCACCTGCGTGGCCGCCGCATGGCGCACCACGTTGGTCAACGTTTCCTGCACGATCCGAAAAAGCGCCGTGCTGCGCTCGGAATCGAGCTCGATCGCGGCGGCGTCGTCGTCGATGACAATTTCGGTTGCCAGCCCGGCGCTTTTCGCGATTTCGCCGACATGCCATTCGAGCGCCGCCCATATTCCCAGTTGATCCAACACACTGGGGCGCAGATCGGCAATGATCCGGCGCACCGTATCGGCCGCGCTTTCGACCAACTTCGTTGCCTTCATCAATTCCGCGCCGGCCATTCCGCCGCCACGCTCATCGCGTTCAATGGCCACGGATACATTCGCCTGAATGGCGGTGAGCAGCCCGCCGAGTTCGTCATGAATTTCACGGGCAATGCGTTTGCCCTCTTCCTCGCGTACCTGTACCAGGTGCACGCTCAATTGACGTAGTTTGGTGGACGCTTGGGCGAGCATCGCCTCGCCATGCTTGCGCTCGGAAGTGTCGCGGATGGTGACGATTGCACCCGTGATATTGCTCTGGGAATTGAACAACGGCACCAAGCGCGCTGCGCACCAGCCCGAGACGCCCGTGTCGGCTACGATGTAGGGCAAATCGGGCGTATCGACGACTTCGCCTTTCAAGGCGCGTTCGAGGAACTGCGCCAACGACTCTTGAGTCAGAAACGGCAATACCCCAGTCACCGGTTTGCCCGTGACCTGCTCGCCAGCCATGCGGCTCATCCGCGCCATGTAGGGGTTCCATACCAGCAAGCGCCCCTCCCTGTCGCAGACAACGATGCCTTCCTGGGCGCTATTGATGATCTGGTGGTTGAATTCATAGGCTTCGCGCAATTCGGCGGTACGTTCCTCAATCCGCCGCTCGAGTGTTTCGTGGAGTAGTTTCAGTTCCAGTTCGGCCCGCTTGCGCTCGGTGATCTCCTCGACGATCGCGCCGAAACCCAAGACCTCTCCCGCGCCGTCGCGCACCGGATACCAGCTTTCATTCCAGCAGCGCGTCACGCCGGGCGCGGCGGGCGTCTCACCGGAGAACTCGTGATTCAACACCGGTTCGCCCGTCGCCAGGATGCGGCCGGTCACGGCGCGGAGAGTGTCGCTGAATGCGGGCAATATCTGGGCTACATTCCAGCCCAAGTGCGCCTCGGGGGAGATGCCGTTTAGGTCCGCGAGACGTTTATTGATGTGCACGAAGCGCAGTTCCCGGTCGAGAAAGCAAAAGCCGATGGGCGCGCTGTGTAAAAGGGTTTCGAGTAACACGCTGAGACGCTGAAATTCCTCCTCGCTGCGCTTGCGCGCGGTGATGTCGAGATTGATGCCCGAAAGGCGGACCGCCGTGCCAGTGGCATCGCGCTGAACGCGCCCGAGGCCCTGCAGCCACAGGATGCGGCCATCGCGATGCACCACGCGGAATTCGGCGCGAAACTCTGGCGCATTTCCCTCCACCACGTCGCGGACCAATGCGTTCGTGCGGGCGAGATCGTCGGGATGCACGCGCGATTCCCAATCGGCGTAGGCCGGCGATCGCGGCGCGGGATCGAAATCATAGAGCGCGTAGTTTTCCGGCGACCAGATGATGTCGCCTGCGGCGATGTCCCAATCCCACGAGCCGGCACCCGCCGCCTGCATGGCAAAACGCTGCCGCTCTTCCTGCTCGCGCAGCCGCCTTTCCGCCAGGTTTTTCTCGGTGATGTCGCGAATGGCGGCGACCATCCCGGCATTCGTGCCGTCCGCGCCGCGCAACATGGTCACGCTCGATTCGACATGGAGTTGGCGTCCGTCACGGAGGCGCTCGACGGTTTCGCCGCGCCATTCGCCATGCTCGCGCAGGGCTTTCCACCGCGCGGCCTCGGCATCCGGGCTCGGCCAATGGCGGGTGTAAATCTCGGAGATGTTGCGCCCCAGCACTTCATCGCATCGCACCCCGTATTGCCGTTCGGCCGCGCCGTTGAAAAACGTGACGCGGTCTTCGGGATCCACGGCGATCACTGAGTCGCTGACTTGCGCGAGGACCTCGCCGCGAAAGCGGTTCGAGGCAGCCTCCGCGGCATCGAGCGAGAAAATCTGCGGGCCTTCATCGGTCTCGACGACGAGCGAATCCACCTCGCCGCTGCGGATGGCGTGCAGCGTTTCCTCCGCTTCCTGCAGGCGCGCGCGCAAGTCGGCGTTTTCCGCGCGGAGCTGTGCTTCAGGTGAATTGTCGGAGAGCATGCTGTCGGTCGGCCTATTGCGCGGGGGACGAGTGTGAGTTTTTCGTCTCGCGCAGATCGAGGCCGAGCAGAATGCGCTCGATCTGCGACATGTCGCCGATGAAACGGCGTAGCGGCAGCGACAGTTTTTTGATCAAGGTCGGCGCGGCAAGAATTTGCTCGCCCCGGGCCAGCGCCGGGTGCCGGGAGATGTCCACGATCTCCAGCTCGTAGCGCCCGTGCAGATTCTCCTCGCAGATTTTGCGGGTGTTCACAATGGCGCGCGCGGCGCGCGGCGTGGAGCCGGTGACGTAGAGCCGCAGGACGTAGCGGGTCGTGTCATGCGCGGCGGCGGCTTCAAAGGCCGCGAGGTGATTCGGAGTGGCGTCCTTTTTTTTCATGCAAAGCTCGCGCTTGCGCACACGAGCGTCGGCCGCCCGGTGGGCAGATCGCCGCCGGTGATTTCATCTTGGCCGGTAATACCCGTAGGGGATTTGCGCAGGGCGGGCGTCACCTCCGGGTGCATGTTTTTCTTCATGGCTGAGAGAAAACTAACGGGTTTCAGGGGCGTTTGGCAAAGGCATGATCGAACCATAGGACAATCGGGGTCAGAGCAGAATCGTACTTGATTTCCTGAACACCCGATGTTGGTTTTTGGGGTGACCGAATTGGCGTATTCGGGCGCGAGCGCTTTCACGCGTTTTCATGCGTATCCCGGGTGCAGCAGCCCCAGAGCGCCGACCAATTCGAAAAACCCGGTGATATACACGGCTTGAAACCGCATCAGCCTAGCCAGGAGGATATGCCAGGGCGGGGAAGCCCCTTACCGCCGCGATCAAGCGCCTCGGTACCGGCATCGGCGCCAAGCGTTGAAGCCCGCGGCCCCGCCAGCTTGGTGCTTGTTCTATTGGTTCGTTTCTTGTGGCACGGCGCCGCGCGATGTTGGTTGCGCAAATGTCAGCGCTGCGTCCAGCGACTCCATGAACTGATTCACCTTGATCGGCTTGGTGATGTAGTTGAGGAATCCTGCCTCCATGCCACGCCCGATATCGCGCGGCATCGCGTTGGCGCTGAGCGCGATCACGGGGATATGCGAAGTCGATGGGTCTTTGCGCAGGATTTGCATGGCTTCGATCCCGCTGATGCCGGGCAGGTTGATGTCCATCAGAATCAGGTCCGGCTGATAAGCGCGTGCAAACTCGATGCCGAGATCGCCGTCCGCCGCGGAGATCAGCCGCAGGTCGGGACGGCGCGCAATCAGTGCTTCGACCAGTGCCAGGTTGGCCGGATTGTCTTCTACATATAGCAGCGTGCGCTGCGGCACGCCATCCGGTATTTGCGCTCGCACCGGCGCAGTTAGCTCTAGGTCCCCAGCCGCAAGCTGCGGTGCGGCCGCCACGCTCAATTCGATCCAGAACACGCTACCCACCCCGAGCGCGCTTTCGGCGCCTATCGTGCCCCCCATCAGTTCGACCAGCCGCTTGGTCACAACAAGGCCGATGCCCGTGCCTTCCTCCGCGCCACCCTCCTTGCCGAGCCGATTGAACGGCTGGAACAATTGCGCCAGCTGGGCCGGCGCCAGCCCCGCACCGGTGTCCCGCACAGAGATACGAATGGAATCCAGAGGCTTCAGTGTGACCTCCACGGCCACCGTGCCTGCCGGCTTGTTGTACTTGACAGCGTTGAAAACGAGGTTGATCAGCACCTGTTTGAGCCGGGTCCGGTCTGCCGTGACAAAGCAGGGAATATCGAAGCGCGGAAACTGTACGTTGATATCGCGTTTCTGAGCCTGCTGCTCGATCATGGCGCGGCATTCGAGCATGACATCGTCCAGCGAAACCGGCTCGTGCGACAGCATCACCTTGCCTGATTCGACCAGCGCCAAATCGAGGATTTCGTTGATCAGGTCCAGCAGGTACCAGCCGGACTTGAGAATCTGGTCGATGCTGCGTTTCTGGGACGGCGTCGGGGACGACGAGTCGGATTCCAGGAGCTGGGCGAACCCGAGGATTCCATTGAGCGGCGTGCGCAACTCATGGCTCATGCCGGAGAGAAAATCCGTTTTCGCACGATTCGCCTTTTCCGCGTGAGCCTTGGCTGCCAACAGGTCCGATTCGGCCCGCTTGCGCTCGGTGATCTCCTCGACGACCGCGCCGAAACCCAGGACCTCACCCGCCCCGTCGCGCACCGGATACCAGCTTTCATTCCAGAAGCGCGTCACGCCGGGCGCCGCAGAGGTCTCGCCGGAGAACTCGTGATTCAACAGGGCGTCCCCCGTCGTCAGGATGCGGCCGGTCAAGTCGCGGAGGGATTCGAAGAGTGCGGGCACGATTTCGGAGGCATGCCGGCCCAGGTGCGCCTCGACGGAAACGCCGTTCATCTGCGCGAGACGTTCATTGATATGCACGAAGCGCAGATCAAGATCGAGGAAGCAAAAGCCGATGGGCGCGGTGCGGAGAAGGGTGGCAAGCAGGGAGCTGACACGCTCCAGTTCCATCGCACTGTGCCTGCTCGCGGTGATGTCTGTGTGGACGCCGACCCATTCGCGGATTTCCCCGCTCGGATACCGCACCGGCTTGGCCCGAATGGAACACAGCCGCCACTGTCCATCGTGCCGCCGCAGGCGGTGTTCAAACTCAAACACCCGCTTTTCGGCGACAGAAAGTTTCCAGGCGTCGATAGTCGGCTGCGCGTCCTCTGGATGCACGGCTTTCGACCAGCCGTAGCCTCGATAATCCACCATGCGCTGGCCGGTGAACGCGCTCCAGATGGGCTGCTCGCCCTCCATCTCTCCCGCGGCATTGTAGGTCCAGATGATGTCGCTCACCGCGCTCACGGCCACGCGGAAACGCTCCTCGCTTGCGCGCAGTTTTTCCTCGGCATGGTGGCGCACAGCGAAGTCCATCGCCGATGGAATGAGATGCGTGATGCGCCCTTTCGCATCGCGCAGCGGCGAGATCTGGAAATCGATCCACGTCCGCGTGTCGCCCCGCATGCGCACGGGGACGTCGTAGCGGACGAGTTCGCCGCCGGCGGCACGCTCGCACGCGTCCCGCAATTGCGCCTGGATCTCGGGGGAATAGTTCCACCAGTAGCAGTCCCAGAACTTTTTCCCGACCACCTCGCTGGCCAGGATGCCGGCAGCCTCCAGCGGCGAGCGGTTCGCCTCGATCAAGGTTCCGTCCACAGTCATCAAGCCGACGAAGGCAGGGAGATTATCCAGCACACTGCGGGTGAACTGCTGGCTTTCGCGGAGCGTGTCCTCCCCCTGCTTGCGCGCGCTGATGTCGCGGATGACGGCGACCATCCCGGCATCCGCGCCGTTGGCGTCGCGAAGCACGGTCAACCACACTTCGACCGGCAACTCACGGCCATCGTGCGTGCGATGGGTGACCTCGCCGCGCCATTCGCCGTGCTCGCGCAGGGCAACCCACGTCGCGGCTTCCGCCTCCGCGGACGGCCACTGCCGGGAGAAGATTCGGCTGAAATGACGTCCGAGTATGTCGCCGGCGGAGATCCGGTATAGCCGCTCGGCGGCGGCGTTCAGGTAGATCACGCACTGTTCGAAATCCATGGCGATGACGGAGTCGCGGACTTGCGAGAGAATCTCGCCGCGGAGGCGATTTGAGGTGGCGTCAGCGCTGGCGAGCGTGAAGATCTGCGGGCCGCCCGCAGTCTTGACCACGAGCGAATCCACCGCGCCGCTGCGGATGGCGTGCAGCGTTTCCTCCGCTTCCTGCAGGCGCGCGCGCAAGTCGGCGTTTTCCGCGCGGAGCTGTGCTTCGGGTGAATTGTCGGAGAGCATGCTGTCCGTCGGCTATTGCGCGGGGGACGGATGTGAGTTTTTCGTCACCCGCAGATCGAGCCCGAGCAGGATGCGCTCGATCTGCGACATGTCGCCGATGAAACGGCGCAGCGGCAGCGGCAGTTTTTTGATCAAGGTCGGCGCGGCGAGAATTTGCTCGCCCCGGGCCAGCGCCGGGTGCCGGGAGATGTCCACGATCTCCAGCTCGTAGCGCCCGTGCAGATTCTCCTCGCAGATTTTGCGGGTGTTCACGATGGCGCGCGCGGCGCGCGGCGTGGAGCCGGTGACGTAGAGGCGCAGGACGTAGCGGGTCGTGTCCTGCGCGGCGGCGGCTTCAAAGGCCGCGAGGTGATTCGGAGTGGCACTTTTTTCCTTCATGAGAAGCTCACACCGTCACCGGTTGCACATCGAGGCCGACGAGCACGCGTTCTTCGTTGGAAAGGTCGCCGATGATTTTCTTGATCGGCTCGGGCAGCCGGCGCACCAGCGTGGGCACGG
>CAYYFR010000222.1:0-9143 GCA_964470865.1 uncultured Burkholderiales bacterium | reverse complement strand
CCCAAACTGCGTAGTTCAGGAAGACCGTGCTGCCCCCGATCGCCTGGTGCAACTGCGTCGATATGTACCCGGGCCGTCGTTTCATCCAGTTCGCGTCGTCCTCCCAAGCCTTCATGAGGGCAGCAATGTCGGCCTCGGCGACCTGGAAGACATTGCCGAACCTTCTGCTGACGAAATCAGCCAATATCACCCTCCTGGTTCGAAGATGGTAGCAAGAATTACAGGCGGGCACAGGAGGATTGCGCCAGCAGGTATCGCCGCGTACCAAACGGAGCGCCAAAATGAAGCCGGTTTGCGTGTCAAGCAAGGTCCGAGGCGGCGCTGGCCGTGTTGTTGGCCACGGACACGCGAGCACGCTCCGAATCCCCCAGGATGCTCCTACACCCGCCAAGGTCCATCGGCTTGAAGAACAGAGCTGGCCGCTCCTGGGGACGCAGATCGCCACACCGTCGCCGGCCGTGACAGCACACCGGCCCGCGTGGTCGCCCCCGACCCGCGCTATTTCGGCTTGCAGAAAATCTGGCTATCCAAAAAGCCGGGGCGATCGGTCGTAAAAAAACGCAAGGATCATCGCCAGGGCCTCCTGGTGCTCAATGCGGTGCGGGCGCTGGACATCGATCGAACGACGGCCGTACCGGCCAGTTGCTCAACATGCAATCGCTGGCAAGCGACGCGGGCGTGGCGGACAAGACGGTCAAGCACTGGCTTGCCATACTCGAGACCTGTTATTTGATCCACTATGTGCGCCCGCACTTCGCCAATTTTGGCAAACGCCTGGTAAAGATGCCGAAACTTTACATGACCGACGTCGGCCTGGCAGCAGCGTTGATGGGCATCCGCAACGAAAGCCAGGTCGATGCACACCCCCTGCGCGGCGCCCTGTTCGAGACCATGGTGGTCAACGAATTCCTTAAAAATCGCTGCAACGCGGGCCTGCGCGACCCACTCTACTTCTGGCGCGACAACATCGGTACCGAGGTTGACTTGATCGTGGAGCGCGGCAACGAACTGGCCGCAGTCGAAATCAAGTCTGCGCCCAGCATCGCAGCGGACGCGTTGGGCAGCCTGCGGAAGTGGCAGAAATACGCAGCCGAGCGAGGCAGCTTTTCCGCCGTCTATCCAGGTCTGGTGTATGGCGGCGCCACGCGATTCGCGCGCGACGGGGTGGATGTAATGCCGTGGTCGGGGCTATGAGCCTCAACTGGGCAGCCGGCGCGTCGTAAACCCGCTATTGTTGATTCTTGCGAGTTGCGAGTGAGATGGTTGGCATAGTCTCAAGTTCGTCCGTGCCAACAATCCGGCCGCCGACTAACCCAACATCATCGTTGCACTCGTGGAGGTGCCAGGGATTCGGCGTCAGCAGTCCATTCTGTAGCCATAACAACTAGCGCGGCATTTGCCTCAACTCATCGCACAACATGGCCAGCGGCATGGCCTGCACCCCATGCCCCAGCGGGAACGGCTCCAGGCTGGGGCAGACGAGCAGCTTGCGTTCCGGCATCAGGTCTTCGCAGGCGGCGTGAAATCCGCGCCCTACCTTGGGCGTCAGACTGCGTTTGATTTCAATGGCCCACAGTTTGCCGCCCGGCCAGGCCAGCAGCAGGTCTACCTCGGCGCCGCCGCCGGTGCGGTAGAAGTAGCCCTGCACGTTGGCCGGCGCGTAGGCCAGCAGGTTCTCAATGGCAAAGCCCTCCCAGCTTGCGCCCACCACGGGGTGGGCCAGCAGTGCATCCTTGGTTTCAATGTCCAGCAACGCATGCACCAGGCCGCTGTCGCGGATGTACACCTTGGGCGACTTGACCAGGCGTTTGCCCACGTTGGTGTGCCAGGGTTGCAGGCGGCGCACCAGCAGCAGGGCGCACAGCAGGTT
The DNA here is from genome assembly GCA_964470865.1 of uncultured Burkholderiales bacterium. Lineage (GTDB taxonomy): Bacteria > Pseudomonadota > Gammaproteobacteria > Burkholderiales > JAEUOS01 > JAEUOS01. The sequence goes on along the minus strand of CAYYFR010000222.1, from coordinate 7,273 downwards.
GACATAGCTGTGGGCGGTTTTTGCATCCAGGCCCAGATTGCGCGCGAGCTTGGCTACGTTGAGCAGGCTGCCTTGCAGGTGCGCCAGCATGGTCCAGCAGCGGCGCAGGGTTTGTGCCGCAATGCGCGGCCCGAACTGCGGTATATCGCGCTCCAGGTAGGCGCGGATGAAGTTGTCGCGCCAGCGCAGGCTGCGCTGCTGGCTGGGGGCCGTCAGGCTTTCGGGGAAGCCGCCGCGCAGCCACAGGGTTTCGGCTTGGTCGGCGCCGACCTCAAGCAGGTCCAGCGGTGCCAGCTCCAGGTAGGCAATGCGGCCGGCCAGTGTTTCACCCGACTGCTGCAGCAAATCCAGCGAGGCCGAGCCCAGCAGCAGGTATTGGCCAGCGCGTTTGCCGTTGCGCCGGGCTTGGTCAATCAGGCCGCGCAGCACCGGGAACAGGCCGGGCGCGCGGTGCACTTCGTCCAGAATGACCAGCTCGCTCAGATGGTCGGCCAGATACAACTCGGGCTGCGCCAGCTTGGCGCGGTCGCGTTCAGATTCCAGGTCCAGATAGATGCCGCCCGGCATCGTTTTGGCCGCCTCCCGCGCCAGCGTGGTTTTGCCGGCCTGGCGTGGGCCCAGCAAAGCCACCGCCGGGGAATGGTGGATCTCTTCGATGAGCCGGGACAGCAGATGGCGGTTAAACATCATTGCAATTATGGAACTTCACTACCATAAATGCAAGGATAAAATAGGCCATACTGCGATTCATCCAACAACGCAGGGAGCATGCGATGCACTATGTGCGCCCGCACTTCGCCAATTTTGGCCGCCAAGTAAAGATGCCAAAACTTTACATGACCGACGTCGGCCTGGCAGCAGCGCTGATGGGCATCTGCAACGAAAGCCAGGTCGATGCGGCCCTGGTGGGCTTCGATCTGTGTTCTGAACACAACGCGCGCCGCGTCCGGGCGCCGCCACCGTGGCGCGGCCGTCGGCTGCCATCAGGCGCAGCCGCCACGTCCGCAGCCAAAGTCGCGGCCAATCAATGTTTGAGGTCGCTGCCGTTCCTGGTGAGCCCGCAGCGCGTGGCGGCATCAAGCGGGAAACGGGTTGACGACAGTCGGGGCGCCGAAGCGTTGGCCATGACTCAGATCTTCGCTGTATAGAGTCCGGGCTTCGGCGCGCAGGGCCGCCTCGACCACCATTCGCGTCCCAGATCGAATGCTGATGCGTGATCGACCTCTCGATGGCGGCGTTGACCAACGCCTGGTCGCTATCGATCACCGGCCACGCCGTCAAGGCCAGTGTCAGCTCCTGCGCGGCCGCCGGCGTCATCTTCTGCTGTGTCTTTGACTTCGCACTCCTGCTCACACCGATCCCCCCCGGCGTATAAACTCGCGCAACCCCGCCCCTGAACGTCCCAACCGGAAAGCACTCATCTTGAGCGACGAACTTCTCTTCGAAATCCGTGACGGCATCGCGCATGTCACCCTCAACCGTCCGCAGGCACGCAATGCCCTCACCTACGCCATGTATGAAGGCCTGGCGGCGTATTCGCAGCAGATCGCCAGGGATGATTCCATCAAGGTGCTGGTGATTCGCGGCGCCGGTGACAAAGCCTTTGCGGCCGGCACCGACATTTCGCAGTTTCTCGAGTTCACCAATGGCGAAGACGGCATCGCCTACGAAGAAGGTCTCGGCGCCCATCTCGAGGTACTCGAACGCTGCTGCAAACCGGTGATCGCCGCCATCGACGGCGCATGCACGGGAGGCGGCGCCGCCATTGCCTCGGTGTGCGATCTGCGGGTGGCCACGCGGGCGTCAAAGCTCGGCTTCCCGGTGGCGCGCACACTCGGCAACTGCCTCTCGGTCAAGAATCTCGCACGCATGTCGGCGCTGATCGGACAGTCACGCGTCATCGAACTCATGTTCACCGCACGCCTGGTCAGCGCCGAAGAAGGCGCAGCCATCGGCTTTCTGCATGAAGTGGTCGATGACGGCGCCGCGCTCACCACGCGCATTGCCGAACTCGCCCAAACGGTGGCCGGCCTCGCGCCGCTGACGCTTGCGGCCACCAAGGAGCAACTGCGCCGCCTGCGCGAAGGCATGCTCTCGCATGTGGAAGACCACGACCTGGTGCGCATGTGCTTCGGCAGTGAAGACTTCCGCAACGGGGTCAAGGCGTTTGTCGGGCGCAAGCCGCCGCTGTGGACCGGGCGGTGAAGGTCAATCCGAACCGGCTCCAGCGAGGCTCGTACCGGGAATCCCGCTCGCTGCGAACGCAGCGGCATCAGCGTTACACTGAGCCCCTGGAATAGTCGGGAAAAAAACCATCATGGCAGTGATCGAACGCATCGCCGGACTTGCGCAGGAAATGACCGACTGGCGGCGCGACATCCACGCCCATCCGGAACTCGGATTCGAGGAACTGCGCACCGCCGAAATCGTGGCGACGAAGCTCGCGGGTTTCGGGCTCGAAGTGCATCGCGGGATCGGCAAGACCGGCGTGGTGGGCGTGCTGCGCGCCGGCAGCGCCAAGCGCTCGCTGGGCCTGCGCGCCGACATGGATGCCCTGCCGATCGTCGAGGCCAACACCTTCGCGCACCGCTCCACGCAGGCCGGGCGCATGCATGCTTGCGGTCATGACGGCCACACCGCCATGCTGCTGGGCGCAGCCAGGTACCTGGCCGAGACACGCGCCTTCGACGGTGTGGTCAATTTCATCTTCCAGCCCGCCGAGGAAGGCATCGGCGGCGCGCGCGCCATGATCGCCGACGGCTTGTTCGAGAAGTTTCCGTGCGAAGCCATATTCGGCATGCACAACCGGCCCGGCCTGGCGCTGGGCAAGTTCGCGGTGCGTGCCGGACCGATGATGGCCGGTGGCGCCTATTTCGACATTCACGTCACCGGCCGCGGCGCCCATGGCGCGCGGCCCGAGACCGGCATCGATCCGGTGCTGGTGGCATCGCACATTTCGATCGCCCTGCAAAGCATCGTCTCGCGCAACCTGCGCCCGCTCGATGCAGCGGTGGTCTCGGTGACCAAGATCCACGCTGGCGACGCCTACAACGTGATTCCGCAGACCGCGCAGCTGTCCGGCACGGTGCGCGCCTTCACGCCCGAGGTGATGGCCCTGATCGAATCCGCTATGCGGCGCATCGCAAAAGGCACGGCCGACGCGTTCGGCGCCACTGCGGAAATCGATTTCCGGCTGATTTTCGCACCCACCATCAACGACGCCAACGAGGCCGAGTTCGTCGCCGGAATCTGCGCGGCGGTGGCGGGCGCAGATAACGTCAACCGCAATCCGAACCTGATCGTGGCCTCCGAGGATTTCTCGTTCATGCTGGAGAAGGTGCCGGGCTGTTACTTCAACATCGGTAACGGCGCCGGCGCGGGCGCTTGCGAGGTGCACAACCCCTCGTACGACTTCAACGACGGCGCCCTGGCCATGGGCGCGAGCGTGTTCGCGCGCATCGTCGAAAGCCGGCTCGCCAAAAGCAACTGACGAAGTACGGCAGCATGCCGCAAGTTGGAACCACCGGGGAAATGCGATGAACAATCGCCGCAAACTGATGCTTGTCCTGAATGCAGGCGTGCTCGGCGGACTTGCGCGAGCGGCTTGCCAAGACCGGTTCGGTGGCCACCGCGAGCAGCCCCGATGAATTGCGCAAACGCTATGCCGACTGGAGCGCCATTTTCGGCAGGATCGCGCGCGATGCAGGCCTCAAACCACAGTAAGAACACCCAACGCTTCATAAACGGAGAAAATCATGCACCCGAAAGCCAAATTCCTGCTCACCGCCGCCATGGACATCGACCCCGACAAGGAGGCGCTGTTCAACGAGGTCTATGACAAAGAGCACATCCCGGAACTATTGAAGGTGCCGGGCGTGCTGGCGGTGCACCGCTATGTGTCGGTCCCGCTCAACATGAGCATTGGCGGCGCCACCAAGACCATGGTTGCCGAGGGCGAACCCAAGTACAGCGCCACCTATGAACTGGAAAACGCGGACGTGCCCGCCAGCGCCGCCTGGGCGGCCGCCGTGGAGATGGGTCGCTGGCCGGCGCAGGTGCGGCCACATACGCGCAACCGCCGCCATACGCTGCGCGCGGTCATGTAATTTGACATGGCCGGGCGGCGGCGCCGGCCTGCAGCAGCGTCCATAGGTGGGTCGGGATCGCTTGTGGCGCTTGCGCTGGGCATCGCTGATATCGACAAAGGCCTCGCGTTGTTGCACCGAGGCGCACACCACCAGCACATCGACACCGCCCAATGCCGCTTCAGCCGCCGCGACCGTGCGCCTGCCTTCACCGGCCATGCCGAAGTCGGCTTCGCTCAGAAGATCGGGCCGATCGGCCGCAGGAATTCCGCGCATGGGTCGATCACCGCCTCCAGCCATTTCGATGCGGCCCACCCGTTCCCGGATCGGCAACACGCCGACCACACCTGCCACCGGTTCGACTTGGTGGCGCAAGCGCAGCATGAAGCGGGCACTGCTCACGACGCCGCCCAGACCCGGACTGCGCAATCGGCATGCAACCCGAGCAGGCGTTGATCCAGCCGCACCCCCAGCCCCGGCGCCGCGGGCAACGCGGAACTTCCGGCAACACGAACCGGCACCTCGCCGCCTGCCAGGGTATCGAACAAGGGGCTTTCGTCGAACTGCAATTCCAGCGTGTCGAACGACTCCATCGCGGCGCCTACCTGCAGGCTCGCCGCGTGCGCGATCGGCCCGCTCGGGTTGTGCGGCGACATCGCCACGCCGTAGCCGGCAAACGCCGCGGCAGCGCGCAGCATCTCAGCCAAGCCGCCGATGTATTTCACGTCGGGCATCATGACGTCATAGGCGCCGGCTTCGCAATACGGGCGAAACGCGTCGAAGCCGATGCCCTGCTCCATCCCCGCGAGGCGAATTCCGCGCGCATTGGCCAGGCCGCGCAGGCGCACCAGCGCGGCGATATGGGCAGCGATTTCCGGCAACGGGCATTCGATCCAGTAGACGCCAAACTCGGCCGCGGCATCGATCAGACGCGCGGCGGTGGCTTCGTCGAAGCGCCAGTGGCAATCGACCATCAGGCGGCAGGCCGGGCCGATTTGCGCCCGCACCGCAGCCACCCGTGCCAAGCCCGCCTGCATCGCCGCCGCGCCACCGCCACGCTTGCAAAGTGCCACATCGACCTCGTCGAAGGGGGCCATCTTGAAGGCGCAAAAGCCCGCATCCCGGGCGGCGCGCGCGCTCTGTGCAAAGCCCTGCGGCGAGCGCTCGACGGTGCGCCGGTTGATGTTGGCGTACAGCGTTATCGACTCGCGCCGGGCACCACCAAGTGCATCGACCAGCCGCAGGCCGGCCTTTTGCGCATGCAAATCCCACAAGGCCTGATCGATCGCCGACACCATCGCCGCCTCGGCCAGATCGCGCGGCTGGATTGCTGCGGCGAAGACCGCCGGCGCGGCGGTGGAACATTGCAGCGCATGCGCGGCCAGCCGGTCCGCCGCCTCGGCCAGCGCGCTTTCCTTGCCGTTGAGGCTGGCCTCGCCGCTGCCGCGCCGGCCTTCGGCATCTTCCACTTGCATGAAGACCCAGCGTGTCTTGGGCGAGATCACCACCTGGTGCAGCGCCATGCGGCGCAGTCCGGCATTGCTCATGCACGCCTCAACTTGCGCAGCGGCGCCGCTGTTTGCGCCGCAATGCGCGCAAGCAGTTCGAGCTTGGCCTTGGTCGCATGCGCACCCATGATCATCGAGGCGGCTTCCTGGTCATGCGCTTCCAGCGCGGCGATCAGGTGGCGGTGGTCATTGGCGACCCCGGCGAAGCGCGCCGCGCCATAGCCGAAGTTGCGCCACAGGGCAGCCAGCAGCATCCAGTGCTTGTCGACGATCGGCAGTGCGTCGACGTTGTCGGCGATGCGGTTGATGGTCTGGTGAAAGCGCCGGTTCTCGGCCACCACCGCCGCATGATCAGCGCTGCCGATGTGTCGCTCCAGCACATCCTCGATCGCGCGCAATTCGGCGATATCGCCCGCGCTCGCGCGCTGCGCCGCGCGACGCACCATCATCACCTCGAGCGCGGTGCGAATCTCGAACAGGTTCTCGACAAAGCGCGCATCGATGGTGCGCACCCGCGCGCCGCGATTCGGTTCGATCACCACCAGCCCTTCGCCTTGCAGCTCGCGCAGCGCTTCACGCACCGGCATGTGGCTCACGCCATAGCGGGTGGCTAGCGCATCGATGGTGATGCGCGCGCCGAATTGCAGATCCCCGGCGACGATGTCATCGCGGATGCGCAGGCCGATATATCGAGATTGCTGGTGGACATTTGATCAATCCTTTGATCAAACATAGCCAAAACCGTGAATCATGTCAATTAACAATCGACATATTTGATCAAATCAAGCATTTTCGTCAATCGCAAACAGCCCTCGCGCCTGCCCCCTTGGGAGACCCTCTTGAAGTCGCTCATCCCATCTGTGCGCCGTTGTTGACTAACCTCGCCGGCGCGCCGCAGTTGGTATGCTTGCGCCTTTGACTTGAGATGCCGGATTCATGGATTCGCTTTCACAAATCGCACTCGGTGCCGCGGTAGGCGTAGCCACCATGGGGCGGCGCAGCGCCGTCTGGAAGGCCGCCTTGTGGGGCGGCGTGGCCGGCTCGCTGCCCGACCTCGATGTGCTGATCGACCATGGCGACGCGATTCGCAACATGGTGCTGCATCGCGCGGAAACCCATGCGCCGTTCTGGTTGAGCCTGTTTTCGCTGCCATTCGCGCTCGCGGTCGCGCGCCTGCATGGCGAGTGGGCGCACTGGCGGCGCTGGTGGCTGGCCATCTGGCTGGCGCTGGTGACTCACCCCTTGCTCGACGTGATGACGGTGTACGGCACGCAGCTCGCCCTGCCTTTCAGCGACCATCCGTACGCCGTGGGCAGCGTGTTCATCATCGACCCGCTGTACACACTGCCGCTCTTGATCGGCGCCGGCTGGGCCCTGGCAACACGCGAGAAGAGCCAGGGCAAGGGGCTCGTCACTGGCCGCGGCATGCGTGCCAACAGCATCGGCCTGGTTTTGAGCACGGCCTATCTGGCCTGGGGCGTGATTGCGCAACAGCAGGTGACACGCGTGGCCAGCGCGGCGCTGGCGACGCAGGGAATCACCGCCGAGCATGTGCTGGTCACGCCCAGCGCCTTCAACAGCCTGCTGTGGCGCGTGGTGGTGGTGGCGGGCGACAACTATCTCGAGGGCTTCCACTCCCTGCTTGATCGACCCGCAGCTGACACCCCGACGATTGCCTTC
>CAYYFR010000221.1:0-9259 GCA_964470865.1 uncultured Burkholderiales bacterium | reverse complement strand
ACCTCGATGGCTTGCCCCTGGCGTACCAGTTTGAGGCGCCCGGCGTTGCCGGGCGTTAGTTGCGCAATCAGGTTGAGCATACCGACGGCATCGCGCACCGCCGCGCCTTCGACCTCGACCAAAACGTCGCCCGGCTTGATGCCGGCGCGGTCGGCGGGCCCGTTGCGCACCACGCCGGCGATCAAGACTCCCCGATCCTTTGGCAGCTTGAACGATTCAGCCAGTTCCGGTGTGATGTCCTGTGGCTCAATGCCTATGAAGCCGCGCGTGACCGTGCCATTGGCGATGATCTGGTCCATCACCTGGCGCGCCATGTTGGCCGGAATCGCGAAGCCGATGCCGGCTGATCCGCCGGAACGCGAATAAATGGCTGTGTTGATGCCGAGCAGTCGGCCCTGAACGTCCACCAGGGCGCCGCCGGAATTGCCAGGGTTGATTGCGGCGTCGGTCTGGATGAAATTTTCAAACGTGCTGATACCCAATTGCGAGCGACCCAGCGCGGACACGATACCCAGGGTCACGGTCTGACCCACGCCATACGGGTTGCCGATGGCCAGCACCACGTCGCCCACCCGGGCGGCTTCGGGGCGACCGAATACGATCGTGGGCAGGTTGGGCAAATCGATTTTTATCACCGCCAGATCGGTTTCGGGATCGCCACCGACGATCTTCGCGCCGGCGCGGCGGTTGTCCGAAAGCAGCACCTCGATTTCCTCGGCCGACTCGATCACGTGAAAATTGGTCAGCACATAGCCCTGGCTGCTGACCACCACGCCCGAACCCAGGCTGGAAGCTCGGCGCGTTCCGCGTTTGCTGCCCGCGTCACCGCCAAAGAAGTGGCGAAACAGCGGATCATTCATGAACGGGTGCTGTGAAAGCTTCACCTCTTTTGAAGTAAAAATGTTGACCACCGCCGGCATTGCCAGGGCCGCGGCCTCGCTGTAGGAGAATGGCTTCTGCCCGTCGGTGCCCGCAACCGGTGGCGCCGCTGGCCAAGGGCCTGCCGCTGCGGCGACGACGGCTGGAGCGGCGGGCGGCGGCTTGGCGATCCAGTCCGGCTTGAGCGTGGAAACCACGAACCAGGCAGCAAGGCAAACAGTCGCGCTCTGCGCGAAAATCAACCACAAATGGCGAAGCATGGGGAATGAATGAGAACTACAACGATTCTGGAAGCGCTGGACGAGCTGCTCGAACCGGCGCGCTTTCGCGATTATTGCCCAAACGGCATGCAGGTGGAAGGAAAGACTGAGGTTCTGCGCCTGGTCACGGGTGTGACCGCGAGCCTGGCGCTGATCGAGGCCGCAATCGCGGCCGGCGCCGATGCGATTCTGGTGCACCATGGACTTTTCTGGAAGGGCGACGACATGCGGGTGATCGGTCCGCGTCGGCGCCGCCTTGCTCTGCTGCTCGCGCACCAGGTCAACCTGCTGGCCTACCACCTGCCGCTTGATGCGCATGCCGAACTGGGCAACAACGCGCAACTTGGCCGCCGGCTCGGCCTGGCGGCGACGCTGCATTTCGGCGAGCAGGAGATCGGCTGTGCCGGTGATCTGGCGGCCCCGGTGGCCGCACATGCGTTTGCCGCGTGTGTCGAAGCCTCGTTGGGGCGAACACCACTCCTGGTGGGCGACGCCGATCGCATGGTACGTCGCATCGGCTGGTGTACCGGCGGCGCGCAGGGCTATTTCGAAGCGGCGATCAGCGCAGGCTGCGACCTTTATCTGAGCGGCGAGATATCGGAGCAGACCACGCATCTGGCACGCGAGTCGGGTGTGCCATACGTCGCTGCGGGGCACCATGCCACCGAGCGCTATGGTGTTGAGGCTCTCGGCCGGCACATTGCGGTGCGATTCGGCATCGGGCACCAGCACATCGAGATTGACAACCCTGCGTGAGGGCGGGCCGCTGTCGTTCTGCGCGATCCGCTCGCCGGCCGCCGCTGTGTGAGGGTATGGCGCCGTCGCCCAAAGCGGCTTGGTTCAGGGCGCGGTCCAGTCTGACACGACGCGGCGCGGGTAGCCAGTTGTGCAAAAGCCGCCTGCAAAAAATCGCAGCCGGCTTTTAGGGCATTTCGCCTACTTTTTCAGCGAATCACGGATCTCGCGCAACAACACCACGTCTTCGGGTGTCGCCGGGGGCGCCGCCGGCGCGGCCGGTTCTGCACGCTTCAAGCGGTTGATCTGCTTGACCAGCATGAAAATGATGAACGCAAGGATCAGGAAATTGACAGCCACGGTGATGAAACTGCCGTAAGCCATGACCGGGATGCCGGCCTTTTTGAGATCGGCAAGCGCAACGAGGTTGCTTGGGTTCTTGCCGAGGACGAAAAACAGGTTCGAAAAATCCAGCGAGCCGAATATCGACCCGACCATCGGCATGATGACATCAGCCACCAGCGAATCGACAATCTTGCCGAAAGCGGCGCCGATGATCACACCGACGGCCAAGTCGATGACATTGCCCTTGACCGCGAATTCGCGGAATTCTTGAAGCATGCTCATGGTTTCCCCTGAATTAAAGATTTGACTACACCCCCCGGTTACTCGCAACTGCAGCATTCGAGGCTATCCGCAGCGGTCCAAACTGGCAAGCGAGGGTTTCAATAAATTTTATAACACCATGAACTTAAAGGATTTTTCTGGAAATCCTTTAATCCGGTGCCACGATCCGGTATAATTTTGCCTGCACCGCATATTTCCGCGGCACCGGTGATTCCCCAGATCCCTTAAGGTTCTTTTCCCATGAGTAACGATCCAAGCGCCCACAGCGGTCGGCGCGGCGCCATTGTCGCCACCTCGGTTGTCGGAGGGTTCGGTGCGCTCTGCACGGCAATCCCGTTTGTCGCGACATTCGCGCCTTCTGAAAAGGCACGCGCCGCCGGGGCGCCGGTGGAGGTCGACATCGGCAATCTGAAAGAAGGCGAACTCATCATCGCCGAGTGGCGCGGCAAACCGGTGTGGATCTTGAAGCGCAGCAAGGAAATGCTCGATTCGCTGGCCAAGACCGAGTCCAAGGTTGCCGATCCCAAATCGGAACGCAAGCCGTCCGAACTGACCCCGGAGTACTGCCGCAACCAGGCGCGTTCGATCAAGCCCGAAGTGCTGGTGGCGGTGGGCATCTGCACGCATCTGGGTTGCTCGCCTTCCGGGCCTTTCGCGACCGGCGCCAATATCACTCTGGGCGACGACATGGGCTTCGTCTGCCCCTGCCATGGCTCGACCTTCGATCTGGCCGGGCGCGTTTGGAAGGACAAGCCGGCGCCGGACAACCTGGAGATTCCGCCGCACAAATATTTGTCCGATACCCGGTTGCTGATCGGCGAAGACAATAAGGGAGCTTGAAAGAAATGGCAACTGGAAAAAAAGAACCGGTCCTGGTGACTGGCCTGGGCGCGCTGGACAAGCCCGCGAGCGGCCTTTTGACCTGGGTCGATCAGCGTTTCCCGTTGATGGAAAACTGGAAAGCGCACCTCTCCGAGTATTACGCGCCGAAGAATTTCAATTTCTGGTATTTCTTCGGCGCACTGGCGATGCTGGTGCTGGTGATCCAGATCGTCACCGGCATTTTCCTCACCATGCATTACAAGCCCGACGCGGCCAAGGCCTTCGAATCGGTCGAGTACATCATGCGCGAGGTGCCATGGGGCTGGCTGGTGCGCTACATGCACTCCACCGGCGCCTCGATGTTTTTCGTGGTGATCTACCTGCACATGTTCCGCGGCCTTATCTACGGCTCGTACCGCAAACCGCGCGAACTGATCTGGGTGTTCGGCGTGATGATCTTCCTGTGCCTGATGGGCGAGGCCTTCTTCGGCTACCTCCTGCCCTGGGGCCAGATGTCCTACTGGGGCGCGCAGGTGATCGTCAACCTCGCCTCGGCCATTCCGCTGATCGGCCCGGACCTGGCGATCTGGGTGCGCGGCGATTATGTGGTGGGCGATGCCACGCTGAACCGCTTTTTCGCGTTTCACGTGATCGCCTTGCCGCTGGTGCTGCTCGGTCTGGTGGCCGCGCACATCCTGGCGTTGCACGAGGTCGGCTCCAACAACCCGGATGGCGTCGAGATCAACGAAAACAAGGACCCCAAGACCGGCATTCCGCTGGACGGCATCCCGTTCCATCCCTATTACACCGTGCACGATATCGTGGGCGTGGTGGTGTTCCTGATGGTGTTCTCGGCGATCGTGTTCTTCGCGCCTGAAATGGGCGGATATTTCCTGGAGTACAACAATTTCGTGCCGGCCGATCCACTCAAGACGCCCTTGCATATTGCCCCGGTGTGGTACTTCACGCCCTACTATTCGATCCTGCGGGCGATGGTGTGGAATTTCTTCTGGATCGATGCCAAGGTCTGGGGTGTGGTGGCAATGGGCGCTTCGACCCTGATCTTTTTCTTTCTGCCCTGGCTTGACCGCTCGCCGGTGAAATCGATCCGCTATCGTCCGCGGCTGCACACCTGGGCCTACACCCTGTTCGTGATTGCGTTCCTGATTCTCGGCTACCTGGGCACGCTGCCGCCCTCGCCCGTGGGCGAAGTGGTGTCGCAGGTTTGCACCCTGATTTATTTCGCGTTCTTCCTCGGCATGCCGTGGTGGAGCCGCTGGGGCCAGTTCAAGCCTGTGCCCGCGCGCGTGACGATGTAACGGACCTACACAAAACCAATGAAACTCATCAAGTCCACACTTACGGCCGCTCTGGCCGGCGTCACGCTGGTGATCGCAGGCCTGTGCCCTGTAGCGCAGGCCGCGGAAGCCGATATCCGGCTCGACCGCGCACCGGCAGACCGCTTCACCGACCTCCAGGCATTGCAACGTGGTGCCGCGATGTTCGTCAACTACTGCCTGAATTGCCACAGTGCGCAGTCGATGCGCTACAACCGGCTCAAGGACATCGGCATATCGGACGAGCAGATCAAGAACAACCTGCTCTTCACCGGTGAGAAAGTGGGCGAGTTGATGACCATTTCAATGTCGAAAAAGGACGCCAAGGAGTGGTTTGGCGCGCCGCCACCGGACCTTTCGGTGATCGCGCGCGCGCGCGCCTCGGGCGCCGGATCGGGCGCCGACTGGCTGTATACCTATCTGCGCACTTTTTACCGCGATCCCTCGCGCGAGTCCGGCTGGAACAACCTGGCGTTTGCCAATGTAGGCATGCCGCATGTGTTGTACGACTTGCAGGGTGAGCAGGTTGCCAGGTTCGTGAAGGAAAAGGACCCGCACGATCCGAGCAAGACGGTTTCGAAGTTCGCAGGTTTCGAGATCGTCAAACCCGGCAAGATGAACGAGCTGGAATTCGACAACGCCATCGGCGACCTGGTCGGCTACCTGGTGTGGATGGCCGAGCCGGTCGCCTCGCAACGCAAGCAGTTGGGCATCGCGGTGCTGATCTTCCTGGGCTTGTTCCTGTTTCCCTGTGCGTGGATGCTCAATCGCTCTTACTGGAAGGATATCCACTAGCCGAGCCGGCAAAAGTAAAAACCTGCTTTTGCCGGATTTGATCAGCGCGGAATCGCCGGCGAAGCCGGACAATTCCGCGATGCAGTTACAACAAAAAAGCCGGGCGCTGAAGTCGGTGCCCGCACCGAAGCCCTTAAGGATTGACACATGATGGTTTTGTATTCGGGCACGACCTGCCCTTTTTCGCATCGCTGCCGTTTCGTGCTGTACGAAAAAGGTATGGATTTCGAGATCAAGGACATCGATCTTTTCAGCAAACCCGAGGATATCTCGGTGATGAACCCGTATGGACAGGTGCCGATTCTGGTCGAACGCGACTTGATACTGTACGAATCGAACATCATCAACGAATACATCGACGAGCGTTTTCCGCACCCGCAACTGATGCCGGCCGATCCGGTGATGCGCGGGCGCACCCGCCTTTTCCTGCTCAATTTCGAGCGCGAACTGTTCATCCACATCGATGCGCTGGAGAAAGGCAACCCGAAACAGCAGGAGCGCGCGCGCGAGCGGGTCTCGGCGGTGCTGACCCAGCTGGCGCCGAACCTGGCCAAGCAGAAATGGATGCTCGGCGAGGAATTCACCATGCTCGACGTCTCGATCGCGCCGCTTTTGTGGCGTCTGGACAGCTACGGCATATCGCTGCCGCGACAGGCCGCGCCGGTGATGAAATACGCCGAGCGGATTTTCAGCAGGCCGGCGTTTTTCGAGGCTTTGACGCCTTCCGAGAAAGTGATGCGCAAGTAAGCCGCGAGCGACCGCGCACGCCTTTGGTTCATGGATTGCGCGGTTCGACCAAGGAACAAGTCACCATGTCCGATCAGCCCAGCCACGCACCGCACGACAAATCGACCCGGCCCTACCTGATCCGTGCGATCTACGAATGGTGCACCGACAGTGGCTACACGCCGTATCTGGCGGTGGTGGTGAACGACACCACGCGCGTGCCCAACGAATTCGTCAAGGACGGGCAGATCGTCCTGAACGTGTCTTTCGATGCCACCAGCGGCCTGAAGCTGGGCAACGACCTGATCGAGTTCGCCGCGCGCTTTGGCGGCACCGCGCGCGAGATCTCGGTGCCGGTCGAGCGGGTGGCGGCGATTTATGCGCGCGAAAACGGCCACGGCATGGGCTTCGAAGTGGAGGACACTAAAATCGAGCACAGGCCGGAAGCCAAGGTGGACAATCCCAGTGCCGCCACCGCGCCGGAACGCCCGAAGGCCGGTGGCAAGCCCAAGCTAACGGTGGTGAAATAGGGTGATTCGGCGGTTTCGTCCGCGCCCTTGCCGGAACCGGAACTCCGCGCCCGAAAGCCGTCAAACTCATCAGCAGCAGCAAAGCCGCCTTAGCTCAGTTGGTAGAGCAATCGCCTTGTAAGCGATAGGTCATCTGTTCGAGTCAGATAGGCGGCACCATTGAACACAAACAGTCTGGTGCATGAATTGACGGTCCTTAAATAGGCTGATTTCATTCGTGGCTGCTGCGGTAGCCGCGTGAATCGCGCGGTCGGCGCGCCCTGCGGTGGCCAGGAGAGGTTGCGACGGGGGGCTTTCATGACTTGTCCTTGGCAAACACGCCACGGGGAATCGGCGGGCCATGTCTACTTGGACTGCGCAGCGACGATTTTCGTGACCGGTATGGGCCTGATCAATCTCGCCGGCTGCGGCCGGGGCATCGTCCGCACCTCGACTTGCACAAGCTTGCAGGCGAGCGAGGAAGCTGAAGGATCCCTTACGCCCGCTCCCGCGAGCGCCGGAGACCTGCAACCGTTGGCGCAAAGCGATTCAATCTGCAGTTCCGGCGCTCCTACCAGCCGATTCGGCGCATGCCCGGCAATGCATCGAAGTGCTTGTCGCGACTGAGGATTGGCAAGCCGTGCTGGATCGCGAGCGCACCGATCCACGCGTCGTTTGCCGGAATCGGACGCCCGGCGCGCTTGAGTATGCCTCTCAGCGATGCGTAGGCAATCGCCGTTTGCTCCGTGATCGACAGAACTTCAAAGCCGTGAAGATTGCTCTCAAGCCATGCCGCATAGACTTCGCGGTGTCTGGAGGCGGCGATACCATAGCGAAATTCGCCGAGCACGATCACCGGAAGCGCAGCCCGCGGTTGCTGGCGCAGGATCTCGCCGATGAGAGGCTCACCATCGACAAACGCGGAAAGCGCGTTCGTATCGAGAATCAAGCCCTATCCTCAGGCTCGATGACGCCGAACTCCGCGTCGATGACCGCCTGAACCTGCGCGGTTTCGCGCCGCAGTTGCTTGAGAGCGCCGAAACCTCGCATCCACTCGGGCTCGATTGCGGCGGCTCCTCTCGCGGCAGGCGCCATTTTTTCGCGCAACGCCTCGGTGACGAAATCCTTGAGCGACTGCCCACGCGCGGCGGCTGTCGCTTTCGCCTGGCGGAATAACGGGTCGGGGAGTTCCAGGGTGGTCTTCATCCACCCATATTGCCATATTTATGGGTCACGGGCGTATCGCACCCGAGGTTCGTTACGTTTTGGGCCCGCCAGGGCACGCATCGATCCCGTCGGCTTGTTCAGCGTTGCTGCAACGCACTGGCGATGTGCGCGCTCTGCGCCAGGGCCGCCAGCTTCGCATAGACGATGTCGCAATCGACCGCGCCGAACCCGGCGCAGGTACCGAAGCCGCAGTCACTGCCGGCGATGACGCGGTCGGCGCCGACAATATCGGCATAGCGCGATGCGCTGCGCCACCAGGCGCGGGTCGATGTCCTTGCCAATGAATGCCGTTGCGCGGCCGTCGAACCGGCACATTGTCGAAAAATTTGACAAGATCGGCGCGCGGCCGGCTCGTTTTGCCGACTCTGCCAGCCTAAGCCATTGACTTCAAAGGGATTACATGAAAAGGTGTTTTCTTGCTGATTCGCTTACGTACCTTGCTATTTGCTATTTGCAAAGGAATTAATGCACAATCGAGACCTTATTCCTCGATTGTCAACGTAGTGGAATCTGGTACGCCGCCAGGGAGCGGGGAGCGGCGTGACAGGCATCATCAATTTGGACGATGGCGCAGTTCCGGTTTCGTGGGATAAGCAGCAAAGCAGCAAAAAACGCCGTGTGCTCGCCTGATCAGCGTGCAACCGGTCGGTGTTTTGCAATTTCAGGGGTACGCCACTCATGACCTGCCATTTTCCGCGTCGACAGATCTCCCTCGCTGTAGCCGCCGCATTTTCCGCCGCGCTGCCGCTCGGCCCCCAGTGGCTGGTTTCGCAGGTGTACGCCAACCCCACCGCGCCGATCGTAAACAACGGCGGCGCCAGCTTCCAGACCCAGGGCAAGACCTTAACGGTCACCAATACCCCCGGCGCCATCATCAACTGGCAGTCGTTCTCGATCGCCGCCGGCGAGACCACGCGATTCCAGCAGCAAAACGCCGCCAGCACGGTATTGAACCGTGTCAGGGGCCAGGACCCCAGCGTGATCCTCGGCACGCTCTCATCCAACGGCCGGGTGTTCCTGATCAACGCCAACGGCATCGTGTTCGGCGCCGGCAGCCGCGTCGATACGCAGGGCCTGATCGCCTCCACGCTCAATATCAGCGACGCCGATTTCAAGAAAGGCCTGCTGAAATTCAACAAGGAAGGCCAGGCCGGCAGTGTCAAGGTCGACGGTTTTGTGAATGGCGGCAGCGGCGACATCTACATCATCGCGCCTGACATCACGGTTGGAAAAGAGGGTGTGATCAGGAGTGAAGGCGGCAACGTGGTGTTGGCCGCCGGCGAAAAGGTCGAGATCGGCAGTCGCAATTTGAACGACATGAAGTTCGAGCTGCAGGCAAGCA
>CAYYFR010000220.1:0-9284 GCA_964470865.1 uncultured Burkholderiales bacterium | reverse complement strand
CACGTCGGTGGGACCGCCGCTACGCCCGATGATCACGTCGCCCGTGCCGGCGCCGTTGGTCTGGCCGGGGTTGGCCGCCGCGAGATCGGCGCCGCCGGTCAAGCGGTAACTCCAGGTAGGCACGCTCGATTGCCCGCTGCCGTCGCCGACCTGCAGCACGCTGGTGGTGGCCGTGCCGTTGAAACCGTCGGAAATCGTGTTGGCCAGGTTGACATTGCCGCCGGCGCGCAGGGCCAGCGCACCGCCGCGCACTTCCGGGCGACTGGCGGCATAAAGGTTGATCGGCGCGGCCGCGCCGGCGCTCGCACCATTGCCCACGGTGATGTCGCCGCTGGTGCGCACTTCCACGCCGGGCCGCAGTTCCACGCCTGCGGCATTGGTGCCGCGCAGGCGCGTCTCCACCGCGCCGGCGCCGGCCATGAAGCTGCGCGCATCGCCCAGCACGGTGCCGGCCGCCGGTGCGCTGCCGGTCCCGATATCCAGGGTGTTGGCGCCGCGCACGCTGTTGCTATTGCGCAGCGTCATGCTGGTGGCGCCGAAGTCGTAGGTCTGCACCCCTTCGACGATCACTTTCGCGGCCCCGACGATGGCGCTGCCGATGGTGGCCACGCCGGCCACTTCGTTGCCCGCACCGGCGCCGGTGCGCGCGGCGCGCAGCCAGACATCGCCGGCGTTAGCGCCGCCGCTCGTATCAATGGTACCGCCGGCCAGATTGAGGTTGCCGCCGGCGGCCGAGGTGCTCGAAATGAAGACGTCGCCGCCGCCATTGCCGGCGCCGCTGGCCGCAGCGCGAACCAGCGCGCCACCGCTGATGCCGACGCCGTCGCGCGCATGCACGCGCACGTCTCCGGCACGTTCGTACGTGCCGCCGAGAGTGCCGCCAATGGTTACTTGGCCGGCATCGGCGGTGAGACTCACATTGCGGCTGGCCACCGCGGTCGCGCCTTGCACGATGTTGCCGCCGCGCGCGCGGAAGTTGCGCTCTTCGGCGAAGCCTCCCGCATTCAAGCTTGCATTCAAGCCGTCGAAATTGGCCAGAGTGCCGGCGTCGATCGAGACCCGCGCGCCGCGCGCTCCGGCAGCCGCAGACCCCGACACAGTGCCGGCGAGCGCCACCGTGCCGTTGACGGCGCTGGCGCCGATCTGCCCTGCCGCCCCGCCCGAGTTGCCGTCAACGGCGCCCGACACATCGAGCAAGGCACCCGTCGCCTGGGTCACGTTGCCGGCGCGGCTGACGAGATTGAGATTGCCGCCGCCGACAAACCGCGCCAGACCGTCGAACAACTTCGTCACGCCCGCGGCCCGGGTGAGCGACCCGGCCGCCAGCTCCACATCGTCGCTTGCGCCGGTGCCGTTGGCTTCCAGCCGCAGCGTGCCCGCGGGCAGGTCGATGGTGCCTGCCTGGCGCACCCGGCTGCCGCTGATCGCCAGTTTCGCGCCCACCCCCGCCGCTGCCTGTTGCGGCGCCGCGCCGGCTGTGCGCAACTCGACCGCGCCGGTGGCCGCCAGGCTGTGGTCGGCGCCGGTGGCACCAGAGATGCGTGTGCTTTCGATCACCAGCGCCGCCGGTGCGGCACCTGCGCCGCTGACCGCGAGGCTGCCGGTCCCTGCCAGCAGCGCTTCGCCGCCGGACTTCAGGTTGACACTGCCAAAGCCCTTGATGCTCTTGGCGCCTTCGCCCAACACCAGTTTCGTGCCGGCGCTTGCATTGAGCTGGCCGCCTAGCGCCGCCGTATCGCTGTTGCTCACGCCGGTGGTATTGGCAAGCGTCAGTTCGCGCGCCAGGATGTTGACCGTAGCGGCGGCGCCGCCGCGCGACACCAGCCCGGGCGTATCGATGGTCAGGCGTTCTAGCGTCGCTTGGCCCAGGGTGGTGCTGCCATGGAAGTCGACGCCGCTGTAGCTGCGCAGGGTCAGGTCGCCCGCGCTGGCCAGCTGGCCGAGGAGGCCCGCTCCCAGCACCACGCCGGCGGTGCCGGCCGGCACCGCGCCGGCGGAGATGCGGCTGCCGGCCAGGCTGATCTTGCCGGCGTCGATGGCAGCGGACGCGCCCAATGTGGTGTCGAGGGTGCCGTCGAGCACCACGGTCACCGGCATGTCCGGCGTGCCCGCCGCCCGGCCCAGACGAGTGTTGTTGCCCACGGCGAGCGTGCCGGTGGCGCGCGCGACGCTGCTGCGCACCACGTTGGCGGATGCATTGCCCGCCACCCGCAGCAAGGCGCCGTCGCCCGCAATATTGATGGTGTCGGCCGCGCGCGCCAATGGCCGCGCCAGAATCGCCGACCCGTCGCGCACTTCGACCCGGCCGGTGGCTGCCAGCACCACATCGGGCAAATTGAGCGCGCGGCCGGCGCTGTCGATGAGCACATCGGTGGCGACCACGCTGGTGCCGTTGCGTAGCCCACCCAGCATCAGGCTCTCGATGCCGGCGCTGTTGAGCGACGCTGTCGACAGGGCGAGAAATCCGGCCGGTGCGGCCACGCCATCGGTGACCGCGATCTTCTGCGAGGCGATATCCAGCACCCCGCCGCGCGCGCCCGCGGCCGCGGAGAATCCGAGCGCGGCATCCAGCGTCAGGCTTTGGCCGGCAGTGATGGCGAGCGTGCCGGCATCTTGCGCAAGGCGCGGTATGGCCGCATCCTGGCGCACCGCATAGTCACTGAAAAAGGCGTCGCCGCGGCTGTCGCGATACTCGGCCTGCGCACGCAATGTTGCCGCCGGGGTCACCACCCAGCCGGAGGTGCGGGCGTCGCGCAGGGCAGTGTCGGCAACGCCCAAGTAGCCTGCCACCACGGTCGCACCATCGGCGCTGGTGGCAGCGCGGCCGAGCTGGGCGTCCTGAAAGCCGCCCACGCGGCGCACCGCGAAGGCGCCGGGCAGAAGCGCGTAGCGCGCCGGCAGCAAGGTGTAGGTGCCGGCCGGTACCGCGCTGCCGGCGCCGATGGTGAGGGTGTCGCCCGACTTCGCGTCGGTGGCAGCCACGGTCGCACTGCTTTCGTTTGCGATCTGCGCGTCCCACGGCGCGCGCGCGCTGCCCAGCGCGGGCAGGATGGCGTAGGTGTCGGCGACTTTGCCAAGAAGAAGGTCGGTGGAGCCGCCAGTGCCGGGAATGAATTCGTAGGCCGTGGTGTCGCCGCCGCCGCCGAGTTCAACCCGGGCGCCGGCGGAAAGAGTGACTCTGGCGCCCTTCAATTCGACCCCTTTGGGCGCCGGCGCGGTGAGGATCTGCGTGTCGCGCCCGTTGCCCGCGGCGTAGACCCAGTCGAGGCCGTTGTCGGTGCGGCCGTAGGGAATGAGCATGCCGTCGCCGGATACCGAGACCTGGCTGCCGGGCAGAAGGTCGAGATTGGCGAGCGCGTTCAAGGCCACCGTGCCGAGCGGCGCGCGCACGGTGCCGCCAATGGTGATGTTGGCCGCATCGACTGCGAGCCGACCGCCGGCCGACAGCGCTGTCGCGCCGGCAACGCCATTGGCCGCGAATGTCACGTCGCCGCCGGCATTGATGCGGAAATTCGAGTAAGTCGCCGGGTAGGCTTGTGCCGAGGTGAAGCCGGCATTGCCGGCCAGATTCAGTTGACCTTGCAGGCGGCGCGCTGCGCCGCCGTCCGGGTCGGTCTCAAGCGTGAACCCCTTGAAGCGGATGTCACCCGCGCTTACGAAGCTGGCGTTGCCGCTGCCGGCCAACGCCAGCTTGCCCTCCAGGTCGATCAATTGCGCACTGACCGCGAGCGTGCCGGCACCGCCACTGGCCGCCGCCGCGGTGGCGGCGTTGCGTCCCGTGCTGGCCAGGCTCACATAGGGCGCCGCAAGATCCAGGCGGGCGGTACCACTGACGCCGATTACCGGCGCATCCAGGGTCACCACACGCTGCGCCGCGAGCGTAGCCGACTCGTTCGCCTGCACGCGGTTCTCCGCCTTGAGGTTGATCTCCGACAAGCCGGCCGCTGCCAGTGTATCCACGCGCAGGCGCGCGACGCCGCCGTTGGCCGCGCGATCGATCGCCGCACCCGCCACCAGGCCCGCCGGCACTGCCGTGGCGTTGCGCGACAGTTCGATATTGAGGGCGGCACCGGGCACGCGCTGCGCGTTGGTCACCGACCCGTCGACCGCTGCCTGCCCCAGCCCGGCAAGCGCCAGATTGAACTTGCCGCCGGCACTGGTCGCGCTGCCGCCGCCGGCATCGACGGTCGCGTCGAACAACACGCCGTCGAGCGCATTGATGGTGAGGCTGCCGCCTTTGCTGCCGACCAAGGTCGGCTGCGGCGTGCCGCCGCCGCCGCTGGTTTGCGGCGCGATATCCAGCACTGCGGATGCGCCACGCAGGTCGAAGCGCGCGCCTTCACGCGCCACCACCATGGCCGAGATGTCCTTGTCGTTGACCGCGTTGACCGTGATGCTGCCGCCATCTTGCACCTCACCGCGGACCAGGCCATTGGCCGGCAGGGCGGACGGCTTGTAGACGCCGGCCACCGAGACGGTGCTGGCGGCGCCGAACCAGATCGAGCGGCCGGCATCGAACAAAAGCGTGCTGTCGTCGGCCTGCAGGGCCAGGTTGACGCGGCCGGCCGGCGCGCTGATGCTGCCGTCCACGGTGAGCTGCCGTCCCGCCGCCAGGGTCACCGATGCGCCCGTGTCGGCGGCAATGACGGCGCCGGCTTCAAGCACAAGACGGCCGTTTTGCGAGCCGCTGGCGCCCAGGCGCAGGTTGACCGGTGCACGCGTCGCGTCCGGCAGGGTGCTCATGCGGGTGAACAAAGCGAGGTCGCTGCCGCTCGGCTTGTCGGCATACACGCCGTTGAACGCCAGGGTCTGCGCGCGCGGCGTGATGGTCGTGCCGGCGGCAACGGTCAGGCCATCGATGCCCACCAGGGTGAGATCGGCAAAGCCGCCGCCATCGAAGAGGCCGCTGCCAAGACCCAGTTCGTCGGCGCCGGCCGCCCCGCCGATGCGCAGCTTCGGCGCCACCACGCTCAAGCTGCCACCGCGCGTGAAGCCGGCACCAAGGAGAGAGCCGTCCAGGCGCACCGTTCCTGTGGGCAGGATCAAGGCACCGGGCGCTGCGACGCCGAGCGCGCGTTCGCTCGAGGCGCGCGCGGCGTTGCTCAGCAATGCGATGCTGCCGGCGTTGCCACTGCTCACGCGGTTGTCGCTACCCAGACGCGCGCCGCCCGACACGTCGATCGACGAACCGGACTCAAGCAGCACGCCCTGCTCGCTTTTGAGCGCCACCGTGCCGCCATTGATCAGTGTGGGCGCCCCCGGCACGGCGCCGCCGTTGATGAGCGGCGCATCGTTGACCCAGCCGCCGGCTACGTCGATGCTGCCTGTGACGGTGATGTCGCCGCCGAATGTGGTGGCGGGACCACCGGTGCTCTTGGTGGTGATGTCGACACTGCCGCCCTGAATCGTGATGTTGCCGGCGAGTTGTACCGATGCCGCGCCGGCCTTGAAAGAGCCGCCCGGATTGAGCACAACATCGGCGCCGGCCTCTTGCACGATGCGAGCACGCGAATACAGCCCGAGGTTGGAGAAACCACCGGCGCGCAGCAGCGTCGCGTCGAGCACCGTCGCAGTCGGTGCCGCCCCGCCGATGGTCGCGTTGGCACTGGCCGGTGCGGCCCAGAAGGCGCCATCGAGCGCGGCGCCGGTGCCGGCGACGCGCAGGTCGGCGCCCACCAGGTCCGGCAACGCTTGCGACAGGCGCGCGCCTTCGCCGACAGTGAGCGTGCCGGCTGCAGGGCGTGTCGCGGCGTCGCGTTGCAGCGGACCTGCCACCACGTCGCCCTTGAGGGTCGCGTTGCTGGAGAGCGTCCGCGCCGACAACGCCAGGGAGCCCGCCTTGCTGCCTTCGACATAGCCGAGTTCGAACTTGCCGGCAGTGGCGGCGCCATAAGTCTCGGTGATGCCGAAGCGCTTGGAGGTGCGGGTGAAGGCGCCGGCGATACCGTCGTAGACGATGTCCTTGGCGGCGCTGTTGATCTCGTAGAGCCGCCCTTGCGAGGTCAGCGTAGTGGCCTTGATGCTGCCGTCGGCATAGCGCACCGATCCGCCCGATACATTCAGCGTGGCGCCGCCCTCGAGCGCGGCCAACCCTTCCGACGCCAGCGTGATGCTGCCGCCGGTGGTGAGCTTCTCCGCCGCCGTGCGCAGGATGCCTTCGTTCTTGTACCGGGTGGTGTCGCCGAGAATCGGCACCGGCTTGCGCGCATCGAAGGAAATGCGCTGGCGATAAAGAGGGCCGGTGCGCTGCAGGGGCGCATCGGCAAAATCGGAAGCGCCGAGGATTTCGGTGGTGACGACATTGCGTTCCATCGCCACGCCGACATCACGCAACCCGCCGGCACTGATCGTCGCGCCTGCTTCGACCACCAGGCGCGCGCTGTTGGCGGCAATGCCGTCGAGTGAAGTGCCGGTCACGCCGCCCGGATTCTCGCGTGCCTGCAGCGTGATGTCGCCGCCGGGGGCAGTGACACTCGCGCCGGCTTTCAAATGCACCAGCCGACCCGACAGATCGACCACCGAGCGGTTGAAGGTCTGACTGTCCTTGATGGTGCCGGCCCCGGCGTCGGCCGTGACCTCGGTAACGCTGCCGGCGCCCAGCAGCAGTTCGCCGCCGCGCGTTGCGCGCTTGGGCGGCGGCACGCCGTCGGTGGTGGCCGGCGGATCGACCGAGTCGCGCGCGCGCAGGTAGATCGAGCCGTTGGCGGTGACGCTGGTGGTTGCCGACACGCGCCCGTTCTGGTTGACGAAATAGCCGACGATCGAGGCGTTGCCGCGCGCTGTTTCGATCAGGCCGGCATTGGTGGCGACACCCCTGGCCGGATCGCCCGCGCTGCCTACCTCGATCAGCAGGCCGCGCAGGTTGGTGTCTTCGGGTGCGGCGATGTATATCTGCGGCCCGGCCGCGAGGATGGTCTGGCCGTCGGGGGTGGAAATATTGCCGCGGTTTTCCACCTGCCCGGCCGCCAGCAGCATGACGCGTCCACCGGAGGGGGTGCGCAGGTTGGCCCCTGCTTCAACCAGTACCGTGGAAAGATTGATGTCGGTGCCGGAGAAGCTGAAGGCCGGGTCGCGCGTGGAAAGCGACGGCAAGCCCCTGATGAATTCGTTGTCGCTCATGCCCAGCGCAGCGGCGATGAGCGCACTGGTATTGACCTGCGCACCGCGGTCGAACAGGATGCCGTTCTGGTTTAACAGGTAGACCTGGCCGTTGGAGGTCAGGCTGCCCTGGATGATGCTGGGATTGAGGGTCGGATCCCAGACCCGGTTAAGCGCGCGTCCGGCACTGCCGGTTTGCATGTTGAAATGCACGCCACTGCCGGCGGCGATGTTGAAGCTTTGCCAGTTGTAGATGGAGGCGGCCGCGCCCTGCGTGATCACCTGGTTGATGCCGGTGGCGGTGGCGGTGTTGACCAGGGTGCTGCCGCTGACGTTCCATACGGCGCCGGCCGGGGCGAGCGCATTGCCGGCCTGTATCGGCACCGGCACGGTGCCCGCTGCCAATGGCGGCGCCGCGACGACCGCCCCGGCGGTGAAGCCGGCAAAAATGCCGGCCAATGCGCGCACCAGCAGGCGTGCGCGCGGCACGTACAGCGGAGCGCGGGCGGGGATGGCGCGGGCAACTTGGGTCGGGCGATGGCTCATGAGGTACCTCGTTTCGATGCTGGCGGATCAGAATTCGTAAGCCAGGCGCACATGCGCGCGCGGGCTGCGGGTGCTGCTGCGAGCGCCGTCGTACAGCGGCCAGGCGATGGCGAGCCCGGCGTTGAAGCCGCGCGCGGCCTTGATGCGCATGCCGAAGCCGGCGGAGCCTAGCTGGAACTTGAACGCCTGACCCGGTAGCGGACTGATCAGGTTGAGTGCCGCCCGGTCGACGAAGGCGGAGAAGATCGCCTCGCTGATGGCGCCGCTCTTTGCATCGGCCAGATTGGGGGTACGCAATTCGACCGAACCCAGGAGGCCACGATCGCCCACCCGCTCGAACTCGGTGTAGCCGCGCACGCTGTCGGCGCCGCCGGCACCGAACTGCTCGTTGCTGATCAGGGGCTGGCTTGCATGCTGACCGGCCAGGCGCGCGAACAGCACCCAGTTGGCCGGCAGCCGCTGGGTGCGGCTGACCTCGGCGCGCAGGTAGAAGTAGTTGGCTTCGGCGCCGAAGCGTTTGCAGGCGAAGGCGCTGACCCGCTGGCCGGAGCATTCCACGTCTTCGTCGCCAATGCGGCGGAAATGGAAATTCGACACCAGGTTGAACTGCGTGAGCGCGCTGCCCTCGGCAACCCGGCCGCCGTAAGCGATGCTGAACGGCAGGTAGCGGATCGGCGTGGCGGTGCTGTCGGAGCCCAAGCGGATGCTTTCGCGGAAATCCTTGGCATCGACCCCGAGAGTGAGGCTGTGCGAATAGGCACCGCGTGCCGGCAGGGGCCGGATCCAGCGCGCGCCGAAAATCTCGCCGCGGCCAAGGATGGTGGTGGTGCCCACCGAGGTGATGTTGCTGTCTGACTTGACAGCATAAAGCGCAAGCACCGAACCTGCGGCGCCCAGCGGCAATACATAGGTGCCGGAGAACACCTTCACCTGCGACGGTTCCAGGGGCGAAGTCTGGTAGCTGATGGAGGCACTATGGTCGCGCTGCCACAGGTTGCCGTAACGCAAGGTCGCCGCCAGCCGCGGCCTCGATGTGTCGAAGCTGTAGCGATTGTTCAATTCAAGCGAGCCATGCAGCGGCAGGCGGTCTTCCACCTTGAGGTCTGCCTCGACCGTGCCGGGCGTGCGGCCGGCGCGCAACACCGGCGTGACCTGACGGTCCTCGGTGCGGTTCAACTGCGCCAGTTGCGCCTGCACGTCGGGAAAATACGGCACCTCGCCCTCGGCCAGCGCCGGCACCTTGTCTTTCAACACACCCTGGGCGTAGTAGCGCGAGCCCACCACGCGCAAACGCGCCACCCGGCCCTCGGTGACACGCAGCACCACCAGACCATCGACGATCTTCTGTTCCGGAACGTCGACAAACACCGACAGGAAGCCGGCATCCTGATACGCCTTTTCCAGCGCTTCGCGCGCGCCATCGACATCCTTGGCCGACTTGCGCTCGCCCAGAAAGCGATACACCGCCTTTTCGATCGCCGGAACCGGAAGCACGGAATTGCCTTCGACCTCGAATTCGAGAATGTCGAAGCGATCGCCGGCAGCATCCTGCGCACGCGCGCCTGCCGCGCAGAACTGCCAGACAAAAAGAAAAACCATGGCTGCAAAAAGCCCTTGAAACCAATTCCGCGACATCGTTC
>CAYYFR010000219.1:0-9285 GCA_964470865.1 uncultured Burkholderiales bacterium | reverse complement strand
TGCCAGCGCACGCACGACCGCTGCCGGGTATCGGGGATCGATTCGTGGTGCGAGCCGGGGAGCGATCGGGTAGCACCGGGGCCGCTTGCCTGTCGTCCCGCCGAACTGGCCGGCGCCATATGCGGCTACGCCTCGGCGTACACCCACTGCAACAGCGCATCCTGCAGTGCCTGCACTCCTTCAAGATTGGTGTGGTTGACGATGCACACCACCGCAAAGCGCCGGCCCGACGCGCCAAGCACGTAGCCGCCGATCGAACGCACATCGTTCAGACTGCCGGTCTTGATATGCGCCTGGCCGGCAACGTCGCGCGTCTTCAGGCGCCGCCGCATGGTGCCGTCGTAGGCCACCAGCGGCATCGAGGCCATGAACTCCGGCATCACCGGGCTGCGATAGGCCGCCACCAGCATGCGGCCGAGGCTGCCGGCCGAGATGCGCTCCAGGCGCGACAGGCCGGAACCGTTCTCCATCACCAGCTCGTCGCCGCCGAGCTTTTTGTCGGCAAGCCAGGTCTTGACCGCACGTGCCGAGCGCTCCGGATTGCCGGGCAGCTTCAACAGCTCGGCGGAGACGGTCAAAAACAGCTGACGCGCCATCACATTGTTGGAAAACTTGTTGATGTCGCGCGCGATCTCGGACAGGCTTTGCGAATCCACTTCGTGCAACAGGCGCGCGCCCGCCGGCAGCGGCCCTTCGCGCACTTCGCCGGCTAGCGTGCCCCCGACCTCGCCCCACAGCGAGCGCAGCACCGCGCCGGTGTACTGCAATTGGCTCAGTTCGAACGGGTGCAGCCACCAGGTCCGAACGCCACAACTGGTCGCGTAGGTGCCGGTCAGCACGATGCCGGCGGCGTCGATCTTCGGCCGCACCGGGTAGGCACGAAAATCCACGCACGGCCCGGCAGTGGCCCTGACCGCCGAGCGCAGCGGCAGGCCCGCCACTCGCGGCTCGACCGACACGTTGACCTGGCCACCATCGTCAGGCGCGAAGGTCAAGGCAAAAGACTTGAAGTTGACCAGCAGCGCATCCGGCCCGGCGTTGTAGGCGCGCAAGGGATCGCCATCAAACTTGCCCGGATCAAAGCCGTTGGCATCGAACGCACCGCGATCCAGGATGATGTTGCCGCGAATTTCACGCACGCCGCGGGCGCGCACGGCCTTGAGTGCCAGCCAAAGCTGCTCCTGGGCGAGCTTGGGGTCGCCCGAGCCGCGAATCACCAGGTCACCGTCGAGCACGTCGCCGCGCCTGGTGCCCGTCTCGTAGAAACGGGTCTTCCAGATGAAGCTGGGGCCCAATAGTTCGAGCGCGGCGTAAGTGGTGACCAGTTTCATCACCGATGCAGGGTTCAACGCACGATCCGCATTGAGCATCAGGGCCGGCCTGGCCGCACCAACTTCCTGTACAAACAAGCCGAGCGCGCCTGCAGGCAGGCGGGCGGCGCGAATCGCGTTGGCAAGCGCCGGCGGCAGCGCCGTCAGGTGCGCGGGATCAGCCTCGCCGTTGGGTACGGGCGCGGTCCCCGAGGGTGTCGGGCCGGGCGCCGACACGGCTGTCTGCGCGTACGCAGGCGCAGCCACGGCCAGACTGGCGGTGACCGCCAGGCAAAGGATTGCAATGGCCTTGCGCACGTTGACTGGAATTAAGGTCAAGGAATCATTATCCCACGCCACCGTGTGCAGCTACGCAACAGGGCCGTATCAGGCACCTTCCTTGAGCCGCTTGATGACGTCAAACCCAACCCGCTCCCAATCGCCGCCGCTCTGAATCACCCGGCTCAAGCGAATCCTGAACAGGTCGCGGCCCGGACGCATGGTGTAGGTCTGGGTGGGATCGAAGCTGTCGCCGGCCAGGATGATCGAATCAGCCAGACCGCGCGCCTCGTCACCGAAGATGAAGAAGGCAACCACGCTTGCGCCCGCGGGCGCGCCATCGGCCGCCTCTTGCTGCAGTTGCACCACGCGCCAGCTATCGGCCAAACGCCGCACCCCGATATCGGATCCCTGCGCCGACGCCGACACGCGCACTGCGGTGCCAAGCACCCAACCCGATTCCTGCGGGTCGGCGAAAACCGCGAGACTGCCTTTTTCGATTGCTCGTGCCAACCCGCTCACCTTGAAACCGGCACCCGTGGGCGAACGATCCACCAGGGTCCATTGCTCAGGCTTGATGCCGCCTTCGACCACGCCCAGGCACTGCGCAAAGCCGGCCATCGCCGCGACCTGAAGCGCCTCGATGCGTCGACGCCCGCTGTCGCGTCCGGAATGCCGTACGGCCACGTAATCCCAGTACCTGCTCAACTGATGCAGGGCATCGTGGTACTCGAACAAGGGATTCGAGGCATACAGCCCGATGGTCGCGATGCTGATCTGGCGGAAATAGTCCGAACGACCCGCCGCCACACGTTCAGCCAGGCGCGCATGGTCAAAGTAGCGTGCCGCCGTCAGAGGCTTGTCCGGTGCGATTACCTCAAGTCCGGCCTCGCCTGCGAGATCAACCGCGAAATAGTGGCGCCCGGCATCGTAAACCCGCTCCAGCACGATGCCGCGCGACCAGCTTTCAAGCCAGTCGAAACACTTGTCGAGCTGGCGCGCCGACATGCCGTTGCCCGCCACGGTGGACAACAGCAGGAGCCGCAGATACAAGGTTTCGTTGGAAGTGCCCAGGTCGTTGACCAGCGAGACATCGCCGGCCGCCTCGGCACGCTTGAACATCTGGTGTGCTTGACTCCAGGTGGGCGCGGCGATCGGTTCCGACACCAGCAGGCAACACACGGCATGCAGCCCGGCCAGACGCAGGGCGCGCGTCACAATGGCGGCGCTGCCCGGACTCTGGCAGGCGCGCTCCATTGCCATCAGCAACAAGTAGCAAAGCGGGCGCAGGTCGGTTTCCGCTGACAAGGCACTGGCACCGCTGCGACGGCGGCGCGCGCGCTGCTGCGCCAGACGCTGTTCAAGCTCATCGTCAAGTGCGACCAGAAGACGGGTTTCGATGCGCTCCGCAGCGAGCCATGCTTCGACCACCGGCAACGCGCGCGCCGAGAACTCGACATTGGCCAGTTGGCGCCACGGAATCTCGTCGGCGTGCGCAAGCGACGAAACCGGTGTGCTCATGCTCGTCTCGCCAACGCCGGGGCAGGCAGATCGCGCACCGAATCCGCCACCTTTTGCCCGAGCACATACTTGGTCATGTCGAGAGTTGAACCCAGCCAGTTGGACGGCGTATCGAGGTCCAGTCCGGGCACTTTGTCGCCTTCAAAGGTAGGCTCGTGCGGATCGAGCAGGCGGCCGTAGGCCGCGACCAGTTGCCAGTGGGTGTCGCTGTCCGGATACTGGCCGCGAAAGGTGCGCGCCACGATCGCATACTCGCCCACCCGCCGCTCCATGCGCAATATTTCAAGCAGGGCCAGATGAATCCGCATCGGCTCGCTTGAGCGATACAGCGCGTACTCCAGGAAACTGATCGCCTTGCCGGGATCGAAATCCTCCTGGTAATAGGTACGGGCCAAGCCGATGATCGAGCGCGGGTCGTCGAGCTTGACGCGCCCGAGGGCGATTTCCGGAAACAACTTGCGCTCGAACTCGGCGAAGTACTGCGCGCTGCGCACGCGCGCGCCGGCATCATCGCCCGACGCCACGCCGATCGCCGGAGAATCATCGATCGCGAAATCCACACCCATGGCGCGGTCGGCGAGAGCCAGCGCTCGCGCCTCGATGCTGGAGCCCGGGGTCGCACTCGACCCTTTCGCATCGGCCAGCGCCTTTTCCGCCAACGTGGGTATCCGTCCGGTGCCGGATACTTGCACACCGCGGCCGGCGTCACCATGCGCAAGCAGCGCTGATTCCGGCAAATAGACATCGGCCTCGGCCGCGTCGACGGTCTTCATGGCCAGCCCGCCTGCGCGCTCCACCGCCGGTTTGGGCGACACGGTCGGAGCAACTGCCGGTGCGGGCCGCATGGCAGAACCCGGCGCGGCTGACACGGGCGGCGCCGGCATGCTGACAGGACGCAGAGACTCGGCCGGCGCCGCGACATGGGTGGTCACGCCCGGCGCCGCGCCTCCATTCCGTGGCGCGCTCAAGGTAGCCGCAGCGCCCGTTTCGCCACTGCGGTCGAGCACCACCGTACTTTGGTAGCTTTCCGGCGCGGCAATCACCGGGGCTGCGCGCCACTGCTGGTAGGAAACATCGGCGTCGACCCCGGTCTCCGGTTGACCAGCAGGCGTGGCCGGCGCGCTGGCAGGCGTCGCCTGCCAGGAGCGCTCGCGCCTGCCGCTCTGCTCTGACGCAAGCCGATAGCGCCAGAACAGGAACGCGGCCAGCACCGCGCACAACAAAAGCGCCACCAGCAGCGCCGCACCATTCAACCAGGCGGAAAGGCGACGATTTTCCGCCGCCAGGGTGCGCGCACGCTCTTCTGCCAAACGGCGCGCGTTTTCGATTTCGCCGACTTCCTTGCGCAAAACGCTCATGCCGCCCTCCAGCGCAAACAGGCGCGTCTGCAGTTGCAGCGCTTCGGCGAACGGATTGTCGGACAAGCGGATGCGCGCTTCGGCACGCAACTTGTCAGCTTCGCCTGCGCCCAGGGTGCGCGATGGCGCCACCAGGCTCATCAATTCGTCGCTGCGCTTGAGCGGCTGGTTCAGAGGTTCGCCGGCCTCCGCAGCCGTCGGTTGCGACAGCGTCAACCGATACCCGGGTGCAGGTTTGCCCAGAGCCGGTTTGCTTGCAGCAGCTCTGATGGAGTCGCGGGCCGGCCGGTCTCCCGGCGGCGCGAGCCGCAGCGACGGCAAGGAACGCAACGCGGCACCAGCCGTGCCGGCATCGCCCGCAGGTGGCGTGGCGCCGCGGCGCACCGCACGCGGCTCGCTGCGGCGCACGCTGGTCGAAGGCGTGGGCGGCAGCGGCACGGCTGCAAGCGGTACCGCTACCGCTGCCGGGACTGGTTCGACCATCGCCGGCGGCGCGTCAAGCAACACCACATACTCGCGCACCAACAGCGTTTTTGGCCCGCAATCGATCGTCAGGCGAATGCGCACTGCCGGTTCATGTACCAGCGTGCGCGTGCGGATGACGATTTCGCCACCACCCGCCGATGGCGTGATTGTGAAACGCACATTTGCCAGCAAGGGAACGTGCTGGTTTCTGGAACCCGCATCCTCGTGGCCGCGAATGCACTGCGGCGACAGCACTTCGTCGGCACTTGCCGTATACGGCAACACCGCCTCGAATGGGCTGCCGATGGGCGAACGCACCTTGAGCTCGCCCAAGGAGAGGGCGGACGCAGCGGCGCACAAGCCGAGCGCCAGCAAGCCTGCGGGTATCCTTGGGTTCACGAAAAGCAAAATATGGCGGAGGGCACGCGCGCATTTAGCGCGCATGCCACAGCTATTTCCTGATGATTGCGCAGCCAAAGGCCGAGTATCGAGTGTTGCAAAAAACCTCACAGCGTAGCCTGAGGCTGGTTTTCGGCAAGCTTCCTGCAGTTCCCGACAACAGCGGCCCCCTCCTTCAGGCCCGGACTTTATCCTATTTGCGCGGTCCGATGGAATGTCATCAGTGCAGGGCGCGCACCGCGAACGCGGCATCCGGTTGCAGCAGGGCCGTTGCCGGATAGGCGTGGGTCGCAACTGCCGCAGGCCGGCTTTCGGACTGCGCATGCATGGCCTGGTGCATCTGGTAGAGGAACCAGAGTTCCTCCATCACCTCGGGCGGAAAACCCTGGCGTCCGCCACGCTCATCGACCATCAGCTGATTGATCTCGG
The DNA here is from genome assembly GCA_964470865.1 of uncultured Burkholderiales bacterium. Lineage (GTDB taxonomy): Bacteria > Pseudomonadota > Gammaproteobacteria > Burkholderiales > JAEUOS01 > JAEUOS01. Next base: position 3,524 of record CAYYFR010000219.1, on the reverse strand, counting down.
CGGCCAGTTCCGGACGCGACCAGCCCTCGATCATGCGCACCATCAGGCGCGGATACTGCAGTTCCAGGTCGGACGGGTGCTCGGCCTCGAAACTGCCGTACTGGTAGGCGTCGCGGTACAAGAAATTCATCCACGCTGGTGCATTGGCCGGCGCTTGGGCCGGCTTGCCACCCGCCTTTGACGCAAGTACCGCTGGAACCGGCTCCGCTACAGCCGCGTCGGAGACTTGCGCATCTGCGGACGCACTTTGCGCCGCACTGACCGCAGTGTGTGACTCGGCGGACTCGTCCACGGCCGCATCGCCGCACAGCGCGCGCACGATATCGGTGACCGAGTTCGCGGTCGCGTCGGCACGCGCGGCCGTCTCGGCGGCATCGGCTGCCAGCGTACGGCCACGCGGAACCACCAGGCATACGCGCGAGATGCGCGGCGCTCGCGGCCGCTTCAAGGCACGCAGCAAATGCAAGCCGTCAAAATCCCCGCCGTCGAGTCCCAGCACTATCCAGGCGGGACGCCGTTCCCGCAACAGACGCTCGACGGTCTCGAGTTCGGCGCTTTCCTGAAACTCGAAGCCGCGCCCGGCAAGCGCACGCCGCCAGTTCGCCCGCACGCGTGCTTCGGCATGCACCAGAAGCGCGACCGGCAGCACCTGCGTAACGGGTACCGGGGTCGCAATTGCGGCCGGCGCCGCAACCGCCACAGGCGCCGGCACATCCGCCGGCATGGCGACCGCGACCGACGGCATGGCCGCGACCAGCGGTGCTGTTCCGGCCTCGACCGGCGACAGCAAACCCATTTCACACAGGGTCGAGAGCCACAGTTCGAGGTCATTGCCATCGATGTGCGGCACCTGGCTTGCAACAAGCGCAAAAGTCACCGGTGCCACACTGGCAATGGCCAGAATGCCAAGAAACGCCGGCGAGGCACCGCTGCGCGCGGCCAGGCGCCTGGCGCCATCGTCGGTGATGCGATATTCCCAGGCATCGCGAAACACGTTCACGCCCAAGCCGCCACGGACTGCGAAGAGTGCTCCGGGGTCAGAAGATTTCGCCATGTTTCGATTCATCGTTTGCAATCCGCATCGTGCATTCTGTTGGGTTCCTGAAGGTGCCGTAGAGGCACAGGTTCGCGCCCTCTGCCGCCGCACTTGTCGTAACGGCCGCCGCCAGAAATTCTTGAGTTCGGCTTGATTTTTCAGGAATCGATCCTATAATTAGCACTCGTTGGCATTGAGTGCTAACAATCGCAATTCCGGTTTGGACCGAAGACCGGGGGTTTCCCCTGACCGCGTCCGGATTGGAGCGAATCGAAAAACCCTGTCCGCTCGCTCGTGCTTGAGCATTTATCGGACAACTTATTGTTTTTAAAGGAGTTTAGAATGGCTTTGAAGATCCGCCCTTTGCATGACCGCGTGGTTGTGAAGCGCCTCGAGAACGAGACCAAGACCGCTTCCGGCATCGTCATTCCCGACAACGCAGCCGAAAAGCCCGATCAGGGCGAAGTCATTGCTGTCGGCCCCGGCAAGCGTGGCGACGACGGCAAGCTGATCGCCCCGGACGTCAAGCCCGGCGACCGCATCCTGTTCGGCAAGTACGCAGGTTCCACCGTCAAGATCGATGGCGACGAAATCCTGGTGCTACGCGAGGAAGACATCCTCGGCGTTCTGGCCTGAACCTCGCTCAACGATCCGTTTCCAGCAATCCAATAAGCATTAGGAGTCAATAAACATGGCAGCCAAACAAGTACTGTTCCACGAGATCGCCCGCCACAAGATGTTAAATGGCCTGAACATCCTGGCCGATGCAGTCAAAGTCACCTTGGGCCCGAAAGGCCGCAATGTGGTGCTCGAGCGTTCCTTCGGCGCCCCCACCATCACCAAGGACGGCGTATCGGTCGCCAAGGAAATCGAGCTGAAGGACAAGTTCGAAAACATGGGCGCACAAATGGTCAAGGAAGTCGCGTCCAAGACCTCCGACGTTGCCGGTGACGGCACCACCACCGCGACCGTTCTGGCGCAAGCCATCGTGCGCGAAGGCCTGAAGTCGGTGGCCGCCGGCATGAACCCGATGGATCTGAAGCGCGGCATCGACAAGGCAGTGATCGCGATCACCGCCGAACTCAAGAAGATCTCCAAGCCCACCACCACCAGCAAGGAAATCGCCCAGGTCGGCGCCATTTCGGCCAACTCGGACGAATCCATCGGCCAGCGCATCGCCGAAGCCATGGACAAGGTCGGCAAGGAAGGCGTGATCACCGTTGAAGACGGCAAGAGCCTGGATGATGAACTCGAAGTCGTAGAAGGCATGCAGTTCGACCGCGGCTACCTGTCACCCTACTTCATCAACAATGCCGAGAAGCAGCAGTCGCTGCTCGACAATCCCTACATTCTTCTGCACGACAAGAAGATCTCCAACATTCGCGAACTGCTGCCGATCCTGGAGCAAGTCGCCAAGGCCGGCCGTCCGCTGCTGATCGTCGCCGAGGAAATCGAAGGCGAAGCACTGGCGACGCTGGTGGTCAACAACATCCGCGGCATCCTCAAGACCTGCGGCGTCAAGGCCCCTGGTTTCGGCGATCGCCGCAAAGCCATGCTCGAAGACATCGCGATTCTCACCGGCGGCACCGTGATCGCCGAGGAAGTCGGCCTCACGCTCGAAAAGGCCACCTTGAAAGATCTGGGTCAGGCCAAGCGGATCGAAGTCGGCAAGGAAGAAACCACCATCATCGACGGCTCCGGCGACAGCAAGAACATCGAAGCGCGCGTCAAGCAGGTGCGCGTGCAGATCGACGAAGCCACCAGCGATTACGACCGCGAGAAGCTGCAAGAGCGCGTGGCCAAGCTGGCCGGCGGTGTTGCATTGATCAAGGTTGGTGCCGCTACCGAAGTCGAGATGAAAGAGAAAAAAGCCCGCGTTGAAGACGCGCTGCACGCAACCCGTGCGGCAGTCGAGGAAGGCATTCTCGCCGGCGGCGGCGTGGCTTACCTGCGCGCCAAGCAGGCCATTCCCAAGCTCAAAGGCAACAACCACGACGAAGATGCCGGTATCGCCATCGTCATGCGCGCGCTTGAAGAGCCCCTGCGCATCATCGTCGCCAATGCCGGCGGCGAGCCTTCGGTCGTGCTCAACAAGGTGCTCGAAGGCAAGGGCAACTTCGGCTACAACGCCCAGAACGACACGTATGGCGACCTGGTCGAAATGGGCGTGCTCGACCCGACCAAGGTAACCCGCACCGCGCTGCAAAACGCGGCGTCGGTTGCCGGCCTGATGCTGACCACCGACGCGATGGTCGGCGAACTGCCGGAAGACAAGTCGGCTGGCGGCGGCATGGGCGGCGGCATGGGTGGCGGCATGGGCGGTATGGGTGGCATGGGCGGTATGGACATGTAATGATCAACGGCGAAAAGTACACACCTACTTTTCGCCGGCTTGGTTAGCGATAAATCACCGGCAAAGCCGGCTGATTTATCGGTCCAGAGTGCAAGTAGCAAAAAGCCCGCGGGGAACCGCGGGCTTTTTGTTTTT
>CAYYFR010000218.1:0-9298 GCA_964470865.1 uncultured Burkholderiales bacterium | reverse complement strand
GGCGACAATCGCGCCGGCAATGCTGTCGAGCCCGCCCAGAATGATGACCGCCAGCGACCCGGTCACCGCTTACGTGCTGGGCATCGATGTGCGTCGCACGCAACGCCTGACCTGGATGTTCGCCGGCATCGTGGGCGCGGTGGCGGGAATCGTCGTTGGCGCCATGACCAGCCTGTCACCGGCCTTGGGCGGTGCCGCCCTGGGCGTGCTGGCGGTCATCATTCTGGGCGGGCTCGACAGCATTGCCGGCGCGATTGTCGCCGGTCTCATCATCGGCGTGATCGAAAGCCTGACCGCAGGCTATCTGGGCGGCAAGGTGCGCGATATCGTGCCTTACGTCACCGTGCTGGCGATCCTGATGATCAGGCCCTATGGCCTGTTTGGCACACGCCAGATCGAGAGGCTCTAGCGTCATGCGGATCGGCGACTATCGGCAGAGCTACGCGCACGACGAGGCGATCTGGGCCACGCCGACCGCGCGCGCCTGGCTTGCCGCCCTGCTGCTGGTGCTGTTGCTGTTTCCTTTCACGGCCAACGGCTACATCGTCGGCCTGGCCTGCGTGCTGGGCATCAACATCATCGCTGCGGCCGGACTCAACATCATGACCGGTTACACCGGGCTGATCTCCCTGGGTCACGCCGCCTACATGGGCGTGGGTTGCTATACCGCCGCCTGGCTGGCGCAACGCGGCATTCCGTTCTATCTGACCTTGCCGGCAGCAGGGCTCATGTCGGCACTGCTCGGATTGGTGGTTGGCATACCGTCATTGCGCATCAAGGGTCTTTATCTGGCGGTGGCGACACTGGCCATGCAGTTCATCCTGATCTTTGTCTTTCGCGAGTGGGAAAGCGTCACCGGCGGCGTGCGCGGCGTCACCGTACCCGATGCTTCATTGTTCGGTTTCGAACTCGACAACGACTACCGCATGTACTACGTGATCTTGCCGTGCGCGGCATTGCTGCTGTTGGCAGCACGCAACCTGTTTCGCACGCGCGTGGGGCGCGCCTTCATTGCCATTCGCGATCGTGACATTTCCGCCGAGGTGCTGGGCATCGACCTGTTTCGCTACAAGCTGCTGTCGTTCGCCATCGGCTCGTTCTATGCCGGCGTGGCTGGCGCCCTGCTCGGCTATTTTTACCGCGCGATGACCCCCGAGTATTTCACCCTCGGGCTGTCGGTGTTCTACCTGGCGGCCATCATCGTGGGCGGACTGGGCAGCATGCTGGGCACGATTTTCGGCGCCGTTTTCATGACCCTGGTGCCGGAGGTGCTGCGCGCCGGCGTGTCCTTCGTGGCGCAATGGGCGCCGCGCGCCACTGAAATCCTGTCGCCGATCCGTGAAATCGTGTTTGGCGCCCTGATTGTCGGCTTCCTGATTTTTGAACCGCACGGTCTCAACGAAGCCTGGCGACGCGTGCGGCGTTTTTTCCACCTCTGGCCGTTCCGCGCATAGCTGCTTTACCCCACCCCAAAGGAGATACGTCATGCACCAGCCCAAGATCGATCTTTCGCGCCGCCACCTCTTAGCCGGCGCTGCCGCTGCTGCCGCAATGCCATGGATGCCGGCAATCGCGCAATCCGGCGAAATCGTATTTGGTGCGGCGCCACCGATCACCGGCGTATTCGCCTTCGCCGGCGTTGGCTTGCACCAGGGCCTGGGCGACTATTGCGAATGGCGCAGTACGAAGGGCGGCATAGCCGGCCGCAAGATAAGGTACATCGGTGAAGACTCGGCCTACAAGATGGACCAGGCCATGAGTGTGTTCAAGAAGATCATGGGTGCCCACAAGCCGCCGGTGTTCTACGGTGATTCGACCGCGTGGGCCAAGGCTTCAGCCAAGGAAGTGAGCCAGATGGGTAGCGTACTGACCTCGAGCCCGTCGTTCTCGTCCGACCTGGCCGACGCCAAGACCGCGCCCTACTATTTCATGGCCGGCCCCACCTACGCGGCCATGTGCGAAATCCTGCTTGAATACATTTCGCGCACCTCCAAAGGCGCCACCAAGCCGGCGTTGGCGATCGTCTACAGCGACACCGAATTTGGCCGCGATCCGATACCCGCCGCCAAGGCCAAGGCGCAGAAGCTGGGCATCCCGCTGGTGGCTGAGATCGTCACCAAGCCCGGTAGCGTGGATGTGTCGGCGGAGGTGGCCAAACTGCGCCGTGCCAAGCCGGACTTCGTGATCTTTCACGGTTATGTGTTGGCGCCGATCCCGGAATTCATCAAGCAGATGCGCGAATCGGGGATGGCAGCCACGCCGATGGGCACGATCTGGAGCATGGACAAGACCACGGTGGACGCGATGGGCGCCACCGGCGATGGCTGGATGGGGGTGATGCCCTACCGCTACAGCTACGACACCAAAGACGCACCCATGATGCAGACAATCAAGGACTTTGCCGCCAAGGCGCGCCCGCAGATGCAGTATGTGCCCTTGTTCTATACCCACGGCTGGCTGGTGGGAATGATCTTTGCGGAGGTGATCGAGCGTTGCCTCAAGGCGGGCAAGCCGCTGTCCGGACCAAACATGAAGTCCGCGCTGGAGTCGATCAACGACTGGGATACAGGTGGCGTGACCGGCCTGCTGGCTTCACTCAAGAGCCATCAGATCGCGTCAGGCCGCATCTATGCGTATGACGCCAGGACGAAGCTGCTTGAACCGGCAAGCGGCTGGATCAAGACGGCGTGAATCGGCCCACATGAACGCAGTGGCACCCACAGCGGCAGTCGAGCCTGCCATCGCGCTTGCGGTGGAGAATCTCGAAGTGGTGTACCAGCATACCGTGCAGGTGCTGCGCGGTTTGTCGCTTGCGGTTCCTGCGGGACGCATCGTCGCCTTGCTGGGCTCGAATGGTGCCGGCAAGACGACCACGCTCAAGGCGATATCCGGCCTGCTGCCGCTGGAGGTCGGCGCGATCCGTGCCGGCCACGTGCGCTACCAGGGCCTGCGCATCAACGATGTCGCGCCGCACTTGCTGGCGCGCCGCGGCATCGCACATGTGCGGGAGGGTCGCCACGTGTTCGAGGAACTTAGCGTCGACGAGAACCTGATCGCGGCCGGCAATGCACTGATCGGCAGGGCCATCAAGCCCGAGCCTGATCTGATTTATGAGTATTTCCCGCGCCTGAAGGACCGGCGCGGGCAGCTTGCCGGCTACCTTTCGGGTGGCGAGCAGCAAATGCTGGCGATTGGCCGCGCCCTGCTTGGCAAGCCTTCGCTGATGCTGCTGGACGAGCCGTCGCTTGGTCTTGCGCCGATGGTAGTGGAGCAGATATTCGAAATCATCGCGCGCATCAATCGCGAGCAGGGCGTGGCGATGCTGTTGGTCGAGCAGAACGCGATGGCCGCGTTCGGCATCGCCGACTACGGCTACATCATGGAAAACGGCAAGGTGGTGATCGACGGCGCGGCCTCGCAACTGGTCAAGGATGCGGACGTACAGCGCTTCTACCTGGGTTATGGTGAAAAGTCGGATGCGGTAGCGAGCTTTCGCGATGTCAAGCACTACAAGCGCCGGAAACGCTGGCTGTCATGAGCGCACAGATCGACCCGCACGCCACCCTGCCTGGAAAGCTGCGCTTCTGGGCCGGACAGAAGCCCAATGCTGTCGCCTTGCGGCAAAAGGACTTCGGCGTATGGGAGCCCGTTTCGTGGAGCGATTACGAGCGCCATGCGCGACACTTCGCACTCGGTCTGGCAGCACTGGGATTGCCCGAAAAGGGCCACATGGCCATCATCAGCGAGAACCGCAAGGAATGGGTTTTCGCCCAGATTGGTGCAGGCATGCTCGGGGCGGTGACCGTTGGCATCTATCCGACCTCACCTGCTGCCGAGATCGAATACCTGTTGCAGACTTCCGACGCCAGTGTCGTCGTGTGCGAGGATCAGGAGCAACTCGACAAGGTACTGGAGGTGCGTGGGCAACTGCCGCTGCTGCGCCATCTGGTGGTCATGGACCCGCGAGGATTGCGCCGCTATGCGGTGGACATTCTGACCACGTTTGAAGCGGTCACTCAGAAGGGCGCCGCATATGAAGCCGCACACCCCGCCCTGATCGGGGAACGCCTGGCAAGACAGAGCGAAGACGATATCGCGCTGATGATTTTCACCTCCGGGTCCACCGGTCGCCCCAAGGCAGCCATGATTTCCTACGGTAACGTCAACGCGATGGCGATTGGCACCGACACCATTTACCGCTGCACGCCCGCGGACTCGACTGTCTCGTACCTGCCGCTTTGCCATGTGGCCGAGCAGATCTATTCGGTTTACCTGCCCTTGCTATCCGGCGCGGTGGTGAATTTCGCCGAAAGCTTGCGCACCATCCAGACTGACTTGCGCGAGATCGCGCCGACGCTGTTCTTGGGCGTGCCGCGCATCTGGGAAAAACTGCATGCCTCGATCGAAATCAAGATTCGCGAAGCTGGCGGCGTGCGTCGGTCCCTCTACACGCGGGCATTCGCGGCGGTTGCGCCGTTCGCGGCGAAACCGCGCGACGCCTGGAGTGTCAGCCAATGGTTGCGCTTCCGGTTCTGGTATTGGGTGGTGCTGCGCGCCCTCAACAACTTCATCGGCTTGCGCGAATGCAGGCTGGCATTGTCGGGCGCTGCACCGATCGCCCCGGAGATGCTGAACTTCTTTCGCGTCATAGGGGTGCCGATCCGTGAAGGTTTCGGCATGACCGAAACCGCCGGCGTAGCGACGGTGCAACGCTCGGCCGCCTCACCGGTCGGCACCGTGGGTGAACCGATACCCGGCCTGGAGGCGCGCCTGGCTACGGATGGTGAATTGTTGCTGCGCGGCCCGACCATTTTCAAGGGCTATTACCGCAACGCGGCAGCCACCCGCGAGGCGATCGACGAGGAAGGCTGGTTGCACACAGGTGACGTGGCGCAGATGGTGGGCCGCGAGTTGCGGATCATCGACCGCAAGAAGGACATCATGATCACTGCCGGCGGGAAGAACATCACCCCTTCCGAAATTGAGAACTCGCTCAAGTTTTCAGCCTATGTCAAGGAGGTCATCGTGGTGGCCGACAAACGCAATTTCGTCGCAGCGTTAATCCAGATCGATTTCGACACCGTCGGCAAGTGGGCAGAAGAAACCGGACTCGCGTATACGCATTTCCGCAGCCTGGCGGAATCAGGCCAGGTGCGTGAACTGATCCAGTCCGAAGTGGACCGCGTCAATGCGCACATGCCGCAAGTGCAGCAGGTGCGCAAGTTCCATTTGCTGGTCAAGGAACTCGATCATGACGACGGTGAGGTCACCGCCACCATGAAGGTCAAGCGCCGCAGTATCACCAACAAGTACTCTGATGCGATAGAGGCAATGTACGCGGGCCGGGCAGTGTCGTGAACGCAAATGCAGACATCAACTTCGAGCCCCCCATTTCCTCCCGACAGCGATGACTCGACAACTCCAACCTGAAGGTGCCCAGCATGCGTGACGTTTACATCGTTGCCACATCCTGCACAGCGTTCGGCAAACATGCCGACAAGACATTCAAGGATCTGACACGCGCGGCCTACACGGACGCGCTCTCCGACGCCGGCCTTGCACACGGTGAATTGATTGAACAGGCATGGTTCGGCAATTGCGGCATGGGCCAATGGGGACAGGGCGGCATCCGCGGGCAGGTGGCGTTTACACCGCTGGTTGAAGATGGCTTGTTTCCCGAGCGGGTACCCATGATCAACGTCGAAGGGGGCTGCGCCACGGCTTCGTTCGCGTTTCATGGGGCCTGGAAGGACATCGCCTCGGGCGAGAGCGAAGTCAGCCTGGCGGTCGGTGTCGAAAAACTGGTCAGTCCGGATCGTCCGGAACGGGTGGCAGAGATTTTCGCGACCGGAATCGATCAGCTCGATCCGGAAAAATGGCACGCCTACTACACCCAGGCCGGTATCGATGCGGGCAAGCCTTTCGAGACCGGGCCAGGCCGCACGGTATTCATGGATACTTATGCGATGCAGGCAGCGTGGCATATGAAGCGCTACGGCACGACGCAAAGGCAGATCGCCGCAGGCGCTTCGAAGAATCACTTTCATGGCAGCTTGAATCCGAAGGCGCAGTATCGGTTCGAGCTATCGGTCGATGAGGTGCTGGCGGATCGCGCCATCAGTTTTCCGCTGACCCGGGCGATGTGTTCGCCATTGGGCGATGGCGCCGCTGCCGCGATTCTGTGTTCGGCGGATGCGCTGGCGAACTTCCCGCGCGCGGCGCAGGCGCGCGCGGTGAAGATTCGTGCCAGCACTTTATCCGGAGGCAAGTATCGCAAGCTCGACGAGCCGGGCTTGTCAAAAGTGGCCGCCGACAAGGCGTATGCCAGGACCGGGCTTGTGCCAGCGGATTTCGATTTGGCCGAGGTCCACGACGCCACCTCGTTTTGCGAAATCTATCAATTGGAAATGATGGGCTTTTGCCCGCTAGGCGAGGGCGGCCGTTTCATCGAGTCGGGCGCGACACGCCTGGGAGGGCGGATTCCGGTCAATGTTTCGGGGGGACTGGTCTCAAAAGGCCATCCGATTGGCGCCACCGGGCTGTCAATGATCCACGAAGTCAGCGCCCAGTTGCGCGGCGAGGCAGGGCTTCGGCAGGTCAAGGGCGCCTGCCTTGGAATCATCGAAAACGGCGGCGGTGTGATGGGTTTTGACGAAGCCGCCTGCGCCATCACCGTTTTGGAGAAATGCGAATGACCATCATCGACTATCGGCCCGAGGATCCGGCTACTCTTGCCAACCCCTACCCTTTGTTCGCGCGCATGCGCGCCGAGGATCCCGTCCACTGGAGTCCTCGGCTCAAGAGCTGGATACTGACGCGCTACGACGACGTCAAGCGTGTATGCCTGGAACCGGAACGCATGTCCTCGGACCGGCTGCGCCCGTTTTTCGCATCGATTCCCAGTGATGAAGCCAAGAAGATCGGGGACATCATGCGCTATTTGTCGCTATGGATGGTGTTCAAGGATGCACCGGAACATACGCGTCTACGGCGATTGACATCGAAGGTGTTTCACAACAAGTCGATGCAGGCGATGCGCCCGCAGATCGAGACCATCACGGCTTGGCTGCTTGGCGAAATTGGCGACAAGACCGCGTTTGATTTTGTTGCCGATTTCGCCGGTCCGCTGCCTTGCCTGGTCATCATGGCGATGCTGGGTGTGCCCAAAGCGGATCTGGCGCGGTTGAAGCGTCTTTCCGACGAAATGGCATTGTTCATCGGTTCTTCGCGGACGTCTTCCGAGAAGTACGACACTGCCGAGGCGGCGACGCATGAGATGGCCGAGTACTTCCGGCATCACATCGCGCAGCGCCGAGTCCATCCCGTTGATGATTTGTTGAGCGAATTGGTCCATCTAGAAGACAACGGTGACCGCTTGAGCGAGGATGAGCTTATCGCGACACTGATTCTGTTGCTGTTTGCCGGGCACGAGACGACCACCAATCATCTGGCCAATGGCTTGCTTTCGCTGACGCAATTCGCTGCAGAGACCGCGAAACTTCGCGCCAACCCTGCAATGGCTGCGGCCGCAGTTGAGGAGCTATTGCGGTTTGAGGGTCCGTCGGGTGCGCAGGTTCGGGTTGTTAACCGGTCGCATGAATTACGCGGGAAGCAGATCAATGAAGGGGACCGGATTTTCGTGATGCTCAATGCGGCCAACCGCGATCCGGAGGCGTTTCCCGATCCTGACCGACTGGACCTTGATCGCGATGGCGTACCGCATCTGGCGTTTGGCTTCGGCATGCATATCTGCCTCGGGTTTCCTTTGGCGCGACTGGAGGGCCAGGTTGCTTTTCCCGCTCTGCTCAGCCACTTCCGGTCGATCGAGACTGTCGGGCCCGCGCCCGACTGGATCAACTCGCTGGTCTTTCGCGGCATGAAAGCGTTGAATCTAACGGTGCGGCGATGATTTTCTGCAGCGCGAGTGCCATGACGCCGCGGCTTCGCATTGGCCCTTCCCCCCTGCGACCAGGATCGCGGTAAGGGCAGTGCGGTCGACTGTACCAAGTACCCGTAGCCGGGCGCCGCATGTCGACAACCGACTGGCTGGATTGCTCGATGCGGCGGCGACGCAGTTTGCGGCGAAGGGTTTCCAGGGAACATCAATCCGCAGCATCGTCCGTGCCGTGGGAATGCTGCCTGGATCGCTTTACTATCACTTCGCGAACAAGGACGAATTGCTGGTCGCAGTGTACGCCGAAGGCGTGCGCAGGATTGATTTTGCTGTCGCGCAGGCGCTGTCAAGAGAAAATGACCCATGGGCAAGGCTCGAGGCCGCTTGCGTGGCACATCTTGAATCCCTTCTGGACCAAAGCGCATACGCGAACGTTGTTGTCAGCGTGCACCCGAGCGACGCAAGCGCGGTCGCTAAGGCGTTGACTGCGCTGCGCGATAGCTACGAACAAAAATTCGTGGCGCTCCTTGCCGCATTGCCGCTACCTGCGAGAGCCGATCGCAAGACAATGCGCATGTTGCTGCTGGGCGCACTGAACTGGACTCCGGTCTGGTATCGAACAGGCGGTGCATCGCCAGAAAATCTCGCGCGCGAATATGTGCAGCTCCTCAAACGTACCACATGAGTACGCGCCCGCAAGGTTTGACGTAGTCAGACGCCGAAAGACAAAAGACAAACGCCGAAAGACAAAAGGCCCGGTGAGTTCACCGAGCCTTTTGCTTCGAATAAACAGCCTGGTAGTGACCTACTTTCGCATGCGGAGTGCACACTATCATCGGCGCAGAGTCGTTTCACTGTCCTGTTCGGGATGGGAAGGAGTGGGACCAACTCGCTATGGCCACCAAGCTTGACTTGTCGCCTTGCGCGTTGCGCCATGAAAAGCACACAACAGACAAAGCCAATTCAGAAGAAGTATGGGTTGCAATATCATGCACGACGCATGCATGAAGGCGTATCGTTTCTTTTGCGCGAATCACCCAAACCACCGAATGCATTGAAGCACTCAAGGTTATAGGATCAAGCCGCACGGGCAATTAGTATCGGTTAGCTTAACGTGTTACCACGCTTCCACACCCGACCTATCAACGTCCTGGTCTAGAACGACCCTTTAGGGGGATCAAGTCCCCGGGAAATCTCATCTTGAGGCGAGTTTCACGCTTAGATGCTTTCAGCGTTTATCTCTTCCGCACATAGCTACCCTGCAATGCCACTGGCGTGACAACAGGTACACCAGGGGTGCGTCCACTCCGGTCCTCTCGTACTAGGAGCAGGCCCTCTCAAATTTCCAGCGCCCACGGCAGATAGGGACCAAACTGTCTCACGACGTTTTAAACCCAGCTCACG
>CAYYFR010000217.1:0-9428 GCA_964470865.1 uncultured Burkholderiales bacterium | reverse complement strand
TGTGGCGGACGTGATACGCGCGCTCGCCTACTGCCTGCCTATCGCAAGCGCTTGTCGCGCGCGGCGCTGGCGGGTTTTCCGCCGCCGCGTGCGGACTGGTCGGTCCCGCAGCCGAGTGCAGTTGCGAAAAACAGGCTCACGCAATGAGAATTCTGCGCAAGCAGGGCGTGGAACGCTTGCCTGACCTGCGCATCGAACCCGCCGAGCGCTCCGCCGCCAGCCGGGCCCTGGACTAGGTGATCACGATGAGCAACCTGGCTGCGGTGATCCGCGCCCATCCGGAATACCGCGCGCCGAGCGCGATGATCGAGGCCATCCGGGCCGTTGTCGGCCTGCATGGCAACATGACCGGCAAGCCGCTCAATTGACGTGGAGATCGCAATGTATAACGCCGTTCCACCGGGTTTTGGTCCGATATTCCGCAGCAGCCCGCTGCTCGACGCACTGGGCTCGTTCTACAGCCGGGGCGAAGGGAAAACGCTCGAAGTCGGCCTGTTGGTCACCGAGCGCCACACCAATGCGCGTGGCGGTGTCCATGGCGGTGTGCTGGCCACACTGGCAGACATCGGCATGGGCTACCTAATGGCCTATGGCAACGACCCGCCGCGCCGGCTCACCACCGCCAGCCTCAACATCGATTACACCGGCACAGCCAAGGTGGGCGACTGGATAGCAATCGAGATGGATGCGCCGCGCGTGGGCCGGCAACTGGCATTCGCCAACGCGCGCCTGATGTCGGTGGACCGACAGGTGGCAAGAGCAAGTGCGGTCTTCGCGGTGGTGCAGGGCTAATCCGCCCTGCGCACCAGCAGCCGTAGCAGGTGCTGCACGCCTGGGTGAGGCGCCGGTGACGGATAATCGCAATACTGGTACAGAAGTCGTCGCGCTTTCCGACCTCAAGCACTGCATATTCCGTACTCAAAACCCCTCAACGCAGCCGACATGGCGCTGATCAATCGTTTCATCAAAGGCGTCTTCGGCGCGTCGCCGGAGAAAGCTGCGGAACCGGACCCGACCGCGCCGCGCACCTTCGAAGAGCAGGTGTATGTCGCGGTCGTGATGGAAAACGATGTCTGTTACGACGTCGGTGCGAATATCGGCGTGGTCTCGCTCCTGCTTTCGCGTCTGGTGGGTCGCGCGGGCCTGGTAGTCGCTTTCGAGCCGGTGATACTGCTCTACACTTATCTGTGCACATGCGTGCAGGCGCCGGTCGATCCGCGCGCCACCATCATCACACTGCAGATCGGCCTTGCGGACACGGAAATGTCGGCAACGGTCCAGGTGCCGACCGGCCTGCTCCAGATGGGATCGCTGGCGCCGTCGCAAGTGTGGTCGGAGATCCTGGATGGCGTCGACATCCGCTCCTATCCGTGTCGCTTCACCACCCTTGACGTGTTCGTCCAGACCTCGGGCATCGCCCGGCCCGACTTCATCAAGATCGATGTCGAAGGCGCAGAATTGCTGGTCCTGCGCGGCGCCGAGACCATGTTCCGGGAGGGGCATCGCCCGTTGCTGCTGCTGGAGCTGTTCGGCCCCTGGGAGCAGGCGTTCGGATATGTTCCGTGGGACGTGCTGTCGCTGCTCATGACCCATGGCTACCGTTTTCTGTTTCTTTGCCCGCAAGGCCTGGTCGAACATGTGCCGACCGCGGAAATGCCATTGCCGCCCGAATACGAGGGGAGCAACAACGTCTTGGCCTATTGCGCGGAAGTTCACGCGCACAGGATCGAGGCCGCCGCCGGGTTGCGGGCGGGCGGCGCGACCCGGCGCATGCCGATGAACGCGGAGGCGCCGTCGCTCGTTTCGCGTTGACTCGCCGCCTTGCCGGCGCAAGGCGCACTACCATGCGGGTCCGCCGATTTCTCGGTTGGCCAGCAGGCATCCGCATGACCGAAGATTCCGAAACGCCCGCCGCGTGTGAACCCGGCCGCGACCCGCGCACCCGGGATCCGGGCCTGTGGCGCGTCAATGGCTGGACCGCGCGCGCGATCAAGAACATCGACGACGAGCGCTGGCGGTCGAAGTGATCAAGGACGGCGAACCCGAAAGCGGCGTAGCTCAAGCCACAAGCGGCGCCGCCCCAGTCTTCAGGCGCGGCGTCTGCGCGCCAGGCCGGCGGCGGTCAATGCGGCCAGCAGCAAGGCTACGCCCGCCGGTTCATCGACAGCCTGAGCTGTCAGCGTGAAGGTGTCGCCTGCGGCAAGCCCGTTCAGGTTGATGATCCAGTCGGACAGCCCGGACAATGCGAACGGATTGCCGAGGTACATCTCGGTGGTCGGCGGCAGCAACTCGATCACCCGGTTGCCGCCCGAGCCGGCGGCCGACGGGCTCGCGCCTTCGAGGGTTGCGATGCTGCCGGTTACGAAGGTGGCGCCGGAATCCAGCGACAACAGCAGGTTGTAGAGGAAATTGATCGGGCTTAGCGCTCTCGTAGCGGATCGACTCGCCGCGATCCCGGCGCAGCGCCACATCGCGCGCCATCAGGCGCGCACTTGACGCCGGCGGAAGCAGCGGTACTTGAAATCACGTTCTTGAAATCACGCCAAATTGCCGTTGAGAAACTGGCGACCCGACTTCAGACCTCGGCCGCTGCCTTGACCCGCCGCATCGCCAGGCAGCCTGCTACGTCTGGGCGCTGCTGCTGCCGCACATCTACGACGGGCTGCCCCTGCTGTGTCACAGGTACGGTGGCGCGATGCGGATCATCGCCTTCACCACCGGGGGGCCGGTGATCCGGGCGATTCTCTGCCACCTGCGCGGCCCACGTCCGCCGCCTAAGTGGGCACTGGCAAAGACAACGGGCATGCCGGGGCAGGATTCGCAGGCTCCGTCAGCGCTACTTTCAAGATCGGCCACGACCCAAACGCAAGACTTGTTGCGAAAGCGGCTTTGAATTTCCCATCCTGGTTGCGCTGACGCCCGGCAGGGCGCACTTACTTGGAAGGGGAGCGTGGCAAGAGCGGGCGCTGAGTCTGCGCCGGCGGCGGGGTCGTGGCTACTCCAGTTTCAGCCCGATGCTCTTGATCAGGGCGCCCCAGTTGCGGGCTTCGTCGGGCAAGCCGGCAGCAAACTCGGCCGGTGTCGATCCAACCGGAATCAATCCGGCCTCGCGCAAGCGGCTTTGCGCTTCGGGCGCAGCCATTGCCAGCCGAAATTCGGAAGCCAGCCGTTGAACGGCCACCTCCGGCGTGCCGCGCGGTGCCACCAGGCCCCACCAGCTGCGTGGAATCTCGCGCTGCAAGCTGGCAAAGCCGGCCTCGGCGAAGGTGGGCACATTGGGCAGGCCGTCTGCCCGTTGCGCTGCGGCTATGGCCAGTGGACGAACCAGGCCCCCGGAAATTTGTCCGCGCAATGAAGCATGGGCGATCAGCATGAACTGCACTTCATTGGCGATCAGTGCGGTGGCGGCCGCATTGCCCCCTTTATAGGGCACGTGCACAACGCTGATGCCGGCAGCCCGCGCCAGCAGTTCGGCTGCCAGATGGGGCGGCGTGGCTGCTCCCGGGGAACCGAAGTTCACCTTGCCGGGATTGGCTTTGGCGTGATCGATGAATTCGCGCAGGGACTGCACCGGATGCCTGGCGCTTACCGAAAGCACCAACGGCACATCGACCAGCATGGTCACAGGCGTGAAATCCCGCAAAGGGTCGAATGGCATGTTGGCGAACAAGAACTGGTTGATCACCATGGTGTTGGAGGGCGCCACAGCAATGGTGTAGCCATCCGCCACCGCCTGCTGGACCGCCTGCATGCCGACATTGCCGCCGGCACCGGGCCGGTATTCGACCACAATTTTTTGCCCAAGCTTCGCTTCCACGGCTGGGCGTGTAGCAGTGAGAACTGTATCGACGAGGCCGCCTTGGCCAAATGGGACGATGAAGCGAATCGGCCTGTTCGGCCAGTCCTGCGCCAGGGCAGGCCCGGCAAGCAGAAGCAAGGCTCCCAGCAGCCAGCGACCAGAGCGACGCAGAAGCTGTGCTTCGCAGCCGGCTTGCGGAATGGATTTCATGCCTTCACCTCAGGTTGCCGTCTTTCAGAACTTCGGGAATATCTGCCGCTCTGCAAGCCAGGCCGACATCTTCATGCGCTCGTTGCGAGGTGCCGTGCGGAACGCTTCATGAAACTCCTTGTTAGGCCAGGTGTGGGTGGAGGTTTGTGCCATGCGAGTCACCACCTGATCGGGCGTCACGTTGAAGGTCATGAAATCCTTGGCCAGCACCAAAGGCCCATCGTAATGCTTGCGCACGGCAGCTTCGCAGCCGGGCGCCGTGTCGTAGTCATTGTAAAAATGGAAGCCAACAGCCAAGCGTGGCGCACACAGTGCGAACACCTTGCCGGCTTCAGCCGGATCCGAGTGTGCGATGGTGCAAATGCCGCGCGCGCTTTGTTCATCGTAGCCGGCCTTTTCCATCATCACCTCGACGCGGTCGAAGGTCTCGTGGATCAGCACGTCCACCCCTCGGGCGTTGTCCACCATGAAGTAGCTGGGGGTGGTGTCACCGGAATAGACAACCGACAAGCCGTTCCATTCAAGCTTGAGGCTGACCGGGCCGTCGTAGATATGTACTGCCGGAAAGCTGGTGATGGTGACACCGTTCTTCTGGTAGATGACATGGGTCTTTGAATAGTCGAACTCATGCACGTCGATCTGCGAGCCCGCCGCCGGCAGGTAACCCTGGCGCGTATCCTCGTCCCAGCGGTAGGACTTGCGCTGGTGCTCGACGAAGTGCCCCATGCCGTATTCGGGGATCGGTCCGGAGGGCCCGTAGACCTGCAGAGGATGCAGGCAGCCGCCTGACCAGCTGCCCTGACGGATCTGCATGAAATCGCCGACATGGTCGGTGTGCAAGTGGGTAGCAAAGTAGGCGGTGATGGTGGTGTAGGGAATCTCCAGTCCGGCGAAGTTCATCTGCGTGCCGAAGCCGAAATCGAACATGAACTTGTCGCCATTGCCAAGCTCGATCAGCCAGCCGGCGTTGGCCTGCGCGCGTCGCAGGTAGGGGCGGCCGGTACCGAGCGCCACAATGCGGATTTCGTCCGCCGCCAATGTTTCGGTGTTGGGGAAATACTGTTCGCGGTATTTGCGCAAAGCCATCGTCAGCGTCGCTTTCTAGAACTTGGGGAAAATCTGCTTGTCGGCCAGCCAGCGCGACATCTTCATGCGCTCCTTGCGTTCGGCGGAACGAAACTGGTCATGGTGTTCCTTGTTCGGCCAGACGCTGTCAGCCGTTACCGTCATCCGCGTGACGATCTGCTGCTTCGTTACGTTGAACACCATCAGGTCCTTGGCCAAGGCCAGCGGCCCTTGGTAGCGGGTGCGGATTTGCCGCTCCATCTCGGCGGCGGTATCAAAGTCGTTGAAAAAATGGAACGCCACCGCCAGGCGCGGTGCGCATAGTTCGAACACACGCGCGGCTTCGGCCGGATCCGAATGGGCGATGGTGCCGATGCCGCGGGCGGTGCGCTCGTCATAGCCTGAGCGCTCCATCAACTGTGGCACGGTGTTGAAAGTCTCGTGCACCAGTACGTCAACGCCGCTCGCATTTTCGGGCATGAAGTAGCTTGGCGTGGTGTCACCCGAGTAGACAAAGGACAGTCCGTTCCAGTCCAGCCGCAGGCTCACCGGTCCGTCATAAATATGCACCGCCGGGAAGCTGGTGATGGTAACGCCGTTCTTTTCATAGACCACATGGCTTCGGGAATAGTCGAATTCATGCACGTTGATCTCGGCCCCAACGGCGGGCAGGAAGCCGACCCGGGTATCGGTGTCCCAGGCGTAAGACTCACGCTGCTTCTCGACGAAATGGGCAAAGCCGTACTTTTTTTCCGGCCCCGACGGCCCGTACACTTCGAGCGGCACGGTGCGCCCGCCGGCCCAGCTGCCGATCCAGATCTGCGCAAAGTCGCCGACATGGTCCGTATGCAGGTGGGTGGTGAAGTAGGCGGTCATGTCCTGATACGCAATCTCGAGCGCGGCGAAGCGCATCTGGGTGCCGAAGCCGAAATCGAACATGAACTTGTCACCGTTGCCAAGCTCGATCAGCCAGCCCGCGTTGGCTTGCGAGGGTCGCAGGAACGGGCGGCCGGTGCCGAGCGCAACGATGCGCATTTCATCCGGCGCCAAAGGCTCGGTGTTGGGAAAGTAATGGTCGCGGTACATTTGTCGGCACTCCCGAAACGGAAAACCCTTGCATCCTAGTGCCGGCTCTCATATCCATCCAATGCTATTTCATCATGTGATGATATAGTTTTTGGTATGGCCAAAAGTGCTGCGCCTGTGTTCGCCTCCGGACCTGACCAGGTGCGCGACACCTTGGCCGTTCGCACCAAGTCCCGTCAGATTGCGCTGGCCTTGAGCATTGGCGAGACGCGCAACTTGCGGCAGGCGGCTGAACGGCTGCACATGACGCAACCGGGCGCGACCCGCATGCTGCAAGACCTGGAGCGCGTACTTGGGGTTCGCCTGTTTGACCGTACCACGAAGGGCATGATACCGACGGCGGCGGGGGAAGTGGTGCTTGCGCACCTGCGCCGCGCGGCCAGTGATATCAATGCGATTTCGCATGACCTTGCCGTGCTTCAAAGTGGCGCCAGCGGAAGGGTGCGAATCGGCGTTCTCGGGTCCATGGCTTCGTTGTTGTTGCCGCGCAGCATCTCGGCATTGAAGGCACGTGCACCCTACGTCACCGTAGAGATCACCGAAGGTACGCACGATGTGCTCATTGCGGGCTTGCGCTCCGGCGCGCTGGATGCGGCGGTGGTGCGCGCGTTGACCGACTTGCAGGCCTCTGATTTGCGATTCGAGTTGCTGTTGACGGAGCGCTTCCTGGTGGTTACGGACGCGCGTCAGCGTTTTGGGGCAAAGCCGCTTGATTTGGCGCAGTTGGTCGATCGGCCCTGGATTCTGCCGCCACATGGCGTACCGGTCAGGCAAAGGCTTGATGCCGCGTTCATGGCCAGCGCCGGCAGGGTGCCAGTGGACGTGATTGAATCGGCATCGATCCTGGTCAACCAGCAGTTGCTGGACGAAGGCGGGCGCTTCGCGATGATGCCCGAGCATGTGGCACGCCACTATCAGAAGTTGGGGTTGGTTTCGGTAATCAAGGTGCGCCTGCCGGAAATCAGCGGGCAGCTGACGCTGGTCGCCCTCGCGTACCGCGAGACCATGCCGGCGGTCTCCGCCTTCCTTGAAGATGTGCGCGCTGTGGCCCACAAGCTTGAACGCTTCCATCGATAGGCGTGCCGCCGGGCCGGCGTTCGGTCGGAGCAGGCCGGTGAAATGTCACTGCACCAGGAAATGTCCGTGAAGCCCGGCTTTTTCACCATGCCGCTGCACCCGTCTGGGCGCAACTACCTCGAAACGCTCAAGGAAGACCGCGAAGCCATCATCATGGCCGAGCGCCTGGGCTACATCGAGGCCTATGTCGGGGTGCACACCACTGACCTGGTCGAGACCATTCCATCGTGCCCGATGTTTCTCTCGACTCGGGTGCATGCCACGTCCAGGATCAAGTTGGGCACGGGCACGCTCAACCCGCCGAACGGCCATCAGGCCGCCTGCGCCGCCAATGTCGCCATGCTCGACAACCTGGACGAGGGCTGCTTCATCGTTGGCATCGGCCCGGGCGGACTGCGCTGCGACATGGACGCCTTCGAAAACCTCGACCGCGACCGCAAGGCGATGCTCCACGACTGCATCATCCTCATGATCGCCATCTGGACCGGCGAGGCGCCGTACGGCCTGAAGGGCCGGTTCTGGAACATCTCGACCCAGCGCACCCTGATCACCGAGATCGGCCAGGCGAGCGTTCTCAAGACTTTCCAGTGTCCGCACCCACCGATGGTCATCACGGCGGTAGAGCCGTTCTCGGCCGGGGGCGCGGCGGCGGCAGCGCGCGGCTGGGAGCCGATTTCCGCCAATTTCCTGTTGCCGCAGTGATCGGAGCTTGAGGCCGATGCTATAGTTTTCGCTTTGCAGCAAGCTGAAAGCCGACCAAATGCGTCCATCAGACGCTGTCAAAGCGAAGCGTGGTGAAATCCTGGCGCTAGCCCGCGACGCAGGCGCGCTGGGTGTTCGCGTTTTTGATTCCGTCGCCCGCGGCGAGGATACGGCTTCATCCGACCTGGATCTGTTGATCAGTCCCGGACCGCAAATGTCGCTGTTCGAATTTGCCGGGCTACGCATCGACATGGAAAAGCTACTGGGAGTACGCGTCGACCTGGTCAGCGAAGGCGGTCTGCATCCACTGCTGCGTTCGCGGGTTCTAGCCGAAGCCCGACCGTTGTGAAGCGACCGGATCGACTGTTCCTGAGCGACATACTCATGGATTGATCGGGTGGCGGAGTTCATCGCCCCGGGACGCGAATCGTTTCTGAACGACGTAAAGACGCAGGACGCCGTTATCCGCCGCATCGAAGTCATTGGGGAAGCAGCGCGTCGCCTGAGTGACGAATTGCGAAGCGGACATGGCGAACTGCCATGGTCGCGCATCATCGGAATGCGAAACGAATTGGCGCACGGCTACTTTTCGGTCGACCTGAATATCATATGGATTGCCGCAGCAGAACGGCTCCCGGCCATGCGCCAGCCTGTTCAAGCGATCCTTGATGACCTCGATGCTTGATCGACGCGGCTAGCAGCCTGTCGGGCTTGGGGAGCGTCGGTGAGCAAATCGGCCGCAGCGGTTCATTTTTCACCGCCTTCTTGCCCGATAGCCGGGCTATGGCGCGACGAATGTGGCAAAAACTGTCTTCGACGGGGCCGATTTTCGCTTTCGACTCCTCAGGTCCGACAGGCTGCTAGAGCGCGCGGCTGTATTTGTGCCCGCGGACGCGGTTTCCGAAAAAGGGCATCGATCGGCCGGGCGTTGACCCGCGGGTGCGCCCGATCGCGAGGAGCGGCCCTCAAGCACCTCGCTTTCGGACTTGTCAATCGGCCGACGGCGACCGCTTGTCAGATGCCGTAGCCGCACCACCTCGCATGCTACTGGCATGACGCTGGTGTCATGTGGGCATGTCATTGGCATGCAGCCTTGCCAAAGACCACGGGGATTTCGTCACTTTTTGGGGGCATGGTGGTTTGCCAGCCCGTAAAAAGCTTATATAGTCCTACGTCGGGCATCAATGGGGGCTGATGTTGGTTGCACCGGCGCGGCGCGCCTGGCCATCGGGCGCGTTTGCGGGGAGATGCAATTGCTGCGCAAGGACGACTTTGCCTGGCTGCTCGGCAGCCTGTGCCGGGTGTTGCGGCTGCCATACGACGCCCGACTGGCCGAACAGGCGTTTCCGCCCCCCTATGACCATGCCAGGCTGTTGGTCGCGATTGCCGGGTTGGGCATGCGTGCCGGTGCCGTCGATAGCAGACCTGATGCCGCGACACCCATGCCATGCGTGGCCTTTCTGCGTGATTCCACCAGCGTCGCGGCTGC
>CAYYFR010000216.1:4514-9454 GCA_964470865.1 uncultured Burkholderiales bacterium | reverse complement strand
GCTGGCGACCATGTGCTGCTGGCGCCGCCTTTCATCGTGACTGACGCGCAACTAGGCGAAATCGTGCAACGCCTGGCGCAAGCAGTGGACGAGGCGATTGCGGGGCTGCCGGCAACTTAGCGCGGGGCGGCAGCGGCGAACAAGCAGCAGCCTTGCGCCGTCGCGCGGCGCTGAGCCGGCGCGACCGTGCTAGCGCGGCGTCAGCTTTTTGATCTCTTCCTTGAACTCGCCCAGCACCTTAATGCCGTCCATGCCCTTGGCGTTGGCGTCCTTGACCCAGTCGCCTTCGAGCGACGCCGTGCGCTTGCCCACATCGTCAACCAGTGCGTTGCCGGCCTTGACGATACTGACGCCGGCCTTGGCAAGAATGGCGACGGCTTCGCGGTCGCGCACATCCCACACTCGCCCCATGCTGCGTGAAAGCGCTTCACCGGAAACCGACATGATGGCGTCCTGATCGGCTTTCGACAGCTTCTGGAATTTCTCGTCGTTCATGAAAAACACGAAGCTGGTGTTGTAGAGCCCGCCGGGAAAAACCGTGGAGAATTTGACGAACTTCTCAAGCTTGAAGGTGGAAACCGACTCCGCCGGAAAAAACACGCCGTCGGCCACCCCCGTGCTCATCAGTTCATACGATTCGGTGGCCGGCTTCAACATGGTGTTGGCGCCGATCAGGCGGCCGACATCGTTGACCATGCCGCCGCCGACGCGGAACTTGATGCCCTGCAGGTCGGTGAGCGCATTGATCGGTTTCTTGCTGTTGTAGATCTGTCCGGGACCATGGGCGAACAAGGCCAGCACCTTCAGGCCCTTGTGTTCGCCGGCGCGCGCCAGATGCTTTTCATGCATGCGCCAGTAGGCCACCGAAAGCGCCTCGGCGTTGTCGCCGATGAACGGCAGCTCCACCAGTTTGGTCAGGGTGAAGCGCCCCGGCACATAGCCGTGAATGTTGAAGGTGACATCCGCCAGGCCGTCGCGAATCGCATCGAAGTGGCCTTGCGGCGAAGACACGCCTTTGGGCAGGGTATCCACCTTGACCCGGCCCTGTGTGGCTTTCTCGACCCCGGCCGCCCAGGGCGCCATCAGCTCGCGGTAGATGAAGTGCGATGGCGGAACCCAGCTGGAAATTTGCAGCACCGTCGGCACGCTTGATTGCGCCGCCGCTTGTGACGCAACACCAAACACGAGTAAAGCAGCCAGTGATCTGAGGCCCATGACACGCTCCTGAAAAAAGTTGAATTGCAACCCTGCATGGTAAACCCCGGCATCAATCGTGCCGGGAATGAAAGCGTGCGATCAATCCGTGCAATATTTCCTTCAAGGCCTGCACGTCGTCCGGCTTGAAGGAAGCCAGCACGATCGCCTCATGGCGCTTCGAGGCGGCCAGAAGCGGCCCGATGACTTCGCGGCCCCGGCGCGATTCGTATACGAGGGTCTTGCGGCCGTCGTCCGCGCTGGCGCGGCGCTTAAGGAGCCCGGCCGACTCCATGCGCAGCAGCAATTTGGTGAGCGTCGGCTGCTGGGCAATCACTTCCTGTGCCAGTTCGCCGATGGTCAGGCCGTCGCCGTCGGACAACGTGGCCAGTACGCGCCATTCAAGTGAGGTGAGGCCGGCGGCGCGCACTTCGCCGTTGAATTCCTTGTACACCGCGTGGCTGGCGCGCGCCAGAAGGTAGGACAGGTAGTCGTCGACAAACGCGCCCTTCCGGCGCAAGGCGCGTGCCGATGTCTTCTCGATTGCTGCGGGCTGGGTCATGTTGACATTCTATGCATGTTCATATAATTTGCAAGCATGAACGCGGCACCCCGATTCCCCACGAAAGCTGTGGCGCTGCGCGCCCGCAGTTGTGGCCTGCTTCGCGGGCCCGCGCTTGCTCTTTGGCGAGTGATTGCGCCGGGCCGCGTGCCGGTGGATTGACGTGAGCACGCCACGCCCGCCGCGCATCAACTGGGCCGCCGACCCTTGGCAGCCTGCGGCTGACGTGGCGGCGATGCTCGAAGGCATTTCCGGCAACACGGTCAACGGCGTGGGCGAAGGCGGGCGCCGTTCGCCGCGACAGATTTTCTGGTCGCGCCAACCCGAGACCCTGGTGCACGAAAAGATGCAGCGCCATACGGTGCATCGTTTCAACAGCGCACCTGCATTCGAGACCATTTACACCAGGGCCGATCGCGGGCCGCGCCTGGACCCAGCGGCGCCGCAAAAGGTCGAGAAGAGCGCGGCGCAATGGACCGGCGAGCTCAAGGCCTTCGCACTGAATCGCCCGGCACTGCGCCCCGCAGGTAGCGCCGCGGATTTGGCAGACGTGGCCGACATGAATCCGCTATGGGTGTATCAGGGCCACACCAGCGATCTGCCGCATGTGCTGGTGCTGGGGATTGCAATGGATCATGCACTGCTGTCGGAGGTGTGTGAGCACGATGCTGCGAATCTGGCGAGCCAGATCGAGGTGGCCGACCAATACAACCGCGGCGCACGGGTGGCCAATTTCACCGCGCAATGGATTCGCGCCCAAGGGTTCCAGGCCAAACCGCATGCCGGTCCGTGGGTCGGCTCTCTATCGTTGGTGCCGGCTGCACTGGCAGCGGGATTTGGCGAGCTGGGCAAGCACGGCTCGATCATCAACCGCGAATTGGGCTCATCGTTGCGCTTGGCTGCGGTCGAAACAGACATGCCCCTGGTGGCCAGCGCGCCGGACCGCTTTGGCGCCGATGATTTCTGCAGCCGCTGCCGTGTATGCACCGATGCCTGCCCGCCGCAGGCGATCAACAACGACAAGGCCGATGTGCGCGGTGAGCGCAAATGGTGGGTGGATTTCGACAAGTGCATGCCGTACTTCAACGAAACCTACGGCTGCGGCATTTGCATCGCGGTGTGCCCGTGGAGCACGCCGGGGCGCGCGCCGAAACTGGCCGAGCGCTGGGGCCTGCGCCTGAAGGAAGCGAAGTAGGGCGCGCCCCGCGGCAGGCAAAGGCGCGTCTGGTCTTGCGGCACTGCGAAACCCTGGTGTTTGAGGGCTCGCCTGGCGCTGCCATTGGCAACATTTTTCAGATTCAATGATGGGGTGAAACCGTGCTGACAGAACGCATCGAAGGCAAGTGGATCGACGTATTCGTCGAGGTATTCAGGCTGTGCGGTGTCGAGCGCGGCGATTCGGCGGCGATCCTCTCGGAAACCCAGTCGCGCACGGTCAATGTGCAGTTGGCCGAGTTGGCGCTGGCGCAACTGGGCGCCCGCTTCTACCACTTGGTGCTGCAAAGCCCGAAGCTCAGCGCGCCGGTGCCGGTGCGTTCGACCGGCGCATCGGACGCCATCGGCCAGTTGGCGCCGGTGATCGATGCGCTGGCCAAGTCCTCGTTTGTGGCCGATCTCACCGTCGAAGGCCTGCTGCATGCCATCGAGCTGCCGGCGATCCTGAAGGGCGGCGCCAAGGTGTTGATGGTGTCCAACGAGCATCCCGAGGTGCTCGAGCGCTGCGCGCCCGATCCGGCCCTGGAGGCGCGCGTGCGCGCCGGCATGCGCATGCTCAAGAATGCCAGGCACATGCACGTGCAGTCGGTTGCCGGCTCGGACTTGCGGATCGACCTGGCCGGGGCGCGCATCGGCGGCGGCTGGGGCTTCACCGCCAGGCCAGGCAGCATCAGCCACTGGCCGGGCGGGCTGTGCCTGGCGTTTCCCAGGGGCGGGTCGGTCAATGGCACGCTGGTGATGGCGCCGGGGGATGTCAACCTCACCTTCAAGCGCTATCTGCAGGAGCCGATCACGCTCACCATCGAGAACGATTTCGTCACCAACATCGAGGGCGAAAACCTGGATGCGCAACTGATGCGCGGGTATTTCGCGGCCTGGGGTGATCAGGAGGCCTATGCCGTCTCGCATGTGGGCTGGGGCATGAATCCACTGGCGCGCTGGGACTCGATGATGTTCTACGACAAGAAGGATTTCAACGGCACCGAGCTGCGCGCCTTCGCCGGCAACTTCCTCTATTCAACCGGCGCCAACGAGGTCGCCGGGCGCCACACGCTCGGGCATTTCGACCTGCCGATGAAGAGCTGCAGCGTCAGCCTGGACGATGTGCCGGTGGTCGACGCCGGCGAGTTGCTGGGCGAACTGGCGGCCGCATGAAGCTGCCCGCGATCCTGGCGGCTGGCAGCGGCGACACCGCGGTGGTGATGCTGCACGGCGTAGGCGGCGCCAAGGAGGCCTGGTCGAGCACGGTGAAGGCGCTTTCCGACAGTGGCTACCGCGCGGTTGCATGGGACATGCCGGGCTATGGTGATTCGGCCATGATCGACCCCTACACCAACGAAGGACTGGCGCGCGCGCTGGAGGCCCTGATCGATGCACTGGCCGCGCCGCGTACGGTGCTGCTGGGCCACAGCATGGGCGGCATGGTCGCGCAGGAGGCGGTGGCACTTTTTCCGCACAAGGTAAGCGGCCTGATTCTCTCGGGCACCAGCCCTGCGTTTGGCACGCCCGGCGGCGCCTGGCAGCAAGGCTTTCTGCAATCGCGCTTCGCGCCGCTGGACGCCGGCCGCGGCATGGCCGCATTGGCCGCCGAATTGGTGCCCGGCATGATGGCCGCCGGTGCCGGCGCCGCAACACATGCCGCTGCGGCCGCGCTGATGGCGCGCGTGCCGGAGGCCGCGTATCGGGCGGCGCTTTCGGCGATTGTGGCTTTCGACAGGCGCGCCCGTTTGGCGGATATCCGCGTGCCGACCCTGGCCCTGGCCGGGGAGCACGACAGGAATGCGGCGCCCGCGGTGATGGAAAAAATGGCGGCGCGAATTCCCGGTTGTGAGTACCTGTGCCTGCCCGGCGTGGGCCACCTGGCCAACATGGAAGACCCGGCCGCGTTCGACGCCGCGGTCTTGCGCTTTCTCAATCGATATTTTTCCCCAGAGAACGCTGAGTAAGTCCCTGGAACGCAGGCTATCGA
>CAYYFR010000216.1:0-4414 GCA_964470865.1 uncultured Burkholderiales bacterium | reverse complement strand
ACGGCAGCTCCTTTCAATTCAAACGGTAGCAAAAGCGGCCTTCTCAACCTGCGGACTTGTTCAGTGTTTCCCTCAAAGAACGCTGAGTAAGTCCCTGGAACGCAGGCTATCGAACGGCAGCTCCTTTCAATTCAAACGGTAGCAAAAGCGGCCTTCTCAACCTGCGGATTTGTTCAGTGTTTCCCTCAAAGAACGCTGAGTAAGTCCCCGGAACGCAGGCTATCGAACGGCAGCTCCTTTCAGTTCAAACCATTGCAAAAGCGGCCTTTTCGACCTACGGACTTATTCAGTGTTTCCTTAAACCCTTTGCGGGAGAATCCAATGGCTGCTGTCATAGCCTCTGCACAAGCACCCGTCCGCGGCCGTTACATGCCGCCGCCGATCGACAACGGCTATTTCACCCTGACGCCCAAGCAGCAGAGAATCTTCGCCCTGGCGCGCGATATCGGTTTGAACAAGTTCGCGCCACGCGCGGCGCAGTGGGACCGCGATGCCGTATTTCCGTTCGTCAACTACGACGACATGCGCGAGGTCGGCCTGCTCGGCATGTGCGTGCCCGAATCCCATGGCGGGCTGGGCGCCGATTTCACCACTTACGTCATCGCCGCCGCCGAAATGGGGCGGCACTGCGGCGCCACCGCGCTTTCGTACAACATGCATGTGTGTTCGATGATGTGGATCAGCTTCATCGCCGATGCGCTCGACATGAGCGCCACCGAGCGTGCCGACCACGAAAGCAATCGCGCTATCCATTTCGAGCGGGTCGCCAGAGAGGGCAAGATCTATTCGCAACCCTTTTCGGAAGGCGGTGCGGCGGCGGCCGGCAAGGCGCCATGGGGCACGTTGGCCAAGAAGGTCGATGGCGGATACCTGGTCACCGGCAAGAAGATTTTTGCCTCCCTTTCCGGCGCGGCGGACTATTACGGTGTGCTGTGCACGATCGACAAACCGGACGCCGGCATGCGCGATTCGCTGTATCTCGCCGTCGACGCCAAGGCCCCCGGGGTCAGCGTGGTCGGCGACTGGGATCCGCTTGGCATGCGCGGCACGGTCTCGCGCACGCTGCTCTTGAAAGACGTATTCGTTGCCAATTGCGAGCGCCTGATTCCCGAAGGCCACTACATGCAGGCGGCCATGCGCTACCCGCACATGTTCACCACGCTGTCGCCAACCTACATGGGCATCGCGCAGGCGGCCTATGACTTCACCATCAGCTATCTGCGCGGTGAAATGCCGGGCACGCCGCCGGTCAAGCGGCGCATGTACCCGACCAAGCAGATCACGGTGGCGGAAATGAAGATCAAGCTGGAGCAGACGCGCGCGCTGTTCCTGCAGAATGCCCGAGACGCACGCGTCGACCCCGACAAGGAAACCCGACTGCGCTGCTACGCCGCGCACTACACCATCATGGAAAACGCCAATGAGTTGTGCCGTCTTGCGGTGCGCACCTGTGGCGGCCAATCGATGCTGAAAACCCTGGCGCTGGAGCGCCTGTATCGCGATTCGCGTTGCGGCTCGCTGATGCTGCCGTGGACCGCGGAGCTATGCCTGGACCGCCTGGGTCGGGAGTGCCTCTATGAAGCGGGCGAACGCGATGACGAGGCGGTGGTGTAACGCTGCCCGCTCCGCCATGAACCTTTCGCGCATCATCGAGCATTGGGCGCTGATGACGCCGGTTGCGACGGCGTTTCATTTCGAGAGCCGGCAACTTTCGTATGCGGCCCTGTGGCAGCGCACCCTGCGTGCGACAGCGTACCTGCACGCCAATGGCATCGGGCGCGGCGATCGGGTGGCGTTTCTCGGATTAAATCATCCCGACTTCATCGCGCTTCTGATGGCCTGCGCGCGCCTGGGCGCGATTACGGTGCCGCTCAACTTCCGCCTTGCAGTGCCGGAGCTTGCCGCGCTGTTGCAGCATGCCGAGCCGCGCTTCCTGCTGGTCGATCAGGCGATGGCCGGCCTGGGCCGCGATTGCGCACAGGCAGCCGGGATTGCGACGCAGGCGTTTGGGGCACTCTGCGAGAACCAGGCCAGCCCCGAAGACGCCGCCCTTCTGCAAGCCCTGACGGGCAGCGACCAGGACGCCGTGCTGATCGTCAGCACCTCGGGAACCACCGGGCGCCCCAAGGGTGCGCTGCACACCCAGGCCAACCTGCTGTGGAATATCCAGAGCGCGATCGCCAGCCAGGATCTCGCGCACGAGGATCGCCTGCTGCTCAACCTGCCGATGTTTCACGTCGGCGGCTTGTGCATCCAGACCCTGCCGCTGCTCTCCCTGGGGGCCAGCGTCACCCTGCACGCGCGGGTCGACCCCGGTCGCTGGTTGCAGGACTGCGCCCGTTACCGGCCGACCATCTCGCTCCTGGTGCCGGCAGTGTTGAAGAGCGTGATCGAGCACGCGGATTTCGCCACCACCAATTTGTCTTCGTTGAAGCGCATCAACTGCGGTTCCTCGGTGGTGCCGCACTCGCTGATCAATGCGATTCATGCGCGTGGTATCCCGGTGATACAGGTGTATGGCGCCACCGAAACCGGCCCGGTTTCGATCGCGCTGCGCGTCGAGGACGCGATGAGCCACGTGGGCAGCTGCGGCAAGGCCGCGCTGCATGTGGAAGCGCGCCTGATGGCCGGCGGCGCCGAGGTGGCGCGTGGACAGACCGGTGAGGTCTGGTTGCGTGGCCACAACATCGTGCAGAGTTACTGGCGCGATGCCGACAACCCGGCGTTCGAGAACGGCTGGTTCAAGACCGGCGATCTGGCGCGCCAGGATGAAGACGGCTTCTATTACATCGTCGGGCGCTTGAAGGAAATGATCATCTCAGGCGGCGAGAACATCTATCCGGCCGAGATCGAGAACCTGCTGGCCGACTGCCCCGCATTGCAGGAGGCCGCGGTGGTCGGCGTGGCAGACGAAAAGTGGGGCGAAGTCGCGGTGGCGGCCGTGGTGAGGAAGCCCGGCATGAGCATCGATGAGGCCGGGGTGCTGGCGCTTTTCGATGGCAAGCTGGCGAAGTACAAGCACCCGCGGCGCGTGGTGTTTGTCGAGAGCCTGCCCAAGACAGCGTTGGGCAAGGTGCAGAAGGCGGCGTTGAAGATCGACCTGCGCTGAGCGGCGCGGCCGTTCGCAAACCGGTTTGCGACAGCGGCGAGAAGCCAGGCGCCCGCGAGGGCTCACTATAATTCCGGCATGCAGCGCCGCAAGGCGCGCGTGTGGAAAGCCGGCAGTGTTCAAACTCACCCTCAGCTTCGACAACGGCCCCGAGCCGGAAGTCACGCCACACGTGCTGGAAGTGCTGCAGCGCGCCGGCATCCGGTCGACCTTTTTCGTACTCGGCTCCAGGCTGGCGCATGCGCCCCGGCTGTTTTGGCCCAATGGCGGCGGGGGCGCATTTCGTGCAGGAATTTCCGCCTGACTGCGTGCCGCTCTGCGGCGGGGTGGCGACAGTCGAACTGGCGAACTACGTGGCGGCGCGCGCTTTGAGCGCGCTGGCTTGACGCTGTGCGTCATTCGATTTCGCGCGTCACAACTCCGTGTATTTTTTGCTGCTGCCGCGCGCCAGTTCGACCGGATACTTCTGCCCATTGATCAAAAGCTTCTGGTGCGCGGCGGCCACCAGATCGATGCCAAGCTTGTCGGCGAGGTTCAACAGATAAAGGAACACATCCGCCGCTTCCAGCGCCACGGCCTGCACCTTGTCGGCCGGCATCTCGCGGCTTTGGCTGTCTGTAAGCCACTGGAAATGCTCCAGCACTTCGGCTGCCTCGATCGAAAGAGAGCACGCCAGGTTCTTCGGCGAATTGAACTGTTCCCAGTCGCGCTCAAGGGCGAACTGGCGGATCAGTGTGACCAGTGCGGTCAGGTCTGAGGTCATGGCGTCGGCTTTACAGGCGTCTGCCCGAAGGTTTCGGGCAAGGGGTGAATCGGCGGGCCGGGCTCGGATGAATTGCGTCTGGCGTCGCAGGTACTGTGCCGGCTGAAAACTGTCGGCGTATCCGCAGCCCGCTGGTTTGCGCCAGGCTTCACTGAAGGGCGCGCCCTGCGGGTTTGGCGCAAAACCGGGTCGGTGGCGGCAGGAGCTCGCCCCACATGCGCCGCCATATCCAGGGCAGGCCGCAGGCGAGGTCCGGCCGCGCGCCGATTTGTTCCGGCCTGGCCAGCGCGACCGCGGGGCTGTGACGTTCGGCGACGGCGAAGCTGAATATGTAGTTCGGCTCCTGACCCATGCGCAGGTCGGTGATGAGCACCCGCGCACCCTCGACCCGCATGGCGTAAAAGCCCTTGCTGAATGCGCGTATGCGGTCAACCGCCTGGTCGCGTTGCAATTCGGCCGCCAGCGCATTGCCGCGGGGATAGCGCTCGAAGGCAATCGTCGGGGTGTCAGCTGCGGGTCGATCAAGCAGGGAGTGGAAGCCC
>CAYYFR010000215.1:1168-9576 GCA_964470865.1 uncultured Burkholderiales bacterium | reverse complement strand
ACACATAGGCGACGATGAGGTCTTCGCCGCACTGGGCGTACGACTCGCGGCTGCCTTGACGATATTTGTAGCGCCAGCGACTGAGCGCGGCTCGCATCGAGCGCAACTCAAGCATGGCCACGACTTGAGCAGCGCCTGCAACGGCGGCGTACGGCATCGAATGCACGATACAGGCCGATCAGTTCCAACGCATTCCGCGCCGCGCCGCGCAACGCGTAAATCACCCGCATCCGCGCCTCGCCAAGCCGCGACATGTAACCGTGTGTCTTCAGGGCCCGAATCGTTTCTTCCACCACCAATGCGCGATTGCGAGTGCTGATGCCGCCAGCACGCACGCGCGTAATCAGCATCGGCGCGCGCAACGCACCGCTGGTGGGCACTCCGCGCAGGAACAACTCGTAATCCATCGCCACCTTATACGAGGTGTCGAAGTTACCGTGGCGCTCAAAATAGCGCCGGTGCATCAAAAGGCCCGGATGCGGCAGCGTTTCGAGATTTAAAAAGCGCTCGCGATCATAAGTGATTACAGCACGATAAAGAAACTGGGCGCCGGCCTGATCGTAAAGGTCGCAGTCACCATATATCACATCGGGATACCCATGATCGCGCGCAAACGACAATAACTGTGCGAGCGCCCGCGGGTGCGCAAGCGCATCGTCGGCGTTGAGGAACATGATGTATTCACCGCGCGCGCGCGCAAGGCCCTTGTTGAAGGCGTCGGCGATGCCACCGTCAGGTTCGCTGATCCAGCCGGTCAGGCGCGACTCGAACGTACGAACGAGGTCGATTGTGCCGTCGGTCGAGCCCCCGTCGATCACCCAGTATTCGAATGAAACGCTCTCCTGCGCGAGTACACTTTCAATAGTCTCGGCCGCAAAGGCGCGGCCATTGAAAACCACGGTAATGACCGTAAGTTCGGGACGCGCGACGTAATCGGGCGTGGTCATTCCGCCCCCCACGCGCACCTGACAGATTCGAATTCATCTAGCAAGTCGAATACGCCCTTGACGAAATCCCTTCCGTCCCATCCAGCGGCTCTTACCTTGCCGCGCGCAACCATCGGCGCACGCGCGTCGGCGTCGCCGGACAACGCGTTGATTGCCTCAGCGATCTGAGAGGGATTCCTCGGGTCGAAGAAAGCGGCGCAGTCACCCAATTGCTCCCGCGCGCCGGGAACATCGGCCGCAAGAACCGGGCACTCGAGCGCGAAAGCTTCAAGTGGGGGCAGGTTTTCGGGACCACCAAACGAGGGGTACACGAGCGCAACCGCACCTCGATACAAGTCAATGAGATCGTCGCGCGGGACAAACCCCAAGAAATGGCAGGTGCCGGACAACCCGAGGCTTGCGACGAGCTTTTCACAATACCCACGATTGCCCTTGTCGCCTCCGACCATCGCGAGCTCGATCGGCCGCTGCAGTTCGCGATGAACGAGCGCCATCGCTTTCAGCAGGTTCGCGTGGTTCTTGTGGGCCCAGAACTGGGCCGGATAGACGAGATAGTCTCCACCAATTCCGTAAGCACGCAGAACTCGTGCGATCGATTCATTATCCGCAGGCACTCCGCTCGCTTTCAGTGCGTAACTTGGTGTGGGGTGCGGGAGAATCTTGATACATTCCGGCGTAATCTGGTAATAACGTTCGAGTTCCGCTGCGCCCACCCGCGTACCTGTCACCACGGCGGACGCACGGCGCAGGAACCAGCTATTCGAGGCCTCGCGCGCGTCGTATTCGCCGTTCGCCGTCAGCTCGGGAAACCAGGGCAGCGTACGGTGCTGCAGGTCCCATACCACGGCCATGTAGGGCATGTCGAGCAGGTGACAATCGCTCGACAGAAACCACATGTATTCGATCCCATGCCGCCTTGCCAGTTTCTGCAGTCGTCCGGCACGAGACCAATTGACACGCACGAAGGCAAAATCCCGCTGAAGCATGGCGGCAATACGATCAAAAAATCCGACGCGACGCATTGGCACCACTTTGACGTCCGTATCGACGAGAAGATCTCGTGCCGCTCCGGCCAGATCCTCGTCGACGAAAACCACGAAATTGTGGCGGCTTGTGGTTGCCGATGACGCGAAAGCGGCGAATATGTCGGATTGGAAGGTGTAACCCCCACCACTATCCGGCCCTTGCCCGCCAAGGTAGACCCCCACTCTCATGCGAGCATTTTACGTGACAGCATCGTCTGTACAGTCTCGTCACCGGTCCGCGACCCGCCCTTTGCCGGAGAGCCAGCCCGCGGTACCTTCGCCGCGCGATCAGGAGAAGCCGCGCGACCGAAGCGCAAATTTCCAAGAAACAGGCTCGCCGGCGATGCTTACCATCGCCAAGTGCACCACCATGCCTTGGTCAAGTCCGTGCACCGTATAAGCGGCGATCCGATTCGTCAACGCCGCAGAACACCGCCGTCCGCGCGCCGAACCTCACCTATGCGACTCAGCGCGGGGCGCTTCGAATCAGCCCGGCTATTTTTGCAATCGTCGGTTCGTCCAGGCTGCCTGCGGAGGGCAGATAGAAGCCCTGCTCCCACAATTGCCAGGCGACCGGACATGCAACATCGCGGAAACCCGTCTGACGCCGCAGGAACGGCTGCATATTCATCGGACAGAAGAATGTACGTGTCTCGACGCCGTTGTCGGACAAATATCGCGCGAGTTCATCGCGGCCGATTCCGTGCGTCGGGTCGGCGGTGATCGCGTACATCCAGTAAACGTTCCTTGCACCTTCCAGCTCCGGCGGCGTCCGAATGCCCGCCACGTCGGCCAGTAGTCGGTTGTAGGTTCGTGCTACCCAGCGCCTTTGCTCGATGAATCGCTCGATCTTGGCGAACTGCGCGCGCCCCAGAGCGGCCTGAAAACCAGTCATCCTGAACTGGAAACCGGCGACCTGATGGAGGAATCGGGGTTTGCCGAATGCCAGGTTGCGCAGCAGGCGCAATTTCTCCGCCAACACCGGGTCATTGGTGGTGACCATCCCGCCTTCGCCCGTGGTAATGATCTTGTTGGCGTAAAAACTGAAGCAAGCCATGTGCCCGAATGAGCCGGTCATGCGCCCTCGCCAACTGGCCCCGTGCGATTCGGCACAGTCCTCGATCACGACCAGATTGTGGCGCGCCGCGATTTCCATCAGACGGTCCATGGCAACCGGATGGCCGAAAAGATGCACTGGAATCACGGCGCGCGTGAGGGGGGTGATAAGCGATTCGATCAGGTCCAGATCCAGGTTCCAGGTTTCAAGTTCGGAATCCACCGGCACCGCGACGCATCCATTGTGATAGCAGGCAAGCGCTGTCGCGATGTTGGTAGATGCGCTAATCAGAATCTCGGAACCGGCAGGTAGGTCCAGTGCCGCCACCGCCAGATGTAACGCGGATGTGCCGCTGGTAACCGCCACGCCGTGAGCGCAACCGACATAGGCGGCGAACTCGCCCTCAAATGCGGGTATGGTCTCGCCGAATGATCCGGAAATCTCTCCGCGCCTTAGCGCGGCAACCACGGCAGCGATTTCCTCTTCGCCTATCTCGGGCTCAAATACCGGGATCATTATCGAACGTCCACGATGACCTTGTCGTAGGCGGTCCCGAGGAACGGCCCTTGCTTGACGCTGATGCACTGCATGTCCTCGAGCACCCGGACCGCATGCACCCCATGGATCAGCACAATGGCGTCTCCGGCGTGGAGTACGACTTCGCACAGGCGTCCGCCATCGTCGTCGTAAAGGTCAACCGCGACGACGCCACGCTGAACAACGAACATTTGCTGCAGGTCGTTGATTTCCCGCTTGAAAGGCCGGTGATAGTGGGGCCCTTCCACGAATCCGGCGTCATGCGCCAACAACCCGAACTGGAAAGACGATTCCGCAGGCGAGAAGAATGTGGTGGTCCGCACCGTCACGTCCGCGCGGATGATCTCGGCGTAGCGCACACCGTTGTACTCAATGGATTCGAGACTCATTTGCTCTTCTGCCTTTCGAAAAAATAGCCCTTGAATGCCACGGCAACCCCGTCGATCATTGCAGTCTCGTCAACGGCCGAGAAGCTCGCGATCTGCCGAAAACTCGGATCGACCAAACCGGCTATGGCAGCGCGTCCGAATACGCGAATCGGCAAACTCGCTGCATATATCGATGGCGGAACCGTCTGCACAGAATACCTGTCGTCCAAACCCTCATGCACGGGCGTGCGGTCGACAATGATAACGCCTACGCCGCGCAAGCAGGCTTCGGCAACTTGGCCCGCCGGGTCTTCAAGATACTGCAGCACGCCCGAAAAGAGTGCGACGTTCGGCGCACCGTCGGCACAACACTCGGCAATCGAGTCGAAAAAGCGCAACTCAGGTGTCGTGAACTCGCGCTTCCCGCTTGCCACAAAGTGAGACTGCTCCACCACCCGCCAGTCGACCGCGTTCAGACCGTACAAGAACGGCCGACACTGGTGGAAGGTGCTGCCGAGCGCGCCGCCAAAATCGAGCACAGCAAGGCGACCGTTGTTCGACGCGGCGACCCGCAGGAGACAGGCAAGCAAAGGGAACTGATAGTCGGCTGCAGCGAAAAGCACGGAGTCCCGTTCAAATACGGCGTTGCCCGAGAGCACTTCGCGCGTCGAATGTTCGACCCGCTCAAGTATGCGGGCCTGATCGTACCCACCACCGGCCGAACCGGCGACCTCGATTGCCCGCTGCCACGATGGCAAGAAATCCGAAAATCCGGCCCGTCCAGTAGCGCCGTGATACGCACTGGTGATCATGGGAAGCAGGATCGGCGGACAAACCATGCGTACAACGGACTTTAGGCGTTGCAGGACAGCACCCACGGATCACGCCCCTGGCCGCATGTCGCTAGTCCGCGGCAAGCGCGGCGCGCGCCGGCACGAGCGCCTGAGCGTCAACGTCCCAAAGATTCATCTCGCCGATCAGCAACCTGCTTTCGTGCAAATCGAGGTATGTCGGAAGTCCCGCAGCGTCGCGCGATTCACGAAACTGAGCCTGCACGAAGGCAGATTCAACCGCTTTTTCCGCGAGACGCCCGCGCAAATCGGCGCGTACATAGAACGCATTGTTGCCGGCGCTGTTGCAGCCGACAAGTGCATAGCCTTTTTCGCGCGAAAGCCGTGTCAGCGCCTCGAGCGACGCGCCCCAGAAAAGGTTCGAATAGTGAGCACGGGTGCGAACGAAGCCCGGATCATAGGGTACGGTTACGGCGGCCCTCGGCCCGAACAGAGCGTTGTATTCGAGCACGAGAACGCGCGGTTGAACACAAGTGACCGCTTGCCACACCCAATAATCGTTCCCATCGATGTCGATGGAGAGTAGCCCGATGTCGCCCTCAATACCATTGTCGCGGATCAATTCATTGATATTGTCACGATCAACGAAAGCGCATTCCGCCTTGAGGTTGAATCGCCAGTAAAGCGGGTCGCGACGCACTTTGGCGATATGCGCACGATCTCCATCCATAATCAGACCCGACCAGTTGTCGTTGCTCAGCAAGAAACGTGTATTGGCCTCACTGTAGTCCTGAACCCCGAACTCGACGAATACCTTGCGCTCCACTGGAACCTCGCGCAATAAGCGCTGGATGATGCCATCTTCACCCCATTGCGAAAAGACGCGGAACTCGGCACTCTCGAGATCGGTACCGCCTTGCGCTGCGCTCTGTCGCAACTCGATCCGGCCAAGTGCCTCCTGTACACGTTCGAGGCGCGCGCGGATTTCGTGTACCAGGTCGATAAGGCGACGCGCCTTGGCTATCAGCATTTGACTGCACTGCCTGCGCGTGAAATGTCGCGAATCTCCACACGCGTTTCAGGCATCTGCAAAAGTTCTCCGATAAAGGCCGCGCAAGCGACGGCGTATCCGTTCGCCGAGCCGCGCGTTATCCGACACCACCTTGGCAAGGAAAGCCGCAGTCGCCTCAAAAGACGCCGCATCCTCCAGAACATCTTTCGGAAAATCACCTGCCGGTTCCGCGGCAAGCACATTATTGTATGCATCCGTGACCCCGCTATGCACGCCTGTTCCGTCCATCCCGATGTTCGCGCTCATCGTCTGGCCCGGGTAGAGACACAGGCGTCCCTGCAGAAATTGAGACGCATACCATCTCACTGCCCAGGAGGAATTACGCCCGGCGGCACAGTCATCGAGCATGCGCATGTACGGATAACTCCCCTCCAGGTCAAAACTCCATCCCAGCGACCGCCTCTTGATCTCGGCAGCCAAATGTGTCGCATCGGCACTATAGCTTGACCAACGGTCACGCCAGGTCGCCCATCCAAAACAGTCGGTCACGCGCAGGAAAAAAGGCCGCCCCAGCGGCAGCGCGACCGGAAACACGTAACAGCCGATCGATGCGACGCGTTGGTCATCGTGATAGTGCTTGAGTGCGCGATTGAGATAGTTGAGGCAATGTTGCGACGCCAGTATGTCGTCCTCGAAGACGATGATCGATCCATAGCGCTCGACGATCGCACTCACCCCGGAAGAGACCGAGGCCGCCAAACCCAGATTGACCGGCCGTAAGACTACATCGACCGTAGCGAAGCCCGACGCACCGCGTGCCACCGCGCGCGTGGCCTCGACCGCCGCCGTCTGTCCGTCTACTGGGCCGTCGCAAAAAATGGTCAGCGCGCTGCGGATCGCCTCAGGGTTCGCCGCCAGCGCCGCGATGGAACGCGCCAGGTGATTCGGTCGGTTATAGGCGAACAGTGCGATCGGTGCCAGCATCATCGGCCACCATCCAACTTTTCAAACACCCCTATCCAGCCATCCGTTTTGCCAATCAAGCGGCGACTGGCGAGAAATGCTGCGCCACTGACAACATCGCTTGCCATTAGCGCGAAGCGCCAGGGTGACCGTATAAACCGGCTGCGCGCATGACTAATTCTCAATGGGCTGCGCCTATAAATTAAATCCCGCAGGGCCAACTTGTTGCGCGAGTAATACTGCACTTGCGCATTTGATCCGAATACCATCAGGATACCCGCCGGCTGGTACGGTTTGACGTGATCGAAGTCATCGTAGAAGTAGTTGCTCATCAGCGGGGTCGCTATGACAAGGCGACCGCCAGGCCGCAGGCGATCGAGATATCCGTCCATGAACACTAGCAGGTCCGCCGGCGCGAAATGTTCGATCACGTGCGCCATCAAAATAACGTCGTACTTCCCGGTCGTGCGTTCGAATTCGTCAACTGACAGGCAATCAAGGCCGTCGCTGCGATTGGCCGCCACGATGTCCGGATTGACCTCCACGCCGGTGACTATCAAGCCGGCGGCCACCAGCGACCGCATATTGCGTCCGAAGCCGCAGCCAACGTCGAGAATGCGCGCACCCGCCGCGGCGCCGGCGGCCTGCATCAGCGACAGCAGCTTGTCCGACTCGCCATCCTGGTCGAGCGCACGGCGATGCAATTGCTTGAGTAAGTTCAGCACGAGTCTGCGTCACCGTCGGCCCGACAATCCGCATAGCACCGATCACGCTCCGACATCGTCAGGGGCTCGAACGGCCAGGCAATGCCAAAGGCCGGGTCGTTCCAGCGTACGCCCGCAGCAAGTTCGGGCACATAGAGTTCGGTCATCTGGTACAGGATGTCGATGCCATCCACCAGGCACAGAAAGCCGTGCGCGAATCCGGCCGGCACATACATTGCCTTGTGATTTTCTTCCGACAACTCGGTGCCGAACCATCCGCACAACGTCGGCGAACCGGGGCGCAGATCGATGATGACGTCGTAGGCGCGTCCCCGCAGGCAGCGCACCAGCTTGCATTCGGGGCGCGGCTGCTTCTGGTAGTGCATGCCACGCAGCGTGCCGCATGCGTGATTGCGCGATAGGCTGGCTTGGACGAAGTCTCCCTTCAGCCCGTGCGTCTCGAACTCCTCCTTGCAGAAGGTGCGATAAAACGAGCCGCGTTCATCCTCCTGCGCATCGCTTTCGATCACATAGGCGCCCGCCAGCGGCGTCGGAATGAATCGCATCAGAAAATATCGACTGCCGGAATGGGAACGACGAAACGCCCGCCCCATCCCCGCACCGCGGCCATTTGCGCGGCGATCTCATCGCGCAGGTTCCATGGCAGGATCAGGATGTAGTCGGGCTTGGCCTCGAAAATGGCGTCCGGATGCAGTACCGGAATTCGACTGCCGGGCAACAACATGCCCTGTTTGTACGGGCTACGATCGACCGTGAAAGGCAGGAACTCCGGGCCGATGCCGCAGTAGTTGAGCAAAGTATTGCCTTTGGCGGGCGCGCCGTAACCGGCAATGCGTTTGCCTTGGCGCCGGGCGGTCAGGAAAAACTCCAGCACCTGGGCCTTGATCTCGACCAACTTGTGCGCAAACGAACGGTAGGTAGTGGGGTCGCGCAATCCGAATTCACGCTCGCGGCGCCGCTGCGCTTCGACGCCATCGGCCATG
>CAYYFR010000215.1:0-1068 GCA_964470865.1 uncultured Burkholderiales bacterium | reverse complement strand
GCGGTGACCCGATACCAATGTACGGTCCACTCCAGGCATTGCCCCAGCGTCAAGCGCGGACGCCAGCCCAACATCGCCCGCGCCCGTGCGGCATCCAGCGCCAGGATCAGTGCTTCTTTCGGGTTCGCGCCATCGTCGATTTCCCAACCCGCCGCCGGCCCCCATAGCCGCGCCGTCTCCGCCACTACCCAGCCGACCGTCCGAACGTCATCGACAGAAGGGCCGAAGTTGAAGGCGGTCGCGTGGCCTGCGTCGACAGGCGAAGCATTGTACAAACGTTCGGCCAGCAGCAGGTACCCGGCCAGCGGCTCGAGCACGTGCTGCCAGGGACGCACTGCCGCCGGATTGCGTACCCGCAGCTTTGCGCCGCGCGAGAACGCACGCACGCAGTCGGGCAACAGACGGTCGTTCGCCCAGTCGCCGCCGCCCACGACATTGCCGGCGCGCGCAGTGCCTACCGCGACACCGTTCGCACCAAGATAAGAATCGCGGAAGGCCGCAGTGACAATTTCCGCGCAGGCCTTGCTGGCACTGTACGGATCGCGGCCGCCAAGCGGGTCGTTCTCGCGATACGACCATTCCCACTCGCGGTTCTCGTAGCACTTGTCGGTAGTGACCACCACTACTGCTTTCAGATCGGCGGCCGCGCGCAAGGCCTGCAATAGATTCGCCGTGCCCATCACGTTGCTGGCCAGCGTTTCCAGCGGTTCCGCATAGGAACGACGTACCAGGGACTGCGCTGCCAGATGCAGCACCACCTGCGGACGCGCAGCTTCGACCGCAGACCGGATCGCCGCCACATCGCGCACATCGCCTTCGGCATGGTCGAGCATGCCGGCCAGCCCCGTCAGGCGAAACAGGCTGGGTTCGGTTTCGGGGGCCAGCGCGAATCCGTGCACCTTCGCCCCCATTCGGGTAAGCCAGACCGACAGCCACGCGCCCTTGAAACCGGTATGCCCGGTCAGCAACACACGCTTGCCGCGCCAGAACTGTGGCGACGGATTCACCATACTTTCCATGGCGCCCGGCCGCTGTCCCAGTGCGCTTGCAACAGATTGCGCTCGCGCA
>CAYYFR010000214.1:0-9611 GCA_964470865.1 uncultured Burkholderiales bacterium | reverse complement strand
TGTACAGGATGTGACGGGCGATGCGGCACGCCTGATCGAGACCGTCGCCAAAGGCGGGGTCGCGGTGTTTCCGGTCGATGTGGGCTACGCCATCGTCGGCAACGCCGAGGCAGCCATCGCGCGGGTGTTCGCCTGCAAGAAGCGCAGTTTCGAGAAAGCCTGCGGCATGTTCAGCAATCGCGACATGCTGATCAACCTGTCGCTGCTCGACCAGCGCTCGATCGACATCGTCGATTCGATCACCAAGAAGCACGGCCTGCCGTTCTCGGTGGTGGTGCCCTACAGGGTCGATCACCCGTTCTTTGCGGGCCTGACGCCCTTGACGCGCGAGCGTTCCTCGCGCGGCGACACCATCGACATGCTGCTCAACGCCGGCACCCTGCACGACGAAATCGCGCGCCTGGCCTGGGCGCGCGGCATGCCGGTGCTGGGCTCCTCGGCCAACACTTCGCTCACCGGCAGCAAATACAAGCTGATGGATGTCGAGGAACCGGTGCGCAACGAGGCCGACCTGGTGATCGACTACGGCAACACCAGGTACTCGCACGCGGCCGGCATGGGCAGCTCGATCATCGCCCTGCCGAGCCTGAAACCGATCCGTCGCGGCATCGAGTTCGAGCGCATCTGCGACATCATCAAGGCGGAGTTCGGCACCGACCCGCGGGATCTGGGATAGCGGGGCCGGAATAGTGCGGCTTCGGCGGCTCCGGCGGCTCCGGCAACACACATGCGGTGCAGGTTTATAATATTCTTCAAATCGATTTTGTCCATTCGTACTATCGACTTGTTGGATACCTGGCATTGAGCGAAACTCCTGATCTCAACCTGCTCACGGTGTTTGAAGCCGTTTTTCGACACGCTAGCGTGACGCGCGCGGCCGCCCATGTGGGACTGACGCAATCGGCGCTCAGCAGCGCACTCGGGCGCCTGCGCCGGCAGTTCGACGACCCGCTGTTCGTCAACACCCGCTCCGGCATGCTGCCGACGCCGCGCGCGCTCGAGCTGGCGCCGCCCTTGATGGAAGCGTTGACCATGGTGCGCAACGCCATGATCAGCGGTGGCAGCTTCGACCCGCACAGCTCGACTCGCAGCCTGCGCGTATGCATGAGCGATGTCGGCGAGATGGTGCTGCTGCCGGGGTTGATGCGCCATCTGCAAACGCGAAGTCCGGCGATGCGCCTGGAAACCGCGCAACTGGCCTCTGCTGAACTGGCGGTGCGGCTGGAAACCAGCGACATCGATCTGGCGATCGGGTATCTGCCGCAATTACCCGAAAAGATTCGTCGTGCCCGCCTGTTCCAGGAGCATTACGTGTGCATGACGCGCCGCGACCACCCGGCCGGACGCCGCGCCGCCATCACCGAGGCCGAATATCTGGCCGCGCGGCATATCCTGATTGCCTCGATGGGCTCCGGTCATCAGGTGCTGGAGCACACCCTGGCCGAGCGCGGCATGCATGACCGGGTTGCCTTGCGCGTGCCGCATTTCGTGGTGGTGCCGCTGATCGTCGCCGGCACCGACCTGATTGTCAGCCTGCCCAGTCGCGCCGCCGAGGCTGCGTCGCATCTGGTGAAGGTCAAGGTTCATCCGCTGCCGATTCCGATTCCGAGTTTCGACGTCATGATCTACTGGCACGAGCGGGTCGACAACGATCCCGCCAACCAGTGGTTGCGCGCTGCCGTGCAGCAGTTGTTCGGCGAGGACGAGCCCGCCCGCAAAAGGCTGGCGGCATGAGTGCGCCCGCCCGTCCGCCC
Source organism: uncultured Burkholderiales bacterium (assembly GCA_964470865.1). GTDB lineage: Bacteria > Pseudomonadota > Gammaproteobacteria > Burkholderiales > JAEUOS01 > JAEUOS01. Next base: position 7,857 of record CAYYFR010000214.1, on the reverse strand, counting down.
GAAGGGAGCGCTCATCCTCCCGCGGGGAGAAGGTCACGCAGTCACAGGTGGGTAGTCCAGTGAGTTCCACGAAAATTCCGGTATTCCTTTTGACCGGCTTTCTTGGCAGCGGCAAGACCACGCTCCTGAATGCCGCCTTGAAAACGCCGACGCTTGCCAATACTGCGGTGGTGGTCAACGAGTTGGGCGAGATCGGCATCGACCACCTGATCATTGCGCAGGCCATCGACAACGTCGTGCTGCTCGATGCCGGCTGCCTGTGCTGCGTCAACACCGGGGCCTTGCATGAAACCCTGGCCGACCTGCTGGCACGCCGCGGCAGCGGCGCCCTGCCGCCGTTCGAACGGGTGATCATCGAAACCAGCGGCGCCTCCGATCCGGCGCCCTTGTTGAATGTGCTGCTCGGCCATCCCCTGGTGACCGGCGGCTATGCGCTGGAAGCGACGATCTGCGTGATCGATGCGCAGCACTTCATGGCGGCGCGCGAAAAATATCCCGAGCTCGACAAGCAGGCGGCGCTGGCCGATCGCATCGTGTTTGCCAAGACCGATTTGGCCGACCCGGCGCCGGTCGAGGCCTGTCTGGCGCAACTCAACCCCGACGCCGAGTTGTTGCGCGCGGCCTCTGCGGCCGCGGCATTTTCCGCCTGCGCGCGCCGGCATCGACCCAGCGCCCCGCTCGCATCGATGGGCCCGCTGCGCGCGCGCTTCCACTCAAGCGGCATACGCGCCTTCTCGTTTCGCTTGAAGGACAGCGTGACCTGGGCCGGCTGGTCGGCCTGGTCGCGCTACGTGGCCGAGCAATTCGGTGCCGGCCTGTTGCGCGTCAAGGGCCTCATCAAAATCGCCGAGACCGGCGAGATCGTGCTGGTCGACGGCGTGCAGGGCGTGTTTCACCGACCACAGCGCTTTCGCGACTGGCCCGATACAGACCATGGCAATCGCCTGGTGTGCATCGCGCGCGATATCGAGCCGGCCGACATTGCATTCACCCTGCCTGCCCTTTACACCGAAGCGGGCATCCAGGTGCGCTATTCAAGGCAGGACATTGAACGACTGCACGAGCAACCCTTGATGGAGGCGGGGCCATGAACGATTTCGTATTGCGTGGCGGCACACTGGTGTTTCCGGACCGTGACCCGGCGCCACACGATGTGCTTGTACAGGGTGGCAAGATCACCGCGGTGCTGGCAGCGGGCGCCGCGGCACCTGCCGGTATTGCGCTGCAATCCGCCGCCGGATTGCACATCTTCCCCGGCCTGATCGACGCCCATGTGCATTTCGGTTTCGGCGAGAAGATCACCGAGTATTCAAGCGAAACGGTGTATGCGGCGCAGGGCGGCATCACCACCATCCTGGCTTACTTCCTCAACAACGAGGCCTACGCGGATGTCTACCGGCGCGAGCAGGCATACGCGCGCGCGCGCTGCCATGTCGACTACGGCTTTCATTTCAGCACCGCGAATGAAATGCACATCCGCGAGCTGGCAAGCTATGTGGCCGACTATGGGGTGACCTCGTTCAAGTACTTCATGAATTTCAAGGGCGAGGAAGGCCGCTACCTCGGGCTGGACGGCACCGATGACGGCTTTTTTCACGCCCTGCTCGACACCTCGGCCAAAGTCGGCAGGCCACTGATCGTCTGCCATACGGAGAACATCGAGATCGTCAACCGCTTGCGGACGCAAGTGCAGGCCGCCGGCGGGAGCACGCTCAAGGACTGGGCCGCCTGCAAACCGGCGATCACCGAATCCGAGCCGGCGATCCGCGCGATGTATCTGGCCGAACGTACCGGCGCACGTGTCTACTTCCCGCATATCTCGACCCGCCTGGCACTGGACGAAGTACGCAAATGGCGCAGCCGTTACGACCAGGTTTGGATCGAGACCTGCCCGCACTATCTCACCCACACGGAAGATTCCGACTTGGGCGGCATGGGCAAGGCCAACCCGCCTTTTCGCAGCCAGGATGATCTGGAAGCGATGTGGGAAGGGATTGCCGACGGCAGCATCGATGTGGTGGCATCCGACCATGTGCCGCGCCTGCGCGCCACCAAGGACAAACCGCTGTGGCTGGCCTCGCAAGGCTTTCCCGGCACGGCCACCATTCTGCCGGTGCTGCTTTCGGAGGGCTACCACAAACGCGGCCTTTCGCTGGCGCGCATTTGCCAGGTGCTGGCCAGCGGCCCGGCCAGGATTTTCGACCTCGAACCTGTGAAGGGCCGCATCGCGCCAGGTTCCGATGCCGACTTCACCTTGGTCGATCTCGATCGTAAGCGCGCCGTGATCGCCGCCGAACTGGGCTCCTATTCGGATTACAGCCTGTATGACAACCAGGTGCTCAAGGGTTGGCCGGTGCGCTCGATCGTGCGCGGCGTGACCGTGATGAATGAGGGCCGCATGGTCGGCGCCGGCGGCCATGGCCAATACCTGCGGCGCAGTATCGGCAAGCCACCGACGCGGGATCAACCGGCATGAAAAAGAACGTGACCACCGCAGGACGCGTCGCGGCCGGCGGCCGCACCAGCGGCCGCGCCGCCATGCGCATCACCCTGTGCGAGAACATGCGCGCGGTTCCCTACGTGCCCTTCTATCTGGCGCTTGCCGGCGACTACTGGCGCAGCGAGGGGTTGGCGATCAATCACGTGGTGTCACCCTCGACCGCGCAGACCGCCACCCAGTTGCTGGACGGCAGCGTCGATGTGTCGTGGGGCGGGCCGATGCGCGTGATGATGCATCACGATGCCGACCCACGCTGCCCGCTTGTGTGCTTTGCGCAAGTGGTGGCGCGCGACCCTTTCGTGTTGGTGGGCCGCGGGCGCAAGCCGCGCTTTCGTTTTCATGATCTCGCCGGCCTCAAGGTGGCGCCGGCCGGCGACGTGCCGACGCCGTGGATGACCTTCCAGGATGATCTTGCGCGCGCCGGCCTTGACCCCGCAGCGATCGGCGGGCGCCGCGTGCGGCCGATGGCAGTCAATCTCGCCGCCTATTTGCGCGGTACAGTCGACGTGGTGCAGGTGTTCGAACCGCATGCCGACCGCCTGGTGCGCGAGGGCCATGGTCACATTTGGCACCGCTTCAGCGAGCGTGGCGATATCGCCTACACCACGTTTTACTCGACGCGGCGCTTCACCCGCGCCCGCAGCGAAGCCTGTCACCGACTGGTCGCCGGCATGGCGCGCGCGCAGGCGGCCCTGTTCGCGGCAAGCCCCGGGGCGATTGCCGACGCGGTCGCGCCATTCCTGCCGGACCAGCCGCGCGAGGCGCTGACCCGTATCATCGCTGCCTACCGCAGCGCCGGCCTGTGGGCGCGCGTGCCCGACCTGCCGCCCGCGCCCTATGTGCGACTCAAGGCGGCGCTGCTTTCCGGCGGCCTGATCAAGCGCGACCCGGCGTATGAAACCGTGGTTGACGCCCGGCTTTCATACACCCACTGATCGCCCAGGAGAGAAACCCATGCAAAGCCCCCTCGCCGTTCCGAGCATCGATATCGGCGGCTTTCTCGATGGCGATGCCAAAGCCCGCCGCGCTGTGGCGCAGCAGGTCGCCGAAGTGTGCCGGCGCACCGGCTTCCTGATCATTTCAGGGCATCGCTTTCCGCCTGAGCTGATGGCACGTGCCACCCGCGAATTGTTCGCCTTCTTCGACTTGGCCGCAGAAACCAAGAATCGCTGGCACCCGACCGGCGCCTCGAAGCAGCGCGGCTATCACGGCTTCGCCACCCGTGGCCTGGCCAATACGCTGGGGCAGAAAACCCCGCCCGACCTGCGTGAAACCGTTTTTCTGGGACCGGTGGACGATCATCGGGCGTGGTTTGCGGCAATGCCGGAAGCGGCCACCAGCTATGCCCCCAACCTGATACCGACCGAACCGGCCGGCATCGACACCACCCTGACTGAGGTGTATCGCGCCTATGAGCGCCTGGCGGAAGACATGATGCGGGTGTTTGGCGCCGCGCTCGAATTGCCGGACGGATTTTTCGACGGCACGCTGGACCGCCATTTCAGCATTCTTTCCTGCCACCACTATCCGGTGCTGGCCGCAGAGCCCTTGCCAGGGCAGTTGCGCACCGGCGCGCATACCGACTTCGGCGCCATGACGATCCTGGCTGCGACCGACGCCGCAGGCGGCCTGGAAGTGCAGCTAGCGGACGGCAGCTGGGCCGCGGTGCAGCCTAAGCCGGGGGAATTCGTAGTCAACCTGGGGGACATGATGGCGCGCTGGACCAATCAGCGCTGGGCCTCGACCATGCACCGCGTGGTCAATCCGCCGCTGGGCATGGCGCGCAGCAGGCGGCTGTCGATCGGCATGTTCGTGCATCCGAATTACGACCAGGAGATCGCCTGCGTGCCCACCTGCCTGGCGCCGGGCGAGACGCCGCGCTACCCGGTGATCAGCGCAGGCGCGCACATCAAGGACAAGATCGAACGCAGCCACGCGGTGGCGTAAGGCAGCGCGGACAAGCCGGTGAGGCCGGCGGCGCAGCGGCCACACCGAACCGTCACCGGCGTATCAGGCCTGCAGGCGCTGCAGCACCTCGTCGGCCGTCAACACATCGCCAAAGAAGGCCACAAACAGGTCAAGGGTCGCCTGATGCTCGGCATCGCTGCCGGCCGCATTGGCATCCGCCACCATCACCACCCGATAGTCGAGCATCATCGCATCACGCGCACTCGACTCGCAACACACGTTGGTCGCGGTGCCGGCCACCAGCACGGTATCGATGCCGCGCGCGCGCAGGTCGGCGTCGAGCGTGGATGAACCGGCGATGAAGGCGCTGTAGTGAATCTTCTTCACCCGCAGATCGAGAGGCTGCGGTAGAAGCGCGGCATAGAGCGGGAAATCGGGCCCGGCCTCATCCAGCCCCGCCAGCCGCAGACGCGCACGCTCAGGGGTCAGCACGCCAGCATGATGTTGCGCCCAGCGTTCACGCGCACCGTCCGCGGTCGTCTGGATCCACACCACCAGTGCGCCGGCCTGGCGCAAGGCGCCAGCCAGGCGGTTGATGGTCGGCACGATCGCGCGTGCCGCCGCAACGCTGGTCGGGCGGCCTTCGGCCACGAAGTAGTTCTGCATGTCCACCACCAAGAAGGCGGTGCGCGCGGCCACCAGCGGTGCCTCGTTGACGGACTTGCCGCGAATGCGCAGCGCGCGCTCGCGTGCGGACGGGGAAATGGTATACGGATGCACGGTCGAGGTTTCCTTGGCAAGACCAGCCGGAGCGTTGCACGCACGCCGACGCTACAACTGCTACAACTGCTACAACTGGACGTGAAGCTGAAGCATAGCAAGCCGGCGCGCAATGCTCCGCAGGCAGAGACTGGCCGCGTTGTGCGGCCGTCGTCCACTTGCGTTGATCTAATCCACCGCCCTCGCGCTGGATCGCCCGAGCGTCCATACGATCCCAACCCCGACCGACGTACCGCTGTTCTTCAGGTGCAAGGGGCTGTCGCTATTGACGCCGCTGCCGGCGAAGTCGAAACGCGTAAAGCCGAAGAACCGCACGTCTTCGCTGAGTTTGCGCGAGACCGTCAGTTGCACCCGCGGCGTGATCAGTCCCGATTTCGCCTGGTATGCGCTACGCGTGGGCGTGGCGAACTGGGTCGGCACGCCGTACAGGTATTCGTTGAATTTTCGATCGCCGAAATTCAGGCTCGCGTTTGCCGTGAAACCCCAGCCGCCGCCGATGTCACGCTTGTCGAAAGCCAGGCGCGGCTCGAAGGCCATGCCGCGGTACGTCAGGCCGTCCTTCAACTCGAACACGCCGCGCAGTGGCACGTCCAGGCGCACCAGAGAATCGCTGCTGGGGCGCGCCAGGTTGAAGCGCACGCGCGGACCGAATTCGACCAGATAACCCAGGTCGGGCATGCCCTGACGCACACTCACATCACGGCTTCTGGCACTCAAGGCACCGGCAAAACCGATATCAAACTCCATATCGCGCGTCTTCACCACGCGCGCACCCACAGAACCGCCGTCGGCACGCAACACCGGCCCGCGATAAATGATCCAGGGCAAGACCAGTGCGCGATTGACGTTGTCGCTGGCGCCCGGATAGGCCGGGCCACGCAAGCCAAAGCCGGCAACGCCGGCTTCCCACAGGGGGCGATTGGCGCCGCCGACGTCAGGTTCGGATTGGGCGTGAACCAGGGAGCTTGCAGACAGCAAGGAAACGGACATCGCGACAAGCGCGCGCAAGCGGCACAGGGGCATAAGGGATTTCGATAGAGGGGAGTGTCGGGGGGCGCCAGACCGCTGAGGGAGAGCGGGTTGAGCGGCCAGAGCGGGCAAGCATGGAAGAAAAATTGCAGCCTGGTTTAGGGACCGCAAACCGGCGCGGAAGTTTCAAATGAATCAGGAAAATTCCCGGCACCTGCCAGGGCGCGAACGCCCACGCAGGTTGCGCACGCGCTGACGCAGCCGCCTCGCCTCATGCATAGGCGGCTTCATCCACCATCAGCCCTTGTGCTCGAGATGATCGGAACAGGGTCGAGCCAGCGCCGCGGCAAGGCAGCGGATGCCTGCGGTCATTTACGCACCAGCGCCGCTGCCGCCTCCCCCGCCAACCGGCCCAGATTGGTCGCCATCAACAGGCCCGACCCCGACAAATAACCCCAGTCCGACGGTCCCGACAAGCCGCGCGCCGCGCCGCCGCCGGCGAACAGGTTGGGGAACAGCGTGCCGCTGGTGCGCAACACGCGCCCTTCCCCGTTCACTTCCAGCCCGCCCTGGGTGTGGAACAGCGCGCCCATGATCTTGCAAACGTTGTACGGCGCCAAGAGCACCGGCTTGCCGCCGAAGTCGCGGCCGAACGGGTCGGGCGAGTTGCCCCTCACGATGTCGGCCGTCTGATTGATGGTTTGTGCCAGGGTGGCGCTATCGCAGCCGACCATGCGGGCGATTTCTTCCACCGTGTTGCAGACCTTGATGGCACCGGCTTTCTGCGCTTCGCCGTGGCTATGCATCTGGATCGCGATTTTTTCGCAGCGCATGTCCCAGATTTGCCAGGCCACATGATCGGGCTGGCGCACCACGTTCATCGCCTGCTCGGAGTAGCCGGCGTTTTCGTTGGAAAAGCGCTTGCCGTGCTGGTTGACCTGGATGCCGCCTTCGGTGATCGAGGGCCAGCCCATGTGGATGGCGTGCGGTGTGGCCACCGCGCCATGGCCCTGGAAGGCACCCATGTCCTTGATCGAGGCGCCGAGTGCTTCGCCCCACTTCACCGCATCGCCGGTATTGCCGCGATGGCCGTGGAAATGCGCGTCCACCATGTCCGGAATGTATTTCTTCAGCAGCTCGGGGTCGCCGCCGTAGCCGCAGCAGGCGAGGATCAGCGCCTCGCAGCCCATATCCTCGGTGTTGCCGTCCGGGCGATTGACGCGCACGCCGCGGATGCGGCCATCGGCGTCGGCATAGAGGTCGCTCACCCGTGCGTTGGTGGCCAGCGGAATGTTCTCGCGTTCGACTGCACTTAGCAGCGCGGAAAGCAACTCGGCGCCGAAGCGTGAAGGCGAGGCATGCATGTGCATGCGGCTGTGGCCGGGATAGCGAAAATCGAGGATGCACGAAAGCGGCATCTGGTAACGATCGACCAGCCAGTCGATGGTCTTGCCCGACTCGCGCGCGATGTGCCAGGCCATTGCATGATCGCACTCGCCGTGCGCCTTGTCGATCAGGTCGCGCGCGAGCAGGTCCGGCGTGTCGTCCAACAGGCCGGCGGCGCGCTGCAGTTTGGTGCCGGCGGCGGGAATTTGCCCGCCCGAAAGCGAAGTGCTGCCGGTCGGCTTGGCGTCGCGCTCGAGAATCAGCACGTCGGCTCCGGCCTGGTTGGCCGCCAGCCCGGCGATCGTGCCGCAGGC
>CAYYFR010000213.1:0-9618 GCA_964470865.1 uncultured Burkholderiales bacterium | reverse complement strand
GCCAGCCATGGCTGGCGTGTCTCGACCCCGCTGGTATGCATGGTCTCGGCCGACACCCCGCTTGCGGTGATTGAATCCGGCAACGGTGGGGCGAGCGTGCGCTGGCACGGGTTCCTCGGGTCTGGCGCGGGTGCGCAAATGCGCTTCGGCGCGCGTGACCACGCCATCCTCGAGCGCCTGGCATTTCGTGACCGTGAACTGGCGCCGGGCTTGCGCGAACTGTTAGCCGCAGGCGCGGTGGATCTGCTGTCGATCGCCCGCTCGGCTTTGACCGAAGGCGACGACCTGCACAACCGGCTGTCGTCGGCCAACCAGGTGCTGCACGCGGTACTGTCCACCCGCAAAACCGAGTCACCCGCCGCACAGGCAGCCCTGGCCGCCGTGCTGGCCGCGCCGCTTTATTTCCTCAACCTGTGGATGCCGGCCTGCGCCTTGATGCTCGACGCCGCGGTAGGCGTGGCCGGGTCAAGTATCGTCACCTCGATGGGTGCCAATGGCGAAACCGTGGGCGTGCGCATCGCCGGCGTAACGGAGTGTTGCTTTACCGCGCCTGCCACACTGGTGCGCGGCCCGTTCATGAAAGGCGCGCCCGACGACCCGCAATTTCCGCCAGCCACCGGCGACAGCGGCATCATCGATGTGTTTGGCCTGGGCGGGCAGGTATTGCGCCGCGCACCCAGCCTACTGACCGCGTTCGAACCATGGCTTGCCAGCGACGACAGCGAGCGCGCGCAGAGCATGCTGGCAGGATTTCACCCGGTGCTGGGCGTGGCCATCGGTATCGACGCCGCAGCAGTCGTGGCTACCGGGCGCGCGCCGCTGCTATCAACCGGCATGGTGTCGGCCGATGGCCGCGGGCTGCTGGGGCGCGGGGTCTGCGAGATGCCGCTTGCGCCTTACGCTCATGCGGTTCAGGCCTTGTCGCAAGCGCAGACCGCACCCGGCGGCCCCGACTGACACTTGCCGGGCGGGCACGGGTGCGCTTGGGCATCGCCTGGCACCGAAACATCACACCGCGCAAATCTGGCAGGCATCTGCTCGACCGCTCGTCATCCGCGCGCAGGTGGGGATCCACACAGGAATAAATAAGCGACCCTGAATTCCCGAATACCCGGGAATGCCCAAAGTGTCGCGCTATCGCCGGGTTGCCGCTTCTGCAACCCGCATTCGCCCTAATCCTTCGCCTTCAACTGCCCGGCGTTCGCGGCGATAAACGCGCGAATGGCGTCCGACATGTCGAGCAGCTTGAGCCACTGCTCCTTGTAGAGCGTGATCGGGAAACGGCCCATGCCATACACCGACAAACCACCTTTTTCGCTCACCTTCATGGTGATACCGGTGGCCGCGCCCTTCTTGAGCGCGGCGTTCTCCGCGCGCAGGCGCTCAAGTTCGCTTTTCAGATCTTCGTCGGACATCGTTTGCCTCGTCAATTTGGGAAGGACGGTTTTCGACCGTCGAGTGTATAGGTGCCGACCGCACGATTCAATCGGTTTGTGAGATCGCCGGGCACCACCTGGTAATTCGCCTATGCGGCCGGTTCGGCTGGCTTTAGCAGTGACCCAACAGGCGGCTTGTTCACGGCAAACCAGTCGATGGCCGCAAATCACGTACCGAGACATGTCGGCGAACGTTGAATTCAGCGGACCCGTGCAGCGCGCCCACTGGAATGTTTGGTTGGGCGGCATTCGCAACTACAGCAGATCGCGAAATTGCTCAATAGTGAGACCGGCGTCACGAACGATGCCGCCAAGCGTAAAGGCGTTGACCGGGTTGTGACGTGGGATGGTCAGGATACGGATGCCGTTTGAGATGACGATGTGCTTGCCTTGGCGAGCGATGGCAAAGCCCGCCTTTTCCAGAGCCCCCACCGCGTCGAGGTGGTTAACCCCTGGGATCTTTGCCAAGATCAGGCCGTGACTTCAATCTCGCGAATCTCCTCACCGCAAAGTTGCTCTTCGACCACAGCAAGATACTCGCGAATTGCATCCTTGATGTTCTCAACTGCTTCGGCATCGGTGGCCCCCTGAGACCAACACCCCGGTAAGCCCGGAACTGAAACCGAAAAGCCTTCGTCTGATTGGTGAACGGCGATGCGATAGCGCATGGAGCCTCCGTCAAAAAAGTCAGTATATCGCGAGGGTTCTTGCCGTCCGACGAAGAAATTCACCCGACGCCGAAGGCATCGCCGTTGGCGGTCGCGTGGAATGCCGGCTAGCCAAGCCTTGCACGCAGAACCAGGCCACCGAGACCCGCGATGGGTATTGCGACGGCGGGCAGAGTGCAGGCACCTGCCGAGAAGCCACGGCTTGCAATGGCTGCCACTCCCGCGACCCATCCGGCGTTTTTACGCGGATTGCTCCGACTTGTTCAGCTTTAGATATCAATCGCTTGATCGGACGATGATTTACTGGAAGGGGAGATTCACCCTGCCACTACTCTGGGCTGTCGGTACCTACTCCGAATCGCAGGTTATACTCAAATGGTCGAAGCAGGTCAAATCGGAGCAGGTCAAATCCGGAGCATGCGTCGGTACGAGACCTGCGTATTCAAGCACGAGCCGTCGCTGTCTTCGTAAGCCTGTGCCGGAACCACCTCGCACTGCCATGTTTGCAATGGCTCGCACTGAATTCACTTTCATCAACTGCAAGGTGTCCGAAATGGACAAAAAAATTTCTGGACCGAACCGGCTGAGCGCAGTGGAGGCAGCCCGGTTGCTGGGCCGGCGCGAACTGACCGCCGAAGCGCTGGTACGGGCCTGCCTGGATCGCATCGCCGAGCGCGAGGAGACCGTCCAGGCCTGGGCCTATATCGATGAACGCCAGGCGCTGGAACAGGCGCGCGCACTTGACCGTGGCGCCATTCGCGGTCTGCTGCATGGACTGCCGGTCGGCGTGAAGGACATCTTCGATACGTTCGACATGCCGACTCAATACGGCTCGCCGATCTACAAGGGCCACCGGCCCGTTGCGGACGCGAGCAGCGTCGCGCTGACCCGCCGCGCCGGCGCGGTGATCCTCGGCAAGACCGTCACCACTGAATTCGCCACCTTCACCCCCAACAAGACCCGCAATCCGCATAACCCCGTGTACACGCCGGGCGGGTCCTCCAGCGGTTCCGCAGCCGGTGTCGCCGACTGGATGATGCCGCTCGCATTCGGCACCCAGACGTTCGGCTCGGTAATCCGCCCGGCCTCCTACTGCGGCGTGGTCGGCTACAAGCCGACCTACAACATGCTGCAAAAGTCGGGTGTCAAACCCGAGGCGGACACACTCGACACCATCGGCCTGATGGCCCGCACCGTGCCGGACGTGGCCCTGTTTGCCGCCGCGCTGACCGGATTTTCGCATCTGCAGGGCGCCGGCCTACAGGCGAACGGCGCGCCGCGCATCGGCATCTGCCGCACTTACGAGTGGAGCCGCGCACAGCCGGAGACGGTGAGCGCGATGGAGCGCGCCGCGACGGCACTGGCGGCGGCGGGCGCGAAAGTCAGCGACTTGAGCTTGCCCGCGTCCTTTGCCGGGCTGCTCGCGGCTCACCAGGAAATTCTCTGGTACGAGGTGTCGCGCTGCTTCGTCGACGAATTCATGCGCCACCCCGGGCTGCTCTCCGCGCCGCTGCGCGAATGCTGTGCCAAGGGTTTCGCCGGCAATCCGTCCGATTATCTGAATGCGCTCGAAGTCGGGCGTGCCTGCCGCGCGCAATTGAACGACGCGTTCGGCGACTGCGATGTGCTGCTTGCGCCGGCCGCACCGGGCGAAGCACCGCAGGGACTCGAATCGACCGGCGACCCGGTGATGAACGCCGTGTGGACCCTGCTGCACGCGCCGTGTGTCACGGTGCCTGTGGCGACAGGTCCGAACGGGTTGCCCGTCGGCTTGCAGGCCGTCGGCCGGATCGGCGACGATGCGCGCACGTTGGCGTGCGCGCAGTGGGTGCATGAGAGGCTGGCGCAGTAGAGGGAATCGGGTTTACAACCCGGACCTCGGAATGCAGTCGCTGGGCCAGGATGATGGGGTGCGATTCAAACTGATGTGACGACGCGATCAAGCGGCGCGTTTCAATTCGCTTGCCCAATACCGATCCCAGCCCCGATTGGCGCGATTGCGTCGCAAGGCCAGCATGTGCTCGGCGTTTGGTGCACGCCACCAAGCGCCTGGGCGCTTGGTGGCGCTGCTGAACAACGTATCGGTGTGCGCTTTCGATTTCGCCCGAACCGATGGGCAGGCCTCGCGCCAGCGCATCCTGGTAATTGAGTTGCTCAGGTCGATGGCTCAAATAGCGGTGGCATTGACGCACTGGTGCGTCGCAATCGGCAATCTCGGAGGGTTCAAGAATGCCGTAGTGCGCCACCAATTTGTCCATCACTTGGGCGAGCGCCACGTCTGCACCAAAGTCGGTGACCACGCGTTGTAACGGGCGTGAGCAGCCTCGGTGGCTAACCCAAGCGCTTTGGGCAAACGGACGAATCCGCCTGGTGTGCCTTCGGTATTGCGGTTCCAGCACATCTATGTCCCCAAACGTCGTGTGCCAGCAGATTTTTTTTACCCTCGCGATGCACTTGCCCACTTTGACGAACGCCCTGTTCGGACGCCTTTACTTGCCCATTCGCCCACGCTTGCATCGCACCCTCGCCCAGCCGTCGTATCTCCTCGATCAGACGCATCTCAGCCGCATCGGCCAGTTTCAAGTTTCCACTAGCGTCTTCTACCACCGCAAGCATCGACGCAATTCGGCACTTGATCTCCGGGTGTGCATTCAATCCACGCAATATCGCTTCGTCACTCAGTGTCGTCAGCTCCATCATGACTCCCCTTTCGTCTCGGTTCGATACTCAACTGTACGACACATCAGTTTGAATCGCACCCAGGATGATGCTTATGACTCTTGAGGACGCTTTTTTGTGTTATACCCCCATGCGGTTGAATTTCCTAACCGCTACACACTTTGGGAGAGATCATGATGAAACAACTGGCAACGATCCTGCTGGCGAGCGCCATGGCTGTAAGCGCCTCGGCCACAGCCCAAACGCTGTTGCGCTTCAACAGCTGGTTGCCGCCGACCCACCCGATCATGTCGCTAACCATCAAACCCTGGGCGGACGAGGTCACCAAGGTGACCCAGGCCCGAGTGCGATTCGAATTTACCGCGCAGGGCATGGGCCCGCCGCCGAATCAGTTCGACATGGTGAAGGATGGCATCGTGGACGCCGCGGTGACGGTGCACGGCTACACGCCGGCGCGCTTTCCGCTGATGGCGATCGGCGAGATGCCGTTCCTGTCGGACTTGTCCGAGCCGCTGTCGGTCGGCATGTGGCGCGTAACGCAGAAATACCTGGCCACCAAGAACCAGCACGCGGGCACCCAGCTGATGGCCGTGTTCGTGTCGGGGCCGGCGCGCGTCTGGACCACCAAGAAACCGCTGAAGTCGGTGAAGGACTGGGAAGGTGTCAAGCTCGCCACCAGCTCGGTCGGCTACCTCGACACCGCCAAGGCGCTCGGCGCCGTGGGCGTGCATGCGCCCGGCCCGCAGGGCGCGGAGCTCACCAAGCGCGGTGTAGTCGATGGCATGTTCTTCGACGTTTCATCATTCACCGACTTCGCGCTTGCCGGCACGGTCAAGTACATGCTCGATTTCCCCAAAGGAATATCCCAGGTGGTGTTTGGCATCATGGTCAACAAAGGCAAGTGGGACACGATCTCCGCGGCCGACCGCGCCGCGATCGAGAAGATCTCGGGCGAAGTGCTGTCGCGTACCGCCGGCCGCAACTGGGACCGGGAATCAGCCAAATCGCGCGAGAACGTCAAGGCCGCCGGGGTCGAGATCACCATGGCCGATGGCGCCTACCTGAAGGAGCTGGAGGATAAGCTGAGTTTTTTTGAGGACCGGTGGATCAAGTCGTCCGCCGGGGCCGGCGTGGACGGCAAGGCCGCGCTCGCCGAGCTGAGGAGTATCGTCAACAGCTACCGCCCGTAGCCGGATCTGCGGCCAGCGCCTGCCCGATGCCCGATACCCGTTGACATTGATGACGCGAACCCGCGAACAACGGCTCTACACGCTGCTTGAATGGATTGTCGCGGTTGTCCTGTTCCTGCTGATGCTTGTCGTCGCCGCGGACGTGACCGGACGCTATCTGTTAAGCAGACCGCTGCCGGGGGGCTACGAGATGGTCCAGGTACTGATGGGGACGCTTGTGTTCTCGTCGCTGCCGTTGATCTCTCGCTCGAACGAGCACCTTACCATCGGGCTGTTCGACCACCTCTTCACCGGCCGGATAAACCGGGTGCGCCAGTTTCTGGTGCACGGATTAAGCGGTGCGGTGCTCGGCTTCATGACTTGGCGACTTTGGGTCAACGCCGGCAAGCTCGCCGCGAACCACGACTCGACGCTGGTGCTTAACGTGCCGCTCGCGCCGATCTGCTATTTCATGACCGCGATGTCGGCGCTCTCGGCCCTTGCCCTGTTCATACTCGCCGCTCGCGCACTGAAACGCGACGGTCCCTGAGACCGCTTCCCGATGCTAATCGGCTTAATCGGCTTCGCCGTTCTCTTTGTCCTGTTGTTCCTCGGCGCACCGATCGCCTTCGGCCTGATGCTGATTGGCTTCGCCGGTTTCGCCGTACTGCAGGGACTCGACCCGGCGCTTTCCATGGTGGGCCAGTTGGCGTTTACGACGGTGTTGAACGAGGAGTTCTCGGTCATCCCGCTGTTCATCCTGATGGGAGGTTTCATCGCGGTGTCGCGCCTTTCCGACGATCTGTACGCGGCAGCGAACGCGCTGCTGGGGCACTTGCGCGGGGGCCTCGCGATGTCGACGGTGCTCGCCTGCGCGGGATTCGCGAGCGTCTGCGGTTCGAGCCTCGCCACCGCCGCGACCATGTGCAAGGTGGCGCTGCCGCCGATGCGCAAGTATGGTTATGCCGACGCTCTGGCTGCGGGCTCGATCGCTGCGGGCGGCACCCTCGGCATCATGATCCCGCCATCGGTGCCGCTGCTTATCTACGGCATCATGACGCGCTCGGACGTGGGCAAGCTGTTCATCGCCGGCATTCTGCCGGGAATTCTGGGGGCCTTGCTGTACTTGTCTTCGGTGTACTTCGTCACGCGCCGCGATCCGAAGGCCGGACCGCCCGGAGCGAAATCAACTGCGCAAGAACGCTGGCGCAGCCTTGGGAGGATCTGGGCGGTCGCCGCGCTGTTCGTGTTCATCATCGGCGGCATCTACGTGGGCGTGTTCACCCCGACCGAGGCGGCGGGGATCGGCGCCTTTGCCGGGTTCGTCTTCGCGCTGGCGCGCCGCAGCCTGTCGTGGCGCGGGCTGCTCGGGCTGCTGCTCGACTCGGCCAAGACCACCGGCACGATCTTTTTCCTCCTCATCGGCGCGCTGACCTTCGCCAACTTCATCGACATTGCCGGTGTGCCGAGGGAGCTTGGGCGCTGGGTCGATGACGCGACGTTGGCGCCGGTAGTGGTTATCGTCATGATCATCGCCATCTACCTCTTGCTGGGCTGCATTCTCGACTCGATGTCGATGATGTTCCTGACTGTGCCCGTGTTCTTCCCGGTTGTGGTGAAACTGGGCTATGACCCGATCTGGTTCGGCATCATCGTGGTGACGATGATCGAGATCAGCCTGATCACGCCGCCGGTGGGGATGAACGTGTTCGTGCTGCATCAGGTGCAGCCGGACCTTCCCACCCGCACCATCTTCCGCGGGGTGATACCGTTTGTCTATGCCGACGTGTTGCGGGTGGGTCTGCTGGTGCTGTTCCCCTCGATCGCCCTGGTCTTGCCGCGATTGATGGGCTGAGAGAGCGACACGGGTTTGGAAGGGGGTATCGGCACCATTAAGCTACTGACTCAGGCACTCCGGGCTACGACGCAAACCTCAGCGGGCAGGCTGTCCAGACTGCTTCCGCCGACTTTGGCAAGTCAACTCAAAACTGAAAGAGATACATCATGGACACCAAGACTCAGCTTGAAAAAATGAACTCAACTGTTGCGCAAGTGCTGCCTAAACACCTGGACCTTTTCTACGGCGGCGAATGGCACCGGCCTGCCGGTGGTTACGCACCCACGCTCAACCCGTCCAACCAGCAGGTGCTGGCCGAGGCAGCCGAGGCCAACACCGCGGACATCGATGCGGCCGTCAAGGCAGCGCAGCAGGTTCGGAAGCTGAGCTCGATGGCATCGCAGTTCTGTTTTAATCTGCGTCCGCAGATGTCCTCTACGACGCTGCGGCGCGCGCGCGTGCAACGCATGATCGTCATCAGCACGAATTGAACAAACGGGTACAACGCTCCCTTGCGATCCTGTGAATCCGGCCCTTCGAGCAGCGGCCAGACCCCGATCTCCCGGATGTAGTGGAACAGCTCGTCGATGAAACCCGCTGTGCTCAGCGGGTAGACCCGGTCCAGCGCCCGCGTCTCGTACATCTCTTCAGCCACCTGCGCAGCATCGCGCGTCGCGCTCTGCCATCCAGACAGCTCCGCCAATCGCGTCCGCAGGTCTTCTTTGTCGGTAGTTTTGCGTGGCACGGTGCAACTCTACTGGTCACCCGCCCTTGTATCCCGCACTTTCTTCACGCCACTACCCTGGGCTGTCGGTACTTACTCCGAATCTCAGGTAAAAGCCGAAGTACTTGACGCTGTTCGATGCAGGGTGCATTGAAGGCTCCGGATTGAACGAGATTCCTAAGCATAAGCGCAATTTCGTCCGTCATTTTTTGCCATGATTGGAGTTGGCGGCTTGTTCACGGCGAACCAGTGCATGGCCACAAATCACGTACCGACAAATGGCGCCGACGAAGAAATTCACCCGACGCCGAAGGCATCGCCGTTGGCGGTCGCGTGGAATGCCGGCTAGCCAAGCCTTGCACGCAGAACCAGGCCACCGAGACCCGCGATGGGTATTGCGACGGCGGGCAGAGTGCAGGCACCTGCCGAGAAGCCACGGCTTGCAATGGCTGCCACTCCCGCGAATGGTGCAACGACATCAACAAGACCGCCGAGGTCGGTTGTCATTTCGACTTGCCTTCCGCCGGGTTCACTTTGACTCGACTCGCCCATCGGTATGTCTCGCAAACCGCCCCTGTTCGCGCTGATGCACCGGCGCCTCGGAATCCCATGGCCAGCCGCCGAACTGGGTGCGGCGATAGTCTGAAAATGCCTGCTGGATTTCGGCGGGCGTGTTCATCACGAAGGGGCCGTGTTGGGCTACTGGTTCGCCGATCGGCTTGCCCTGCAGCAGCAGGAACTCGGCGGCCTCTTCGCCGTTGACCAGTTCCACTGCGGCGTTGGCACGCAGCTCGATGCAGGAGCCTGCGGCCAGCGTTCGGCCACCGAGGCCCAAGCTCGCGCCCTTGAAGAAGTAGAGCCGGCGGCGAGTGGTAGCGCCACTGGCCGCAGGCAGGGTCCAGTGTGCGCCCTTGGCCATTTTGATGGTCCAGATCGCAAGGTCGGCGCTGCCGTCGGCCGCCCACGAGTTGGGTGGCGGCGGTGGTGGGGTGGCTGCGCCAAGGCCGCCGGCAATGCATGCCACCTCGGTGGCGTTGCCGCTTGCATCGCTGAACACCTGGCGCGGAATGTCGTCGGCCCACAGCATGGTGAAGTAGGGCGCGGC
>CAYYFR010000212.1:0-9723 GCA_964470865.1 uncultured Burkholderiales bacterium | reverse complement strand
TTGTGCTTTGTGCTTTGTGCTTTGTGCTTTGTGCTTTGTGCTTTGTGCTTTGTGCGTATGCCCTTGCACGCCGTGGGCGCGTCCGTGCTCAGCCCAGTCCGCGCGCCAGATCCGCCTTCACGTCGGCCAGGCTCTCAAGGCCTGCCGAAACGCGCAGCAAGCCCTCGCCGATGCCGGCTGCCTCGCGCGCCTCGCCGCTGATGCGGCCATGAGTGGTCGAGGCCGGATGGGTGATGGTGCTCTTGGTATCACCCAGGTTGGCAGTCACCGAAATGATCTTGCAGCCATCCACCACCCGCCAGGCCTCCTCACGCCCGCCCTTGACGACGAACGACACCACAGCGCCGCCAAGAAACTCGCCGCTGGCCGATTGCTGGCGCTTCGCAAGTTCGAACTGCGGGTGCGACTCCAACCCCGGATGCAACACACGTTCCACGCGCGCATGGCCCTCCAGCCAGCGCGCCAGTTCCAGCGCGCGTTTCGATTGCTCGCGCATGCGGATGGACAGGGTCTCCATGCCCTTGAGAATCACCCAGGCATTGAATGCGCTCATGCTCGGCCCGGCGGTACGCAGGAAGCCATAGATCTCGCCCATCACCAGTTCGCGGCTACCGAGCACCGCGCCACCCAGCACCCGCCCCTGGCCATCGAGGAACTTGGTGGCCGAGTGGATCACGATGTCGGCCCCGAACTCGAACGGCCGCTGGATTGCCGGCGAGCAAAAGCAGTTGTCCACCACCAGCAAGGCGCCGGCCTTGACCGCCACCTGCTTCAGTGCTGCGATGTCGGAGATCTCCATCATCGGGTTCGACGGCGTCTCGACAAAGAGCATCTTCGTGTTCGGCCGCACCGCTGCCGTCCATTCCCCCACCTTGTTGGGCGATACAAAGGTGGTGGCAACGCCGAAGCGCCCGAGGTTTTTCTCGAACAGCGTGATCACGCTGCCGAACACGGCGTTGGAGCAGATCACGTGGTCGCCCGCCTTGAGCAGCCCCATGGCGCAGGTGAGCACCGCCGCCATGCCCGAACTGGTGGCAACACACGCCTGTGCACCTTCCAGCGCGGCAAGGCGCTCGCCGAAGGCGTCCACCGTGGGGTTGGTGAAGCGCGAATACACGTTGCCCGGCGCGCGGTTGGCAAATCGCTCCGCCGCCATGGCGGCGGACTCGTGGACGAAACTGGAGGTGAGATATAGTCCCTCGGAGTTTTCGTTGAACTCGCTGCGGTGCTGCCCGGCCCGCACTGCCCGGGTGTCGAACCCGTACTCGTACTCTTCGCTCATCACAAACTCTTTCGCAAATGAAAAACCCGTTTCGGCACAAGGCAGCGGAAACGGGTTCAACGAATTCTTGGACACGCTTTAGCCGCATTTGTTGGAGGGCGTTGCCCTTCCGCGCCCGCAAGCTGATGCTCAAATCGGCGCGCCTTGATTATAGGGGCTTTCGCCGGTATTGGCGCTCGCGCCGCGCATGATCAATCGACAGGGGCGCCGGGATGATCGCCTGTCCAGTCGCCCGCGTTGCGACTCAACTTGGCGTGCCTGCGTTCCTGCGGCAATCCTGAGGATCGCCAAGCCAATATGGATTCGCGCCTCAAATGTGCACGACGCCAAGGAGGCTGGGATATCCGACATTTCGGATTTGACAAAACTAAAATTCGTTTTTGATATTGTCAAATGTACAGGCGGCGCCAACTCGCATCCATCTTGGGAAAAGCCCTTCTGGCATTCCCGGCTGTTTTGGTGACGGGGCCGCGACAGTCAGGAAAAACGACTTTCCTTCGCCACGAGACCGGCGCGGATGTCGACTATGTCGGCTTCGACGATTCGCTCGAACGCGACTTCGCGGGCGTTGATCCTGCCGGCTTTCTTGCCAGGTTCGCGAACCGTAAGGTGATCCTGGACGAAATCCAGTACGTTCCGGCCCTGCTGTCGCACCTGAAGATGCGCATCGATGCCGAACCGGAACGCTGCGGCAGATGGCTGCTGACGGGATCTCAGCAGTTTGGCCAAGGAACGGATTCTTCCCAACGGCCATATCGCCATGCCGTGGAAGGCTTTTCCATCCTGGCTACGGGCCAGACTGGAAAAAACATCCAGTTGACCTGATCATTGGCAATGGTGCCGCACCTTCAACTCGCCGCGCGGTTTTTCATTTCCGGCGCCGTTTCTTGCCAGCGCGCGTTGGTTGCACCGGTGCGAGAACGTCGAACAGGCCGGCCAAATCTTCTGCGTCTACAAAATCCGCTTCAAGCCGGTAAAGCTTGAGCGCCTGGCGCAGATAGTTCGGGTCGCGAAACGCCGTCAGGTCATGCACCACCTCCCTTATCTGCAATTCGATTCGTGCGATCTCCACGCCCATCTCGCGATCCACGTTGTCCGGCGTCAATTTGGACATCGGGCCGACGCTGCCACGAAACGGTTCGACACACCGCTCCAGTTCGACCTCAAGTTCGGCAAGCTGCTCGCGCAGTATCTGGTTGTAATGCGCCAGGCGCTGCGGCGGTACCGAAGCCATGTGTGCGGCATCGATCTGTTCGATCTCCAATTGCAGCCCCAGCAGTGTCAGCAGGTCGTTGGCGTCGTAGGCCTGGTTGACCCGTTGCATCAAGTGCGTCTTGCGCTGTCGTTCCTTTATGTCGGGTTCACGATCCGGATGCAGCGCGCTTACGAGCTTGCGATACACCTCGCGCAAGGATTGGCCGACTTCCTTCGCGACCTGTTCGCGCCGGGTTTGGACGGCGTCGGCCTTGGCAGCGCCCGCTTTGGCACGTTTTGCGGCGCGTGCTTCTTGGCGCAGTTCCGCCTGCCGCTCCTCCTCTTCGAATTGCTCCACCATTTGTTTCTGCGCGAGTTCCAGCAGTTCCTCGGTGCTTGCCGCACCATCTTCGCCGTCGATCTCCAGGCCGAACACCTCGCTTAGCATCGACTCAGTCATCTCCATTTCGGAACGCAGCACCTGCCGGTACGACACGCCGCTGTACTTGTCGTACAGCCCCTCCAGCGCCGCATCACCGCCTTCTGCGAGCAGGCCGCCGGCCATACCCGTGAGCAACTGCCCGAGCTTGGCGCGCTCCAAGCGCGTCAAGCGCATCGCGTTTCGAGGCAAACTCAAAAGTTCGTCGATCAGACCGACCATTTTGCGCTGCCCTTCGCGCAACCGTTCCCGCGACGGCTCGACTTCGTCGGTAATGCGCCGGTTGTAGCGCTGCAAATAGGCCTGCCAATGCCGCAATTGCTCGCGTTTGGCTTCGATCCTGCCAACCAGTTGCTGGAAGGCCTTCTGCGCCCTGTTGGCGGGCTTGTGTTGCGCGAGAACCCCGGTCAGCGACGAACCTGTGAGCGGTTCATCGCCGAACAACGAAGCGGAAGCGGAAGGTCGCATGATAGACGGGGTGTTTCGAGTCGGTCGTTGGGGCGAGTTGGATTTCAAGCCTGCGAAGGCAGTGCTTTCCACGCACAGCGCGGATTTTACCGACGCTCACACTCGGCATCGCCACGCCACTGACTACGGCGGGAAACGGAATGCCGTCAACATTGGCTACGAGTGGAAGAATTGGCGAACCTGCAAGAAGTCCGCTCCCATTACCTCGCCGTAGTTCAATGGGTGCCTTCAGAGGGAAGCACCAGTGCGGCGACTTACTTTCGACTCAGTTTGTATCCCGCGCACGCATATGGCGTTCGTGGCGTCCCCACGGGGACTCATAGCAAACCCCGGTTTGCGCGTTAGTCGGGTTGTGCAGCGCACGCGATAGCCAATCCTCGTCTAAAGCGACTTTGGGCGCAAGGCAGCCGCATTCTCAAACTGGCTGTAGGCACGACTTGGCACCAGATGCGCCCGGCAAGCCGACTTGAGCGCTACTGCTGGACGGTCTGATCGCGCCACCTTTTCCGACTAGTCCTTTTTTTGTATGCATTTTTCGGACAAATTCACCGCTTCACCATTGGATTTTGTCCGAAATATGTATATATTTTTCGGACAACAAGTGCTTGCCATGTCTGACGCATAAGACCAAATCTCAGCCCTGGTCGCCAACGATGAGCCAGGCCGCCTCTGGGTACCAGCCGATTTGGCGGCGCTGGGCAGTCGCGCCGTCATCGACAACACTTTGCAGCGCATGGTCGCACGCGGAGACCTGCGTCGGGTGGACCGCGGCCTCTACGATCGGCCCGCAACAAACAAACTCACAGGGCGCCCCACCGTCCCCAATTACCGGGCCGTCGTCGATGCCCTCGCTAGGCGGGATCAGACGCAGCTCCTCCTGGACGGCATGACCGCGGCAAACGACCTGGGCCTGACGAACGGCGTACCTGCCAGGGTCACCCTATACACCGACACCCGGAGGCGCACGATTCAACTGGATCAACTGACCATCGAATTCAAGCAAGCCGCGCCAAGCCGGCTTTACTGGGCTGGCCGTCCGGCCATGCGCGTCGTCCAATCACTGCGCTGGCTGAAAGACATGCTGCCCACAGATGGAGACCGGATCAGAAATGTGTTGGCGCGCCTCCTGAGCGACCGCGCGCACGGAGACAAGATCCGGGGCGATCTTGTGCAGGGTTCTCGTTTCTGCCGGTCTGGATGCAAAGCTTTCTGCGCACCATCCCCGGCTTCAATCCCGCACAAAAATTGGATCAACCCGTCACGCGCCCCAAGGCACCGCGCCAACCATCGAAAACCGCTGACGCGCAGAAGCCACGATGAACCCCACCTATTCCCAAATCATTGCGGCGAGCGACGCAGGCCGGGCCGGCCTGTTCGCCGCAGCGGCTGCCCGCCTGGGCACCGCCATCCAGAATGTCGAAAAAAACTTCTGCGTATGCTGGACGCTCGACGCGCTTTTCAATGGGCTCGAGTCCGATAGCCCGCGCATTCTCTTCAAGGGCGGCACTTCGCTGTCCAAGGCCTTCGGTCTGATTCCCAGATTCTCGGAAGACATCGACATCACCGTATTCCGGGACGACACCGTACCACGGTTTCAACCTTACCCTGGCAGCGCATGCAGGTGGATGGTGTCACCCTTGGTTGTCGTCTTACCGCGACCACGAATGACGATGTCAACGTCACAGCCGAGCTTGGTCAACATCCGCATCAGCCGTTCGACTGACACGTCGCGAAACTGTCCGCGTAGCAGCCGCGACACGTCGGGCTGGCTGAGCCCGATGCGTGCGGCAGCTTCAGCCTGGGTGAGTTCGCTGGCTTTGATGATGTCCCGGACGCGGGTAACCAAGCCCGCCTTCAGGAGGTGCGTTTCCGGGTCTGCGTGACCAAGGTCGGCGAACAGGTTCTTGCTGCCACGTTTGATACTGGTGTCGTCCTTCATGACCTGTTTCCTTTTGCAAGCTTCGCTTTGTAGTCGGCCTCGGCCAGTCTGAGCCTTCGGGTGATCATATCCATGTCGATGGCCGGAGTCTGGCTGCCCGTCTTCGACTTCTTTTGAAACACGTGCAGCACATAAATCGCAGCGGGGAATTTCACTGTGTAGATCCCGCGGCAGGTATCGCCTACGTGATCCGAAACGATCTCCAGGACCCCTGCACCACCAAATCCCTTGAGCGGCTTGGCATCCTCATGCTTGTTACCGGTTTGAGCCAAGTACAGGGCGTAGCCAATGTGATCCTGCACCTCGCCTGGAAACGCCCTGAAATCCTTGTAGCTGGAGCCGATCCAATCGACGGGCTTAAGGTCGCTATCTGCCATTCGCTGATTATGTCGAAACAACCATAATTCGTCAAGGAATTTTTGGCAAGCAGGCAAATATCGGCGACAAAAACTCCGCATCGTCGCGCGACTCACTTCCGTGTGAAATGGAATGCCACCAGGTGTGGTTGAAATTGGAACACTCGGTGCAAGCGCAAGCCGGCCGCCCCCAGACTCGCGCGTTCATTCTATGGGTGGTTCCAGAGGAAAGCACTTGTGTGGCGACTCACTTTCGCGTCAACTTGGCGCGCCTGCGCGGGAGGTGTCCTTTGAGCACGGCCAATTGGTCCAATGCGCGGCAAGTCGTACAAAATCAGGCAATGCGAGTGATAGAATCCCGACCCTTGCGGCGGTTCAGGGCCCGCCACACGCCGTTCAGTTTGCAGACACCGGCCACGACGCACTCCGGATCAACGCGCGACTCAGACTCAATACCGCGGAAGATGGAATGCCGTCAAAAGTGGCTGCGAGTGGAAGAATTGGCGAACCTGCAAGAAGTCCGCTCCCATTACCTCGCCGTAGTTCAATGGATAGAACGGGTGCCTCCTAAGCGCCAGATACAGGTTCGATTCCTGTCGGCGGGACCAAAGCGGAATTCACTGCTGCCATCGCAGCGCGTCTAGCGGACCTTGCGCTTGGCGCGAGCGCTACGTTCGGCCTTGCGGCGCAGAGACCGCTCCTGCGACACCTGCATCACGTGGATCATGCCCTTGACCAGTTGCCAGAAAACCAGGAGGGCCACAAAGCCAATGACCCATGGTTGCGCCTGATCAACCAGTTGAGAAAAGAGCATGCCCTCCAGCATTTTGGTTTCGCGCGACCTGTAGACCGGAAAGTCCGCGCCGTCCGCTGCGCCAGACCCGGGGCTGCCGCCCTGCACCGGCGCACCCTGTGCGGCCATGCCTTGCGCGGCTGCGCCATTACCCGCAACGTTGCCACGCATTTGCGGATTTCCCGCCGAGCCTGGCTGCGTTGCATCGCCCAATCCACCCAAGCCGCTACCGCCCATGGCACCCGACTGACGTGACAACTCGAGTGCGGAATTGCGGGCGATGTCGCTGATGTCATTCGCGGCCCCCGGCACACCACTGCCACCGCCTGAGGGCGGTACCTGGAAAGCACCGGGCGTGATGTTCGTGGAAAAACCTGGTTGGCTACGCGCAGGCTGCGTTGGCTGGCGCGGATTCGCGGAATCGTCCGATTGATCGAAAAGCAGTGACCTCAACGTCTTCCTGAAACGCGTCCACTCCGAATCGCTTGCGCTAGCTGCAGAGCCGGCAGGCCGAGGCTCCACACCCATCCCGGCGCCCGAGCTCGCAGCACCTGTCGATCCTTCATTGCCGACGGGTCGGCCTTCAGCGCCGCGTTCACGGTCCACGCCGGATGAATACACCGGCGCTGCGAAAGCAGATTCTCCAGCGGTCAGCGCCAACAGCAGCGCCAACAGCAGCGCGGGTGATCGCAGCTGCCACTTCGCGAAATCCGCCCCAAAAATCATTTTCAGCATCCCGTCGATACAAACCAGCGGAGCCGCCAACGCAACTTGGTGCGGCAGCAGGAACAAGCCAAGCAGCAAAAATCATGCGCAAAACATAACGTCTTGATTATAAAACCACAATCAAGAAACCCAAAGGCCGAGAGAAGGCGTGTGTAAAGTTTTTCGACACATTGCGGAATCGCTTGAGCGTCCAACCTATGTGTTGAGAAGCCCAAGCTTGATCGACTAGCCTTGTGCCCGCCATCAAGCAATTTGGATCAGCATACCCACAAGAACTTTGCAAATAAGTGTTAAAGACACACGCTTCTGTGCCGATAGTTGAGAAATGTCACGAAAACATCGAAGCATTTTCACAATCCGAAGGCAGAATTGGCCTTTGGACGATGTTTTAGCACCCCTTGAGGCACGGCCAGTCTTGCGACGCGGTAATGATGACGATGGCATGGTCTACCGCTTGAATGGCTTGCTTCGATCACGCTTTTTTTAATGCACTTTCGTGTCGCATTGCTCACCAAATATGTGAATTTGGCACTGAGCATCGCGAGACGTGACGAAAGTCACTAACGTTCGCGTTGAATTTGACATGTGTTGACAAATGCGGGGTAGGAAAACAGCATGAAGCACGATATCGTTTGCCCCATGCTGAATCGCTCAATCAAGCCCGCTTTTTCGCAACAGTTTTATTGCCAACAGTTGCAAAAATAGAGCCTCCAAGAAAATGATCAAGCTTTTCAATCACTGGCTTCGCTTGCGGACCATTCTGGAACTCGCTACCGACTTTTCGTTCGTCATTGTTGGTGGCATCGCGATGGTCCTTTGGCTGGGCAACGGCTCGCTCCTGAATGTCAAGGTCGTGATCGCCTGCTCCCTTGCGCTGGCGATTTCTACCTTGTCGTTCAATGCCTGGATGGGCTTTTACCAGACCAGCCACAGCCGCACGATTCTCCAGTCGGTGCTGCGCGCCCTGTTTTCGCTGGCACTGGCAGCCTTGTTTGCATATGCCATTTTCTCCTACGCCCCGCTTTCGGACGATGGCCACCAGCTACTTGCCTTGCCGGCCATGACAGCGGTGCTTGGCATGGTGGTGCACAGATTGGGCGTGTCGCAATCCGGCGCCTCCTCGATGCTGGTGCGACGCGTTCTCATTTTCGGCGCCGGCGAACACGCGCTAGCGGTGCGCCGCGCCCTGGACAAATCGGATCCAAACGTGCAGATCGTCGGTTTCTACCCGAGCCCCACCGAGGAATGCATCAAGGTTCCGGAAGACCGCTTGCTGCCGATTTCAAGTTCACTCACCGATACCGCACGCGCCCTGAAGGTGGACGAAATCGTGGTGGCGCTCAGTGAGCGGCGCGGCGGTGCCATGCCCCTGCGTGAATTGCTCGACTGCAAGCTTCTGGGCGTGAAGGTACTCGATCTGGCGAGCCATTTCGAGCAGACTCTGGGGCAGATCAGGCTTGATTCATTGCGCGCCGGCTGGCTTATTTTCGGCGATGGTTTCAGGCAGGGTTGGGCGCGCACTGCCATCAAGCGCCTGTTCGACATTGTGTGCGCACTGGTGCTGCTTGTATTGGCGCTGCCGATCATGCTTGTCACGGCGATCCTTATCATCCTGGAAAGCGGCTTTCCGGTGATTTACCGTCAGGAGCGCGTGGGCCTGAACGGCAGGCTGTTCAACGTCATCAAGTTTCGCAGCATGGGTACGGACGCCGAAAAAGACGGCACGCCGCGCTGGGCGACCGGCAACGATTCCCGCGTCACCCGCGTGGGCCGCTTCATCCGCAAGACCCGGATCGATGAACTGCCCCAGCTTTTCAGCGTACTCAAGGGCGACATGAGCCTGGTGGGTCCGCGCCCGGAAAGACCGTTCTTTGTCGACCAATTGACCCGCGAGATCCCGTTTTACGCGGTACGACATAGCGTCAAGCCAGGGGTCACCGGTTGGGCCCAGGTTCGCTACCATTATGGCGCCTCGGTCGAGGATTCAGCCGAGAAGCTCCAGTACGATCTGTACTATGTCAAGAACAACACCCTGTTCCTCGACCTGGTGATCCTGTTTGAGACTGTGGGCGTGGTGCTGACCGGAAAAGGTGCGCAGTAGGAAGCCGCAGCGCTTCCGCCTGCCGGACCCTTTAGAGCAGGGGCAGGTTGGGGCCGGCATTGAGCGCACGTTGGGGCTGACAGTTGGGGCTGACAATTCGAATACCTGAATCGCATACCGGCATCGCATACCGGCATCGAGTACGGGAATCGATACCGGAATTCAACTCCCGACCTGATTATCGATGAAGCGCGGTTGGCCGACGGGTAGTGCGTCCTGCTCCATCATTGCGGGCCTGCCCCGGAGCAAATCCCGGATTTCCGAGCATTCGATGGCGATTTCCGGACTCCGGGTTCCGCTACGCGGCACCGCAATGACGTGCGGAGCTGCGCAGCTATCGAAGTTATCGCTATCGAAGTTATCGCCGCCAGCGACACCATCGCAAGGCTACAATTCCAGCGTGAACGGTTTGATCTCTACCGCTA
>CAYYFR010000211.1:4948-9804 GCA_964470865.1 uncultured Burkholderiales bacterium | reverse complement strand
ATGACCCGGCCGATCGCGCCGGGCGCGTGGCTGGGCCTTCTGGGTGGCGGGCAACTCGGCCGCATGTTCTGCATGGCCGCGCAAAGCATGGGCTACCGGGTGGTGGTGCTCGATCCGGGCAGCGTAAGCCCGGCCGGGACCGTGGCTGACATGCATATCCGGCGTGACTATCTCGACCCGCAAGGCCTGGAGGAACTGGCGCGCCTGGCCCAGGGCGTCACCACCGAATTCGAGAACGTGCCGGCCAAGGCGCTGGAGTTTCTGGCCGGCCACTGCTGGGTGAGCCCGATGGCGGCCAGCGTGGCGATCGCGCAGGATCGCATCCGCGAAAAGCAGTTCATTACCGGCGCCGGCATCGGCGTGGCACCGCATCTGGTGGTACGCAATGCAGCCGATCTGGACAGTGTCGATGCGGGCCTCCTGCCCGGCATTCTCAAGGTGTCGCGCCTGGGCTACGACGGCAAGGGCCAGGCGCGGGTGGCGACGTTCGATCAGGCGCAGGCCGCCTTCCGCGCGTTTGGCGAGGTGCCTTGCGTGCTGGAGAAGCTGCTGCCCCTGAAGAGCGAAATTTCGGTGGTGGTGGCACGCGCGCGCGACGCCAGCGTGGTGACTTACGCGGTGTCGGAGAATGAACACAAGGGCGGCATTCTGGATACGAGCATCGTGCCGGCGCGCATCAGCGCGCCGCTGGCCGACGCCGCGCGCAGTGCCGCCTTGCGTATCGCGTCTGCGCTAGATTATGTCGGCGTCCTGTGCGTCGAATTCTTCGTGCTGGAAGACGGCACGCTGCTGGTCAACGAACTGGCGCCGCGCCCGCACAACAGCGGGCACTACAGCATCGACGCATGCGTCACCAGCCAGTTCGAACAGCAGGTGCGGGTGTTGGCCGGGCTGCCGCTGGGCGACACGCGCCAGCACACGCCGGCGGTGATGTTGAACGTTCTGGGCGAAAGCTGGACCGGTCCGCATGCGGCAGAGGCGCCTGATTGGGAAGACGTGCTGGCGCACGGCTCGGCCAAGCTGCACCTGTATGGCAAATCGCAGGCACGCCCCGGGCGCAAGATGGGTCACGTGACCGTGTTGGGCACGACCCTTGGCGCCGCCTTGACCGCGGCGGCGGCGATTCGCGCAATCCTCAAGCCGTGACATTCGCCGGGGATGTCGCCCGCGCCGTCGCCGTGCTTGAGGGCGGCGGCTTGGTCGGCCTGCCGACCGAGACAGTTTATGGTCTGGCGGCCGATGCATCGAATGCCGCTGCCGTGGCAAAAATTTTCGCGGCCAAGGGCCGCCCTGGCGACCATCCGCTGATCGTGCACCTGGACGATGCGGCGCAGATGGATGACTGGGCCATCGACATTCCGCCGGTGGCGCGCCGGCTGGCGGCGGCATTCTGGCCCGGCCCGCTGACCCTGATTCTCAAACGCGCGGCCCATGTACTGAACGCGGTGACCGGCGGGCAGGAATCAGTGGGTCTGCGCGTGCCGTCCGACCCGCTGGCGCATGCCGTGCTGGCCGCTTTCGCGCAGGCGCGCGCGGGGCGCCCGACGGGCCTGGCGGCCCCGTCGGCCAACAAGTTCGGGCGCGTCAGTCCGACCACGGCGCAACATGTACGCGAGGAGTTCGGTGACGCGGTCGATCTGCTGCTCGACGGCGGCCAAAGCGTGATGGGGATTGAATCGACCATCGTCGACTGCACCGCGGATCCGGCACGGATACTTCGGCCCGGCGCGATCACGCGCGAGCAAGTGGCCGCAGTGCTTGAG
Organism: uncultured Burkholderiales bacterium; assembly: GCA_964470865.1. Classification (GTDB taxonomy): domain Bacteria; phylum Pseudomonadota; class Gammaproteobacteria; order Burkholderiales; family JAEUOS01; genus JAEUOS01. The sequence goes on along the minus strand of CAYYFR010000211.1, from coordinate 8,041 downwards.
CAACCGGTGTCTGCGGCGCTCACCGATGCTGCGACCCCACGTGTTTCCGGCAGCCTTGAGGCGCACTATGCACCGCGTACACCGACTTGCCTCATCGCCACCGAAGATCTGGCCGATGCGCTCAAGCGCCATGCCGACAAACGCGTGGCTCTGCTGGCTTTTGAGGGCGGGCCCCCGGCGCAGCGCAAGATCACCGCTTCACCGCAGGCGCAAGCCTACGCGTATGCGCTGTACGCCAGCCTGCGCGAGCTCGATGCAGCAGGTTGCGATTTGTTGCTGGTGGAAAAGCCGCCGGCCGGAGCCGCCTGGGACGCCGTCAACGATCGCCTGCGTCGGGCTGCGTTCGGATCTGGCGAATAGCGTCACCACATCCACTATCCCCTCTCACGAAAACCGCCCGACGTAAGAAACCGGATTGCGCAAGCAATTGCGCTCCACCGGCCCTATGAGATCGATTAGGCGTGGGCGCTTGCGGAACTCGAACCGCCGACGCGTGCAAGCCATCGGTGCGCAGCCCCACCGTTCGCCGGATGGCGCCCGGCTATCAGCCGCAAGCTGGTGTTGCAAAAGCGTTCACGCTTTCCTGATCTCCGGCAAGGTCGCCAGAAACGTCTGCAGCGCGCCCAGCACAATCTGCGGATGGTCACGCTGCGGCGAGTGGCCGCATTGCGGTATCTTGAACAGGCGCGTGTGCGGGTTGCGGCGCGCGATCTCCTCGATCTGGTAGAGGGTGCCGTACTGGTCGTCCTCGCCCTGGATCGCCAGGATCGGTGCCTTGATCAAGGGCAATTCCGCCTGGATGCGCCAATCGCGGAATTCCGTCGACAGCCAGGCATCGTTCCAGCCGCGAAACGCGCCTTCCGGGTCGTCGTGATATCTGGCGAGCCGGGTCTTGAGGTCGCCGGATTCCCAGGCCGCGCGTGTCTCGGTGATGCTGGCAATCGAAATCTCCTCGACCACCACATGCGGTGCCATCACGATCACACCGGTGGCGGCGTGCTGGCTGGCGTACAGGAGCGCGATCGAGCCACCATCGGAATGCCCCAACAGCACCGGTCGCTCGATTTCCAGCGCCTGCAAAAGTGCGGGCAGGACCTCGAAGGCTTCGCGCTGCATGAAGTCCGATTTGCGCAGATTGCGCCGTGGTCCCAGTGCATCGCCGCTGTCGGGCAATGCTTCGGAGGCGCCGTAGCCCTGGCGCGAATACACCAGCACCGTATGCGCGGTGGTGGCCGCGACGCGCGCCGGAAAGTCGCGCCACATGGCCACCGAACCAAGGCCCTCGTGCAGCATGACGATGCAAGCGCGATTGCTGGCACCGGGGAAGCGCTGGTATTCGAGCGAGACGCCGTGAATGTCTATGAAGGGCATATATGCAGGGCGGGCAAAAGTAAAACCCTACTTTTGCCCGGATTGTCCGGTTTTGATTTGCGCGCGGAGCCCGACAAATCAAAATCGAAACGGCCAGGAAGAACCCGCGTGCTGCGCTATCTCGCACGCAGCTTGAAGCGCTGGATTTTACCGGTCGCCGTCTTCGGCAGTTCAGGCACGATCTCGATCCAGCGCGGGTATTTGTAAGGCGCGAGTCGGGCTTTCACATGGGCCTTGAGTTCATCGTCGGTGGCGCTTGCACCTTGCTTGAAAACCACATAGGCCTTGGGTTTCACCAGGTGTTGATCGTCTTCCTGCGCCACCACCGCCGCTTCCAGCACGGCGGGATGGGTCTGCAGCGCGGCCTCCACTTCGAAGGGCGAGACATAGTTGCCGCCCACCTTGAGCATGTCGTCGTTGCGGCCGCAATAGGTGTAATAGCCGTCGGCATCGCACAGATACTTGTCGCCCGAACGGGTCCACGGACCCAGAAAGGTGTTCTTGGTTTTTTCGCGGTTGTTCCAGTACATCAGTGCCGAGGTCGGGCCGCTCACCTGCATTTCGCCGATCTCGCCTGTGGCCACCGGCTGGCCACTTTCGGCGACCAGGCGGATGGCATAGCCCGGGACCGGGCGGCCGGTGCTGCCATAACGCACGTCGCCGGGACGGTTGGAAATGAAAATGTGCAGCATCTCGGTGGAGCCGATGCCATCGAGGATTTCGACACCGTATTTTTCGTTGAAACGCTGGCCGATGTCGGCCGGCAATGCTTCGCCGGCGGAAGTGCATACACGCAGATTCAATGCGCTGCGATCCGGCGCGTCGGGGTCGGCCAGCATCGCCGCATACAGCGTTGGCACCCCATAAAAGACGGTGGGCCGGTGTTTGACCAGCAGGTCGAACACGGCCGCAGGTGTCGGCCTGCCCTCATGCAACACGGTGGTCGCGCCCACGCTCAGCGGAAACGTCAAGCCATTGCCAAGGCCGTAGGCGAAGAACAGCTTGGCCGCGGAGAACACAACGTCATCCTCGCGAATTCCCAGCACCGCGCGGCCATAAAGTTCGGCTGTGAGTATCAGGTGCGAATGCAGGTGCACCGTGCCCTTGGGGGTGCCGGTGGAGCCGCTCGAATAAAGCCAGAAGCAGGGATCATCGGCGGAAGTGTCGGCCACTGGCGCCTGGCCGCCGGCCGCGGCTATCAGTGCGTCGAGGCTCGCATGCCCGGGCGCGCTGCCGCCTGCGACGATCACCTGCTTGAGGGATTCGATCCGGCCCAGGAGCGGAGCGAATACCGGCAGTAGCGCGGCGGAGACCACCAGTGCCCTGGCGCGCGAATCGCGCAGCATGAACTCGAAATCGGCGGTGGTGAGTAGCGTATTGGCCGCGATCGGCACCATGCCGCCACGAATCGCGCCTAAAAAAACCGCCGGAAAATCCACCGTGTCGAAGAGCGCCAGCATGATGCGGTCTTCACGCGCAAGGCCCTGCATCTCAAGCGCGTTTTGCGCGCGTACCGCGCGCTCACCCAACTGCCCGTAGGTATGGCTGCCGCCGGCGTCGATGTAAGCGACCTTGGCCGCTCGTCCGGCGTTGCGCTCCAGCAGGTCGAAAGCGGCGTTGTAATCGCGTGCAATGTGCAGGCGCGGCGGGCTTGTGCTGTGGTCTGCGCTCGATAGGCTTGCCATGGCGTGTCTCCCTTGATGGCTATTTTCTGCAATCGGC
>CAYYFR010000211.1:0-4848 GCA_964470865.1 uncultured Burkholderiales bacterium | reverse complement strand
TGCCGCTTCAGGCGGCGGCCAGTTCGCTGCGCGCCTGCTCAATCCACTGCTGCGCCCACTCTATACACACCTCTTCAGGCAGGGTGCCGGCGCTGGCATCGTGAAGACACACTTCACCGATGCGCTGTGCACCGAGTTCGGAAAACAACGCATCGAATTTCTTGCCGCCGTAGCAGAAGGTTTGCAGGTAGGTGCGGTCGCCCAGTGCGATCACGCCGTAGTGCACGCCGCAGAGGTCGGGTCGCGCAGCGCCGAGCGCCTCGTAGAAGTCGCGCGCGTTGTCGGGTACGTCGCCCTGCCCATAGGTCGAAGAGCAGATCAGGTACAGGTGCCCCGGCTTGACTGCCGCAGCGTCGAGTCCATCCATGTACTGCACATGCACTCGGGTGTCTTCATCATCGACCGAAAGTTCGATTTCCTGGGCAACCAGTTGTGCCGTGTTGGTCATCGTGCCGACCAGGATGGTGACCTCTAAAGGCATCGCTTGCTCCGGGGAAAAAAGCGCTTGACAGGGGTTCGTACAACTTGCTAATATGAATTATATTGCACTAATGGGAAAAATCAAGAAATATAGTGCAGTGATCGTATTCAGTAAACAAACGGTGCAAGTAATTTGGCGCGTCAGTTGGGCGGCATTGTCAACAAATCGCCGCAATCGAAGGCGCATCAACTATCCGCGTGCAGGATACTTTCTTGTCATCCATGCCAATTGAAATCGAAGACAGCGGCGCTGAACTGCATGCCGGACTGCTGCAGACCCTGGGCGAACGGGTGCGTGATTTGCGCGCCCAGCGCGGCATGACGCGCAAGATCCTGGCGCGTGATTCGGGCGTTTCCGAGCGCTACCTGGCGCAGCTCGAATCCGGTGTCGGCAATGGCTCGATCCTGCTGCTGGCCAAGGTGGCCGCCGCGCTGCATGTCACGGTCACCGCGCTGTTGCGCGAAGAGCGTCGCGTCGCGCCCGATTTCGAGCAATTGCAAAATCTGGTCAAGCGGCTGACGCCGGCCCAGCAGAAGTCCGCGCACGACCTGCTGGCGCGCGAGTTCGATGCAGATGTCAAGGCGCGCATGCAACGCATCGCGCTGGTGGGCCTGCGCGGCGCCGGCAAGTCTTCACTCGGGCTGGCGCTGGCCCGGCGCATCCAGGTGCCTTTCATCGAACTCGATCGCGAAGTCGAGCGCGAGGCCGACACCTCCTTGAACGAGATTTTCATGCTCTACGGCCAGGCCGGATACCGCCGCCACGAGCGTGCGGCGCTGGTGCGCGTGTTGCGTCTGCATGAGCGCGCCGTGATCGCCACCGGCGGCTCGATCGTCTCCGAACCCGACAATTACGACCTTTTGCTCTGCGGCTGCTACACCGTGTGGCTCAGGGCGCAACCCGAAGAACACATGGCCCGCGTGCTGGCCCAGGGCGACACGCGGCCGATGAAAGGCAATCGTGAAGCAATGGACGACTTGCGCCGTATTCTGCTGACTCGCGCACCCCTGTACGGCCGTGCCGATGCGGTGGTCGATACCTCGGGCCGGGTGCTTGATGCCAGTCTTGACGAACTGGCTGCGCTGCTAAAAAATCCGCAGGAGATGAACTCGTGAATGCCGTATTGAAACCAGCTGGCGAAGTTCCGGTGAGCTTCGAAACCCATCCTTCGCGCTATCAGCACTGGAAGCTTGAAGCCGATGGCGATAACGCCCGCCTGACCTTGGATATCCGCGAAGACGGCGGCATCCGGCCGGGCTACCAGCTGAAGCTCAACTCCTATGACCTGGGGGTGGATATCGAATTGAACGATGCATTGAACCGCATCCGCTTCGAGCATCCGAATGTCAAGACTGTTGTCCTGGGTTCGGGCAAGGAACGGATTTTCTGCTCGGGCGCCAACATCTACATGCTGGGTTTGTCGACCCATCAATGGAAGGTGAACTTCTGCAAGTTCACCAACGAAACCCGCAATGGCATGGAGGATTCGTCGCGTCACGACGGCTTGAAGTTCATCGCCGCGGTCAACGGCGCCTGCGCAGGTGGCGGCTATGAAGTCGCACTCGCCTGCGACCGTATCTATCTGGTCGATGATCGTTCGTCGACAGTGTCGCTGCCCGAAGTGCCGCTCCTGGGCGTGCTGCCCGGCACCGGCGGGTTGACCCGCCTGATCGACAAGCGCCGTGTGCGGCGCGACCTGGCCGACATTTTCTGCACCACTTCCGAAGGTGTGCGCGCGGATCGTGCGCTCAAGTGGAAGCTGATCGATGGTCATGCCAAACCGGCGCAGTTCGCCGACTACATTCGCGCGCGTGCCGCCGAACTGGCGCAAGGCAGCCTGCGCGCCACCGGCGCTACCGGCATCACGCTTGCACCGCTTTGCAAGACTATCGACGCTGCCGGCTATCACTATGAAACGGTCGATGTCGTCATCGATCGCACAGCGCGCCTGGCCACCCTGACGGTGACCGCGCCGATGGTCGCACCACAGTCCGGCTTAGGCGCCATCCATGCCGCCGGTGCCGATTGGTGGCCCTTGAAATTCGCCCGTGAACTCGACGATGCGATCCTTACGTTGCGCACCACGGATCTCGAAATCGGCACCTGGGTGCTCAAGACACGCGGTCCGGCGGCCAACATTCTGGCGATGGATGCCGTGTTGCAAGCCCAGGACGCCGACTGGCTGGTGCGTGAAACCATCGGCCTTCTGCGCCGTACCCTGGCGCGCCTGGATGTGACCTCGCGCAGCCTGATCGCGGTGATCGACGAAGGCTCGTGCTTCGCAGGGACCCTGCTGGAACTGGCCCTGGCCGCCGATCGCAGCTACATGCTCGATCTGGCCGACGGCGATGGCTCCCCGGCGATCGAACTTTCGCCGCAGAACTTCGGCGCCTACCCGATGGTCAACGGCTTGACCCGCATCCAGACCCGCTTTTCCGGCGATGAACATGAAGTCGGCGTGGCGAAGTCGATGCAGGGGCAGGCCATCTTCGCGCGCGCGGCCGCCGCCGCGGGCCTGATCACGGTGGCGCCCGACGACATCGACTGGGCCGATGAGATCCGCATGGTGCTCGAAGAGCGCGCATCGCTTTCGCCGGATGCCTTGACCGGCATGGAGGCGAGCCTGCGCTTCGGCGGGCCGGAGACCATGGAAACGCGAATCTTCAGCCGCCTCTCGGCCTGGCAAAACTGGATTTTCCAGCGACCCAACGCGGTCGGTGGCGACGGCGCGCTCAAGGTGTTCGGCAGCGGGCGTAAAGCGAAGTTTGACTGGCAACGAGTTTGAACCCATTGAAAGAGACGACATGAGCACAATCGACTTGAGCGCCCGCATACCCAACAACGTCAACCTGAGCGCCGACCGCACGTTGCAACGCGCGCTGGAGCATTGGCAGCCGGCGTTTCTCGACTGGTGGAAAGACATGGGGCCGTCCGACTTCCTGGCCTCCGACGTTTACCTGCGCACCGCCACCGGGGTGGATGCCGCCGGCTGGGCCAGCTATGGCACGGTCAAGATGCCGGACTATCGCTGGGGGATATTCCTGGCCGATGCGGAAGTGGGGCGCACCATCGGTTTCGGTGATCACATGGGCGAAGCGGTTTGGCAGCAGGTGCCGGGCGAATACCGCTCGACCTTCCGCCGCCTGATCGTGACCCAGGGCGACACCGAGCCGGCCTCGGTCGAGCAACAGCGATTGCTGGGCCATACCTGCCCTTCGCTGTATGACCTGCGCAACCTGTTCCAGGTCAATGTGGAAGAGGGGCGCCACCTGTGGGCCATGGTCTACCTGCTGCATGCCTATTTCGGGCGTGACGGTCGCGAGGAAGCCGAAGAGCTCTTGATGCGCCATTCGGGCGATGCCGACAAGCCGCGCATTCTCGGCACCTTCAACGAGCCGATCGATGACTGGCTTTCGTTTTTCATGTTCACCTATTTCACCGACCGCGACGGCAAGTACCAGCTGAAAAGCCTGGCCGAATCGGCCTTCGATCCGCTCGCGCGTACCACCCGCTTCATGCTCACCGAAGAGGCGCACCACATGTTTGTAGGCGAAACCGGCATCGGTCGCGTGGTGCGACGTGCGCTGGAAGTGATGAAGGAATTGGGCAGCGACGATCCGGCTGCGGTGCGCCGCGCCGGCGCGATCGATCTGCCGACAGTGCAGAAGTACATGAACTTCTGGTTTTCTTCCGCGCTCGACCTGTTCGGCTCGGAGTCTTCGTCGAACGCGGGGTCCTATTTCGCCAACGGCATCAAGGGAAGGCCGGATGAGGCGAAATTCACCGACCATCGCGAAATCGACACGAGCTACAGCTTCCAGGCGCCCGACGGCGCCGGTGGCGTCAAGACCGAAGAAGTCGCGATGCGCAATGCGATGAACGCGGTTACCCGCAATGAATACGTCAAGGATTGCGAAATCGGCTTCAAGCGCTGGAACAAGCTGATCGAGCGCGCCGGCTTCACCTACGAGCTCAAGCTGCCATCCGATCGTTTTCATCGCACCATCGGCGCCTGGGCCGGCATCGGCACCGACCTGGCCGGCAACCCGGTCGGCAAGGAGGCTTATGCAGAGGTGTGCAAATCAGGCCTGCCATCGGAAGACGACCGCCGCTTTGTCAAGAGCCTGCAGCAGCGGGTGGTCCTGCCGGGCAAGATGGCGGCATGGATCGCGCCACCGGACCGTGGCATCAATAACTTGCCGGTGGATTATGAGTACGTGCGACTGAATTGAGGAACCGTTTGGAGAGCAGCGAAACTGGGCGTGATTCCGTGTACTTGCCAACTGCGGCAGTGCAAGCTGGAGCACGCGCCGCGAGATTGGCCGGCCTGGCGCTGATGGGCGGTGTGGCGGCACCGCTCAAATCGC
>CAYYFR010000210.1:0-9835 GCA_964470865.1 uncultured Burkholderiales bacterium | reverse complement strand
AAGATGTAGGAACAAGTGGTAGGAACTATAACATGGTTACCGTGTTGGCTTTAAAGTCGCCCCACCGCGCTTGGATGCCGCCAACGCCGCTGTCTCGGTTTGCATGGCGCCAGGCTCGAGGCGTATGGGCTGGAATCCGGCGATCCAGCCAATTTTGCTTCAGTGCAGGTAGTCTTCCTCTCGTTGGTGCCGAACCGCGCCCACGACGACTTCGCCGGCGAAGATCTCGAAGAGGACGATGTAGCCCGCAGCACCGAATGGAAGGATCAATTCGCGCGAGCGGCCATTGCCCAGCTCCGCCCTGCGGCATGTGTAGGGCGACCAGGACAGCAGGCGAATTCCCTCGCGGATGGCGTCGAGTGCTTGCTGCGCAATGGTCCAGCCCGGTGTTTCGCTGGCGAGTTCGCGTTCGATCGCGAAGTCTTCCAGGCGCCACAGGTCCGCCACCGCTTCCTCGGTTCAGACCTCAATGCTCTTCAGGGCCCGTGATCGGCCGTCAGGCGTACTTCGCAACAATGCACCAACCCTTCAAAAATCCCCCCAGCGCGCGTGAATAGCCGCCAGCGCCGCCAATGCTGCGGTCTCGGTGCGCATGACGCGCGGCCCGAGCAGGATCGGCTGGAATCCGGCTGACTGCGCCAGCGCTTCTTCGGTATCCGAAAGCCCTGCCTCCGGCCCGATCAACAGCGTCACGAGCGTGCCGGCCGCGGGTTTGGGCAAACTGGAAAACCGGGTGGCGCGCACCGGCGAGAGCATCAGCTTCAGCCCGGCGTGTTCGCGCATCGAAGCCAGCCAGTGGTCGATGGGGCTCACAGCCGCGATCGCGGGAATCCGGTTGCGTCCGCATTGCTCGCAGGCCGAATGGGCTATTGCACGCCAGTGTTCCAGCCGCTTCGCCGCCCGCTCCGGGTTCAGGCGCAACACCGAGCGGGAGGCCGCCAGCGGCACAATGGTCGTGGCACCGAGCTCGACCGATTTTTCGATCACCCAGTCCATCTTGTCGCCGCCGGCCAGGCTTTGCGCCACCGTGACGGGGTAGGGTGCTTCGGACTCGCGCTGACGAAATTCCAGTATTTCGGCTTCGACCGCACGTTTCGCCACCACCGCCAGGCGGGCGCGGTATTCGCCGCCCAGGCCGTTGAGCAAGGTTACCTCGGCGTCTACGGTCAGTCGCAGCACGTCGCGGGCGTGGTGGGCAGGCTTTTCCGCAAGCGCGAGCGTCGTGCCAACAACGAGTTCGCCGGGGCAGAAAAGGCGGGGGGTCATGGTTTTTCGCCGCGTTGCAATGCCTGCATTCGGCTATGCGAGGGGCTGAAGAACGTCGACATCGCTTTGCGCAGGGCATGTGCCTTGGCCGAATTGTCGGCGCCGAAGTTGCAAACGTAGATGTCGAGGGTCACGCCCATGGTTTCCGGCCAGGTGTGCACCGCCATGTGCGATTCGGCCAGGAGCACGATGCCGGTGACGCCAGCACTCCCGGGAAACCGGTGGAACAGGTCTGCCACCGGCGTAAGCCCGGCGTCGCGCACCGCCGTCAGGCAGTAGTCGCGCAACCCGTCCGGATCGATCAGGCATGCGGCTGCACAGGTGCAATCGAAGAGGTCGCCGGTGAGGTGAAGTCCCTGCATGGGAAAGCGCTTTGCCGTGGCGAGTTAGGCAGGGCGCGCGGTTTTTGCGGCGCGTCATGAGGGCCGGGCCGGATTGCCTGACCGCGTATAATTATAGGTTCTCCGCCTGCCCTGTCTTTCTTCTTCGCCGGCCATCATGCGTCGCGGGGGAATCGCCGGGCTTGAAACCAGTCGCGCTTGGCACCGCCTTTCCTGATTTTTCGCCCATGACCACCCCCGTATCCGCAGTGACCTTGGCCAACGCCATTCGCGCACTGGCGATGGATGCCGTGCAGCAGGCCAATTCCGGCCATCCCGGCATGCCCATGGGCATGGCCGACATTGCCGTGGCCTTATGGAACCGCCATCTGCGCCACAACCCGGCCAACCCGAAATGGGCCGACCGCGACCGTTTCGTGGTGTCCAACGGCCATGGGTCCATGTTGCTGTACGCGCTCCTGCACCTGACCGGCTACGAGCTGCCGATCGAGGAATTGAAGAAATTCCGCCAGTTGCATTCGAAGACGCCCGGCCATCCGGAATACGGCATCACACCAGGCGTCGAGACCACCACCGGCCCGTTGGGACAGGGCCTGGCAAACGCGGTCGGCATGGCATTGGCAGAGGAATTGATGGCCACCGCCTTCAACCGCCCCGGGCACGCCATCGTCGACCATCACACCTATGTGTTCCTGGGCGACGGCTGCCTGATGGAAGGCATTTCGCACGAAGCCTGTTCGCTGGCCGGCACCCTCGGTTTGTCCAGGTTGATCGCCCTCTATGACGACAACGGCATTTCGATCGATGGCAAGACCGCCGGCTGGTTTACCGACGATAGCCCCAAGCGCTTCGAGGCTTACGGCTGGCATGTGATCGCGGGCGTCGACGGGCATGACGTGGAAGCGGTAGACGCGGCGATCAAATCTGCCAAAGCGGAAACCCGGCGCCCGACCCTCATTTGTTGCAAGACCGTCATCGGCAAGGGCGCCCCCACGCGCGCCGGCACCGCCAAGGCGCATGGCGAGGCGCTGGGCAAGGAAGAAATCGCCGGCACGCGTGCGGCGTTGGGCTGGAACCACGAACCCTTCGTGATTCCGCCGGAAGTGTATGCGGGCTGGAACGCGCGCGAGTGCGGCGGCTTGCTTGAAAGGTCCTGGAACGGGAAATTCGCCGCCTACACCACGGCCTATCCGCAGCTCGCCGCCGAATTTCTGCGCCGCATGGCAGGCGATCTGCCGGCCAACTGGAATGCAACTGTTGCCGCGCTGATCGACGGTGCCAACAGCAAGGCCGAAACCGTGGCCACCCGCAAGGCTTCGCAGGGTGCCATCGCCGGCTTGGCCCTGGTGCTGCCCGAACTCATCGGCGGCTCCGCCGACCTGATGGGCAGCGTGTTCACCGATTGGCCCGCAAGCCAGGTAGTCGCGCGCGGCGCGGACGGCCGGCTCGCCGGCAATATCGTCAATTTCGGCGTGCGCGAATTCGCCATGGCGGCGATCACCAGCGGCATGAGCCTGCATGGCGGCTTCATTCCGGAAACCGGTACTTTCCTGACCTTCTCGGACTACTCGCGCAACGCCTTGCGCATGGCGTCTTTGATGAAGCTGCGCAATGTCTTTGTGTTCACCCATGACTCCATTGGTCTCGGCGAAGACGGCCCGACCCATCAACCGGTCGAACATGTGTCTGCCTTGCGCCTGATTCCGGGCATGCATGTGTGGCGGCCCTGCGACACGGTTGAATCGGCGGTGGCCTGGGCGCGCGCGGTCGAGCGCCGCGACGGCCCGAGCTGCCTGATTTTCACGCGCCAGAATTCGCTGTTTCAGGCACGTTCACCGGTGGCCATCGCGGCGATATCGCGCGGTGGCTACGTACTGGCCGAGGCCGACGGACCGCTGCGCGCGATCATCATCGCCACCGGGTCGGAAGTCGAGCTGGCCAGCGTCGCGCGCCTGCAACTGGCGGCCGCCGGCATCGCGGTGCGGGTGGTGTCGATGCCGTGCACCCAGGTATTCGACGCCCAGGATGCGGCCTACCGGGAAGCAGTGCTGCAGCGCGGCGTTCCGCGGGTGGCAGTGGAGGCCGGCGTCAGCGATTTGTGGCACAAGTATGTTGGCCTGGAGGGCCGGGTAATCGGCATCGACCGCTTCGGCGAGTCGGCGCCGTTCAAGGATTTGTTCAAGTTTTTCGGTTTCACCGCCGACCGGGTTGCGCAAGCTGTCAAAGAAGTGATATGAATCCGGTTCCACGGCGGCCCGGGTTGATCGGGCGGTGCTTGCGAGCCCCAACGGCTGCGTTCAAACGCGGCTAACTTATCCAATGGAGAAGTGTATGACTATCAAGGTGGCGATCAACGGTTACGGCCGGATCGGACGCAACATCCTGCGGGCCCATTACGAAGGCGGCAAGAAGCACGACATCGAGATCGTCGCGATCAATGACCTGGGCGATGTCAAGACCAACGTGCACCTGACCAAGTACGACACCGCGCACGGCAAGTTTCCCGGCACCGTGGGCATCGACGGCGAATACATGGTCGTCAACGGCGACAAGATCAAGGTCCTGGCCAACCGCGATCCGTCGAAGTTGCCGTGGGCCGAACTGGGCGTCGACGTGGTGCTTGAATGCACCGGCTTTTTCACCAGCAAGGAAAAGGCCTCGGCGCATATCGCCGGCGGTGCGAAAAAGGTCATCATCTCCGCCCCCGGCGGCAAGGATGTCGATGCCACGGTGGTCTATGGCGTCAATCATGGTGTACTCAAGGCCTCGCATACCGTGATCTCCAACGCTTCGTGCACCACCAATTGCTTGGCGCCGCTGGTCAAGCCCCTGCACGACAAGATCGGCATCGTCGCCGGCCTGATGACCACCATCCATGCCTATACCAACGATCAGGTGCTGACCGACGTGTATCACGAGGATCTGCGGCGCGCCCGCTCGGCCTCGCAGAACATGATTCCCACCAAGACCGGCGCCGCCGCCGCGGTTGGCCTGGTGCTGCCGGAGTTGAACGGCAAGCTCGACGGCTACGCCATCCGCGTGCCGACCATCAATGTCTCGATCGTAGATCTCACCTTCACCGCGCGTCGTCCGACATCGGTCGATGAAGTCAACACCATCATGCGTGAAGCCGCCAATGGTTCGCTGAAAGGCATTCTCGACTACACCACCGAGCCTTTGGTGTCGTCGGACTTCAATCACAACCCGGCCTCCTCGACCTTCGACGCCTCGCTCACCAAGGTGGCCGAAGGCTCGCTGGTCAAGGTGGGCTCGTGGTACGACAACGAGTGGGGCTTCAGTAACCGCATGCTCGATACGACCATTGCCTTGATGTCCGCGAAGTAATCCTGCAACAGGGCGCGCAAGCGCCCTTTTTTGTATGCGAACGCCATGAACTTCAAACGCCTCTCCGAGCAGCACTTGAAAGACAAACGCGTCTTCATCCGTGCGGACCTGAACGTGCCGCAGGACGACGGCGGCAAGATTACCGATGACACGCGCATCCGCGCCTCGGTGCCCGGCATCCGCTTCGCCCTGGATGCCGGCGCCGCCGTGATGGTGACGTCCCACCTGGGCCGCCCCACCGAAGGCGAGGTCAGGCCTGAGGATTCGCTGGCGCCGGTGGCTGCCCGCCTGTCCGAGTTGCTGGGGCGCGCAGTCGCTCTCAGGACCAACTGGGTCGACGGCGTCGCGGTTGCGCCGGGTGAACTGGTGCTGCTCGAAAACTGCCGCTGCAACAAGGGCGAGAAGAAGAACGACGACACGCTCGCAAAAAAAATGGCAAGGCTGTGCGACATCTATGTGAATGACGCCTTCGGCACCGCGCATCGCGCCGAAGCCACCACGCACGGCATCGCGAAGTTCGCGGCGATCGCCTGCGCCGGGCCGCTGATGGCGGCCGAACTCGACGCCCTCAAGGCGGGGCTGAATGCGCCCAAGCGCCCGTTGCTGGCGATCGTCGCCGGCTCGAAGGTGTCGACCAAGTTGTCCATCCTGCAGGCGCTGGCCGATCGTGTCGACTACATGATCGTCGGCGGCGGCATTGCCAACACCTTCATGCTGGCCGAAGGGCTGCCGATCGGCAAATCGCTGGCCGAGCCCGACATGCTGGGCGACGCCAAGGCCGTCATCGCCAAAATGAAGGCCAAGGGAGGCGCTGTGCCGATTCCGGTTGACGTGGTGGTCGGCAAGCAGTTTTCCGCGGATGCCCTCGCCGTCACCAAGGCGGCGCAGGACGTGGCGGCCGACGACATGATTTTCGACATCGGCCCGCAAAGCGCACAGGCGCTCACCGGTCTGATCGCCAACGCCGGCACCATTGTCTGGAACGGCCCGGTGGGCGTGTTCGAGTTCGATCAGTTCGGCGGCGGTACCCGTGCGGTTGCCGAGGCGATCGCGGCCTCGAAAGCGTTTTCCATCGCCGGCGGCGGCGATACCATCGCTGCCATCAACAAGTACGGCGTGGCCGATCGCATCGGCTATATTTCAACCGCCGGCGGTGCGTTCCTTGAATTTCTCGAGGGCAAGGTTTTGCCGGCCGTGGAAATTCTGGAGCAGCGTGGCTGAAGTACTGGGCGCGCCGGCGTTTGCATCCGCACGATCATCAAGAGGAAACGCCATGCCACGCAGCACCAAGATCGTCGCCACCCTGGGCCCTTCGTCGAGCGACGCCGAGACGCTGGGCCAATTGATCGCCGCCGGGGTCGATGTCGTTCGCCTCAACTTTTCCCATGGCACGGCGCAGGACCACATCGACCGTGCCAACCTGGTGCGGCGGATCGCCAAGGAGCACAAGCGCGCGGTGGCGATCCTGGCTGACCTGCAGGGTCCCAAGATCCGCGTCGGCAAGTTCGCCGAAGGCAAGGTGATGCTGGAGAAGGGCGCCACCTTCGTCCTTGACGCAGATTGCGAACTAGGCAACATCGATGTTGCAGGGATCGACTACAAGGAGTTGCCGCGCGACGTCAAGGTTGGCGATGTCCTGTTGCTTGACGACGGCAAGATCGTGCTCGTGGTGGACAAACTGCATGGCAATCGGGTGATCACCACGGTCAAGGTGGGCGGCGTGCTGTCGAACAACAAGGGCATCAACAAGCAGGGCGGCGGATTGACCGCGCCGCCGCTGACCGCCAAGGACATCGAAGACATCAACACCTCGGTGGCGCTGGGTGCGGACTATCTGGCGGTGTCGTTTCCGAAGTCGGGCTCCGACATGTACATGGCGCGCGAACTGATGCGCGCACGCGGCGGCAAGTCGCTACTGATCGCCAAGATCGAGCGCGCCGAGGCGATTCCGGCCCTGGAGGAGATCCTCAAGGCCTCCGACGGCATCATGGTCGCGCGCGGCGACCTCGCGGTGGAAGTGGGCGACGCCGCGGTACCGGCCCTGCAAAAGCGCATGATCCGCATGGCCCGCGAGATGAACAAGCTGTCGATTACCGCCACCCAGATGATGGAGTCGATGATCACCTCGCCGGTGCCGACCCGCGCCGAGGTGAGCGACGTCGCCAACGCGGTGTTGGACGGCACCGACGCGGTGATGCTGTCCGCCGAATCGGCCTCCGGCAAGTATCCGGTCGAAGCGGTCGAGGCGATGCATCGCATCTGCGTCGAGACCGACAAGTCGATGGACATCGAGGTCAAACTCGACCAGGATTTTCTCAACCGGGTATTCACCCGTATCGACCAGTCGATCGCGATGGCGGCGCTGTTCACCGCGCACCATTTAAAGGTGAAGGCGATCGTGGCGCTCACCCAGTCCGGCTCAACCGTGCTGTGGATGAGCCGCCTCAACTCCGGCGTGCCGATCTATGCCCTGACTCCGGAAGCCGGTACCTATACCAAGCTCGCGCTGTTCCGCGATACTCGCGTATTCATGATGCCGATGGAATTGCATGATCGCGACCGCCTGCTGGCCGACGCGGAAGCGCTGCTGCTAGCCGAGGGCGTGGTCGCCAAGGGCGACCTGATCGTCATCACCATCGGCGAGCCGATCGGCAAATCGGGGGGCACCAATACACTCAAGATCATCCGCGTGGGACAGCACTGAGGGGCGTGCCAAAGCGCTTGCGCAAATGCGAAAAGCGAAATCGCGGCAAATCCTTTGTGCGCCTCGGAGGAGTAGGCAAGTTTCAGGTACGTTCCGAGCGGAAATTCCGTAAATCGCCATTGACCGCCGGCGCGGGGAAGAGCGGGACAAACGAGAAGGGCGATGGTCATCGATCCCGACCCGGCTGAAACGGCAAGGCTGAAAAACGCCATTGATGTCATCTACCGCCGCGATGCGCGTCGGGTCTTCGCCACCCTGATCCGCCTGTTGGGCGATTTCGATCTCGCCGAAGAAGCCCTGCACGAGGCGTTCCGCGCGGCGGTCGAACAATGGCCGGCGGAAGGCCTGCCGGCCAATCCGTCCGCGTGGCTGGTGTCAGCCGGGCGCTTCAAGGCGATCGACAACATCCGCCGCCAGCGTCGCTTTACTCCCTTCGATGAAGTGGCCGAGCAGGTTGAAGCCATCGCCGACGACAGCGCCGGCGCAGGGAATGAAGAAGTGCTCGAAGACGACCCCCTGCGTCTGATCTTCACCTGTTGCCATCCGGCCCTGCCGCAGGAAGCGCAAGTCGCGCTGACGTTGCGTGAAGTATGCGGCCTCACCACGGAAGAAATCGCGCGTGCGTTTTTGCTCCCGGCGGCCACGCTGGCACAGCGCATCGTGCGCGCCAAAACCAAGATTCGCGCCGCTCGCATCCCGTACCAGGTGCCGGAACGCGAAGAACTGCCGCAACGCCTGGGCAGCGTGCTGCGTGCGATCTATCTCGTTTTCAACGAGGGCTATTCCGCAAGCTCCGGCGAGTCACTCACGCGGCATGATCTGTCGGAAGAGGCGATCCGCCTCGGGCGTTTGCTGATGGAGTTGTTGCCCGATCCCGAAGTCATGGGCCTGCTTGCGTTGATGCTTTTGCATGAATCGCGCCGCACCGCGCGCACCTCACACCAAGGCGACCTGATTCCGCTCGACGAGCAGGATCGCGGTTTGTGGAACGCAACCTTCATCGCCGAGGGATGCGCGCTTGCCCTGCGCGCCTTGAATACCGCCCGCATCGGCCCCTACGCGTTGCAGGCGGCGATTTCGGCCGTGCACGCCGAAGCGACGCGGGCATCCGCGACCGATTGGCCGCAAATCACCGGTCTGTACGACGCACTGCTCGAACGCGAACCCTCGCCCGTGGTCGAACTCAACCGCGCGGTGGCCATCGCGATGCGCGACGGGCCGGCGACCGGCCTTGCATTGGTCGAAGCCATCCTCGCGCGCGGGGAACTGGCTCGCTACCACCTCGCCCACGCGGCGCGCGCCGACCTGTGCCGGCGTTTGGGTAGGGATGACGAGGCCTGTGCCGCTTACGAAAGAGCACTTGAGCTCGCAACCCAGGAACCCGAGCGGCGGTTCATGTTGCGCCGGCTGGAACAGATCCCGGCAACCGCGACCAGCGTAACGCGGCGCTGAACTAGGCAGCGCGCATGGGGAGAACCCGATAGCCGCCCTGGCCAATCGCCGGCTGGTCTGGTTTGGTGCTGCCGCAACCGGATGGTGGCAACGCTTCGGGCCGAACCGCCAGACGCTTCCGGGTGCAAAACCGGGCTGCCAAAATTATTCTCGTCTCCATGTCGATTCCAGCGTTTCGGGTTCGACTAAGCATCAGGAACGCGAAATGGCGGCTGCAACCGGCGAGAATCGCATCCGTAGCGGAGTCGGGCCACGCGCGCCGGCCGGCACGATCCATCTAGAGAAGAGGTAAACGTAATGTCCAAGGTGCGTGTGGCAAGCCTGTCGAGCCCGGTCGACGGGTTCGGTTTTCGGCTACCGGTTTGTCGAACACGTCGCTACCGCGCTTGCAACCCACGTCGTTCTTGAAAAAACCTGAAAGGAATCACCATGCCCCACCCAACCGCCTACCTTGCCTTCAACGGCACCTGCGCCGAAGCCATGCGCTTCTACGAGCGCGCACTCGAATCCAAACTGGAGGTGTTGATGACCTGCGGCGCTTCGCCCATAGCCGCCCACTGCCCGCCCGACACGCACGAGCGCATCCTGTACGCGTGCCTGGCGCTTCCCGGCGGTGGCGTGCTGATGGCGGGCGACTGCCCGACCAACATGCCTTACGAAGGTATCAAGGGTGTGTCGCTCGCGCTCAATTACGATTCGATTCCCGAAGCCGAACGTGTCTTCAAGG
>CAYYFR010000209.1:0-9892 GCA_964470865.1 uncultured Burkholderiales bacterium | reverse complement strand
GAGTTGTCGCACCGGCAAGTCGAGCTGCGGCGCCAGAACCGAGAGCGAGAACGCCGTGCTCAACTACTTCAGGGCCAAGAAGCAGTTCTCCAGCGGTGTCATCGAGGGTCTGAACAACAAAGCCAAAGTCACACTGAGAAAAGCGTACGGCTATCGGACGTTCAGGATCGCCGAGCTCTCTCTGTATCACGTGCTCGGCAGGCTCCCGGAGCCAAAACTCGCCCACAGATTCTTCTGACGAAGCGAAATTCCTATCCTTTCCCTGACCCGGGTTTTTCCGCCGCACACTGCGGATCAGATCTCCTCCGGCGTATAGCCGGATTCTCGCTGGTGACGCAAGCGCAAGACGCGCACGACATCCGCGCCCTCATCATGATCGTACCTGGCAAGATAGCCGGTGTTGCTACGCCGGATGATGAGTTCGCGCAGTCCGTCTTCAACAGGACGGCCGATGCCCGGCTGGTGCGTGAGCACCTGCAAAGCGTCCAGAATGAAGTCAAGGATCGCACTGGCGAGCGGATCGCCGGATCGCCAAAGAAAATCCTCGAGGCGCCCGAGGTCGGCGAACGCCGCCTCACTCAGGTAAACCCGCGCCATTTCAGACCACTTTTGTCAATTGCGGTTTTTTCGGTTTGCCGCTTTGACCGCTGCGGAATGTGGCGAGCTTTGCGAAATACTCGCGCACTTCACCCAGTTCGTAACCCCGACCGGCTTCCGTCATCTGGCGCCCGGCATCGTGCGCATCCTGGCTGAATTGCGCGCGCAGCTGCGCACGCGCGGCAGCCGTGCCCAGGGTACTGACCATGTAGGCATGGGGACTGACCCCCTCTGTACGCGCTATGGCGTCGATTTGCGCCTTCAGCGCGCGCGGCAATTTCAGGCTGGTCGGCTGGAACGTGCCGCCCGTCCGTGCCGTGTCGCCGGATTTGTCGGGTACTGCACTGCCGGTCTTTCGACGCGCGTTACTGTCCAGGATTTCGGCCGGTATCCGGCGTCTGGCCTTGACTGCGCTCTCCGACATGGCTCTCTCCTCTACGTAGCGTGAAGTAGTCATTTATTACTACCCCACACAGTGTACCACCGTGGCAAATGCCCGCCCGATACCACCGCGCTATTTCACCGCCCCTGCCGTCAGACCCTTGACGATGTGCCGTTGCGCCAGCAACAGCACGATGGTGGCGGCAACATGCGCATCATTGCATTCATCACCGAGGGGGTGCAGATCAGTAATATCCTGGCGCACATTTCTGCAGGCGTGCGACACGGAAACGGTGCCAGCGGCGGTAGTCGAGCGCACGCGCGAGTTGATCGACCAGGCTGCCGTCACCTTCGCCCGCACGCCGTCCAGGATCGGCATCGCCGCGCTCGCGTTAGGCGGCGATGCGTTGCTCCAGCATGGCCTGGGCGACGCGCCGGTCTTCTGCCGACCAGAGGTCGGCGCTGCTGTTCGCCAGCCGGGTACGCGCGGCTTCGAGTCTGACCGGCGCGCCTTCTTCCTCGCCCAGCGGCTGCCATTGCAGGCGGTAGCGCACCCTGGTCGAAGTCGGACGCTTGTGCAACGCCTGGTTGATTGCCTGCACCCCTGCCGATTCCACTCTCGCAGCCAGCCGTCGCGCCACCGGCCGAGGCCGATCCACGCGCGCACTTTCACCCTGCCCATTTTTTGTGGAGGAACACATGGCGATTTCGACCATACCCCTGGGCCATACCGGACGACGAGTTCGATCAGCGCATTGCGTGGTAGAGCAACAGACGACAAGACTCGCTCGTCGGGGACGAGTCGTGCCTGTGGCCACCCGAGCGGCAAACTTCCGCCGCCCAGGTGGCCACAGACACACACACGTGCCGGAGCGGGGTTTCAACGGCGCTCAGGCGTCTGCGGCGCCAAATCAACGATTGACCCAGACGGATATGGCAGGATTACTCCAACAATGGCGTTGAAACTCCTATCCTTGCCCGGACGCGCGCCCGGCCTGCGAGAGGTCGGAGCTGGTATGCTGACTTTGCGGAAAACGAAAAGGAGGCATCGATGGCAGGCGCAACGTCCGGCGCGGGAGCCGGCATCATCGTCATCTGGAACGACATCCTCGCCGAAGCGCGTGATGACTTCCTCGAATGGCATTCGCGTGAACACATTCCCGAGCGAGTCGCAATCCCCGGGTTTATGCGCGGCCAGCGCTGGTTGGGCGAATCGTCGCGGCCGCAATACCTGACGATATATTCGACGGCGGATGCCGGCGTGCTCACCAGCGCGCCCTATCTCGAGCGCCTGAACAACCCGACCCCCTGGACGAAACGCTCGGTGGCGGCGTTTCGCAATACCTCGCGCGCGGCCGGGACGCTCGCATGGCAGTCGCCGGGCGGCGCGGGCGGGACCATTCTGACGGCCCGCATCGCATCTCCGGTTGCAGACTGCCTCCGCCTGGTGGCGGATTGGGAGCCGCAGGTGCTGCAAGGCCTTGCTGCGGCTGCCGGCGTCGCCAGGGTGCGCGTGGCGCTGAGCGCGACCGCGGCAAGCCGGCTGGCGACAGCCGAGCGCGCCGTGCGTGTGGGCGACGTGCCGGAGCCGGAAGTCACGCTTCTGGTCGAAGGGTTCGGCACGGCGCCGGCCTTGCGCGCGGCCTTTGACGGTGTCGCCGCGCGGGATCGGCTGCTCAAGGATGCGCAGGTCGACCTGTATTCGTTGCAGTTCGATCTGCAACGCTGAATGGCAAGAAAGGAGAGGCGATGAACGAGGCTACGGCTCCGCCCCGCTACGACGGTCCGCTTGAACTGGCCGCGGCGCTCAGCCGCTTCGCGCTGACCGACGCTGCCACCCCCTTCACCCGCGACGGTCCGCGTGCCGATGTCGAGTATCGCGACCTCGGTCTGGCAGCGGCCACGGGCGGGCGGATCGGCGCGAAGCACATCCGTGCCATCTTGCCGTTCGGCGACCCGACCGGCTGGCACTGGCATGACATGCACGGGCATTTCAATATCGTGCTGCGCGGCTGGATCAGGTTCCGCTTCGCCGGCATCGGCGAAGCCGTCACCGTCCATGCAGGCGCCTGCTTGTCGCAGCCGGCCGGGGTTGCGCACAATGTCGTCGGTCGCTCCGACGACATGGAGCTGATCGAAATCAACCTGCCGGCCGCCTACGCCACCACCGACCTTGGCGGCGCGCTCGATGCGTCACAGCCGCCGCCACAGCAGTTGCAGCCACAGCAGCTGCCACAGCCGCCGCCACAGCCACCCGAGCGTCCATGAGCGCGAAACATTCCGTTGCCGGCCTGCGCATGCAGGAATTCAAGCGGGTGCTGATCCGGCTCGGGCTGGCGCTCCTGAGCGCGGTCATCGTGTTCGGTCTGTGGGAAATCGCGGCGCGGACGTTCAAGATTCCCGCCTATCTGCTGCCGCCGCCTTCTTTGATCTTCACCGAGCTGTCGCAACGCATGCCACGCATTCTCGAACATGCCACGGTGACGACCACCAGCATGCTGCTGGGCTACGCGCTGGGCATCGTGGTGGCGATTCCGCTGGCGATGGCGCTGGCCTATTCGCGCCTGTTCGAGGCGGCCATCTACCCGACGGTGGTGTTCCTGCAGATCATGCCCAAGATCGCGATTGCGCCGCTGTTCATCATCTGGTTCGGCTTCGGCATGCTACCCAAGGTGCTGCTGGTATTCCTGCTCACGTTTTTTCCCATCGT
Source organism: uncultured Burkholderiales bacterium (assembly GCA_964470865.1). Classification (GTDB taxonomy): domain Bacteria; phylum Pseudomonadota; class Gammaproteobacteria; order Burkholderiales; family JAEUOS01; genus JAEUOS01. Next base: position 6,204 of record CAYYFR010000209.1, on the reverse strand, counting down.
GGTGAGCGCGGTGGCAGGGTTCAAGTCCTGCGATCCGGACATCATCGAGCTCGCACGCGCAACCGGCTGCGGCAACCTGCGCCTGTTCTTCAAGGTCCGTTTTCCGAGCGCGCTGCCGGAACTCTTCACCGGCCTGAAGGTGGCCGCGGCGCTGGCGTCCACGGCGGCGGTGGTGGCCGAATTCGTGTCCTCGGATTCGGGCCTGGGCTATCTGCTGCTCACCTTCAACGGCGAACTGCTGACCTCGATGGTATTCGGCACCATCATCGTTCTCGGGGTGATCGGACTGGCCCTGTACTATGCCGTCGAGGTGCTCGAACGCCTGCTCATTCCATGGCATGTCGCCACCCGGATCGATCAGGCTGCGGCGCGATAGCGCTGAAAAGCGCGTCACACATAAACCAACGACAGGAGACTTGAAGCCATGCTCGAAAAATGCCTTGCCGGATTAACCCTGATGGTCGCCTCACTCATGCCCGCGCCGTCTGCAATGGCCCAGGATGCGGCGTCGCTGCGCCTGAACTGGCAGATACTCGGCTTCCATGCTGCCTTCTATCTGGGCGTCGAGCGCGGCTACTTCCGCGACGCCGGCATCAACCTCACCATCAATGAAGGGCGCGGCGGCGCGGTGACTGCGCAGGCAATCGGCGCCAAGAGCGACCAGTTCGGCATTGTCGATGGCGGCACCACGATCGTAAGCGCGGTGCGCGGGATTCCGATCCGCACCGTGGCGTCCCTGATGAACAGCGGGATTTTCGCCGTGGTGGCGCGGGCCGATGCCAACATCCGCAGCGCGAAGGACCTCGAAGGCAAGACCATCGCCGTTACCGCGGGCGACGCGCTGACGCAGTTGTGGCCGGCGGTGGTGCGGGTCAACAAGCTCGATGCAAGCAAGATCCGCCTGGTCAACGTGGACCCGGCCGGCAAGATCATCGCCACGCTGGAAAAGCGCACCGATGCGCTCCTGGGCAGCATCGACGCGCAATCGTTCCAGCTCGAGGCCAAGGGAGTCAAGACCTCGATGCTCAGCTATGACGACCTTGGCGTGCGTCTGGTCGGCCTGACCGTGGTGGCGCATGAAGACACCATCAAGTCGAACCCGGACCTGGTGCGGCGCTTCGTGCGCGCCACCCGCCGATCATTCGAGGCAGCGCGCGCCGATCCGACGGCCGCGGTGCAGGCGGCGATAAAGGTCAAGCCGGAACTCGACCCGACGGCCATGCGCCTGCAACTGGAAGCGTCGCTGTCGAAATTCGAATCGCCCAGCACCAAGGGGCAGCCGATCGGCGTGGCGTCGCTGGTGGACTGGAAGTCAACCCTGGAGTTGCTGACCGAGTTCCAGGGCATCAAGACCGATCGCGCCGCCACCACATTTTTCACCAACGATTTTGCGCAATAGGCCGCGCCTGCTCCGCGGGCGCATGCAGGGCGGGGTGTGAGTTCGCACACCATCCGGCTCGAAGGCGTCGCCAAGACCTTTCGCCGCGCCCGGGTCGAGACGCGCGCGCTGGAGCGCATCGATCTGGCGATCGGGCCGGGAGAGTTCGTTGCCGTGGTCGGGCCTTCGGGGTGCGGCAAGAGCACCCTGTTGCGCCTGGTGGCCGGCTTGATGCCGGTCAGCGAGGGCAGCATTCATTACGGCGCCGAGGTCGTTGTGTCTCCGCGCAAGGACACCGGCATCGTGTTCCAGAAGGCCAATCTGGTCGAGTGGCGCAACGCGCTTGCGAACGTGCTGCTGCAGGTGGAGTTGCGTGGCTTGAAGGTGGCCGACTATCGCGAACGCGCCATCGCCCTGCTCGATTCGCTCGGGCTGGGCGACTTCATGGATCGCCATCCGCATGAGCTGTCAGGCGGCATGCAGCAGCGCGCGGCGATCGCGCGGGCCCTGGTGCACCGCCCGGACGTGCTATTGATGGATGAGCCGTTCGGCGCGCTCGACGCCCTCACGCGCGAACAGGTGCGGCTCGATCTGGAAGCCCTGTGGCTGCGCGACCGCATGTCGGTCATGTTCATCACCCACAGCGTGGACGAAGCCGTGCTGCTAGCCGATCGCGTGGTTGTGATGACCGAGCGCCCGGGGCGTATCGACCGCGTGCTCAAGGTGGACCTGCCGCGCCCGCGCGGCCTGTCGGCGCGCAAGTCGCCCGAGTTCGTCCGCCTCGCCGACGAGATCACCCAGGAGTTCCTGGCCCGCGGCGTGCTCGACGACAAACGTACCCGCGCCCTGATCGGCACATGATTCAAACCTCCGACGCTGGCATACCTGCCGCCAGCCGCCTCGAGCGCGCGCCCTGGTATCTGCCGCTGGCCGATGAGGTGGCGCTCGTCGAGGCCGCCTACCGCGCGCGGCTGCCGGTGTTGCTCAAGGGCCCAACCGGCTGCGGCAAGACGCGCTTTGTCGAGCACATGGCCTGGCGCCTGTTCCGCGCTGAAGGCGCTCGACGCGCCGCTGGTCACGGCGGCCTGCCACGAAGACCTGACTGCCACCGACCTGGTGGGGCGCTACCTGCTGTCGGGCGACGCCACCGTCTGGCAAGACGGCCCGCTCACGCGCGCGGTGCGCAGCGGCGCCATCTGCTATCTCGATGAAATCGTCGAGGCGCGCAAGGACACCACCGTGGTGATCCATTCGCTGACCGACCACCGACGCGTGCTGCCGATCGAAAAGACCGGCGAACTGCTCGACGCCCATCCCGATTTCCTGCTCGTGATCTCCTACAACCCGCGCTATCAGAGCGTGGTGAAGGACTTGAAGCCCTCCACGCGCCAGCGCTGGAGGAATGGCTGCGGCGGCCACGGCGCCACATCGAGGTGGCCCTGGCCGAGGTCGCCGACGACACGCTTTCGGGTCCGGCGCCGCCTGACTTGCAGGCGGGAGGTCTGCCGGACGAAGAAATGGAAGGTCTGGCCGAACCCGCGGCAGACAACATCGATCGTTCAAGACGCAGCGGGCTTCCTGGCGATGCGCCGGCCATGGGCGAGGATGCCGCAGTCGAGGTAGCGGCGGAATTCCCGCTCGGTGGCCGCAGGCGCGCTCGCCCCGGCGCCATCGTCCTGAAGCGTAAGCCACACGTGGCAAGATGGGTCTGCGCCGTGTTCCCACAGCGCCGTTTGAGCCAAGGCGCGAGGCACCGATGCCGCGCCACTGCCTGCCTTACGTGCGCTTGCGGCGGCTGAAAACAAGCCCAGCCAGGCCAAGGGCGAGAAGGACCAGGGTTTGCGGTTCGGGGATGGGCTGTTCAATCAAATCGAACCGGCGAATGTCGCCAGCCACGACGATGTCATGGACGCGGACATGGAAGATGAACTTCTGGCCCGACAGGAGCAGGCTCGTCGGCGGGTCATTGAGCTGGTCATCGAACAAAAGCATATTGCCGCCATCGGCTACGCCCGCGGGATCGTCGAGTGCCCACGAGGCCGGATTCTGGTCGATGCCAAACGATGCTCCGTCGGTATGAAAGTGGGAAATGACGGGGTGAGAGTTGGAGCCTAGAGCCATGTTGAGCACTGTATCGGTCAGGACTTGCCCCAGAACCCCGTGGCGATCACGATCCACGAGTATTTCTTTGAAGCCACTCCAGGCAACACCCGTATTGTTCTCGATTTCATTGCGGAGGATGAAATTGAGGCCGGCACGATCATTAGGCATGCCAGCGGCGCCACCGTAGCTCACTGCGGCGTCGAAATTCTGCTCAAACGTAAGTATGATCGGCTGCAGGAGGCGGGCTGCGTCGAAATTGACGATCTTCGTGAGATTGCTTGTCCGCTTGGTCAAGTTTCCGTCAAGGCGGTCGGTCTTGTCGACGACGCCGATAACGCGCGTGTCGGTCCAGCTCACGCTCCATGGATTATCCATGGTGTCGTATATCGTAACGGGGGCGGCCTGCGCGGCGGTGGTGCCCCAGACGAGCAGGCAGATCAGGCTGGCTAGCCGCCATAGGTGACTGACATTCAGGCAAGGCATGTTGTCCCTCCTTGTTCCAAGTCGATTAATCGATCCTGACCGAGACGCAGGCAAATTGCAGATCAAACGCTACTCTGAAATTTCACGCAATTGTCATTCCATGATTTATATTCGCAATAAATTCAAACTGATACGCGTTCAGGCGATTGCGGCACAGTCTGACGTGTAAAATTTTTCGACAATTGGTCTCGCCAGGAAATGAGCGGAGCTGTCCGCCATTACCTTATAAATTCAGTGGCTTGCAAATTCACACGCCAGCCATCAGGGCTAATCGACCAAAAAATGGTGGAAATTAGTGTAATTCCCTCCGACACTCCCCGGCCCGGCGCCGACTTATCGCGATATTCCGTTATTGGCCGAGCGCGGCACGTATCGAACGAGATCCGAATAGGGCGTTGCATGACGATTTATCAACGATGCCCGGTTTCGCCAGGTCCAGACGGTCCACGACATACCGGCTTCAGGCAAAAGTTGGTTGTGGCCTCGCGCCGGCGCACAGTTTCATCCAGCCTCATGCGCCGGTCTGCCGAGGGTTAGCAAGCAACGCGTCACCACCATCATCGATAGCGCAGCGCTGGCCTGGGAGAACGGCCTGGACTACCTGGCCACCCTCACACCCGCGTTTCGCGACAACCTCGGGCCGGCCGACCTCGTCGAAGAAAATTTCGCCAAGTACGGGCAAAAAAATCTGTTCCTCGACCGCGAAACGACGCGGCGCCTGGACCTGGTGCAGCTCGAACCGGGCTATCGCGACCTTGCCCATTGCTGCCACGACTCGGTCGAGGAAGGGTTCGTCATGGCCGGCGAGGTGCGGCCTTCGCGGAAGTGTTATTCAAGATCGGATGAAGCGGATCGCCCTTTGACGCACCGCTCGGAACGTGTCAATGACTTTGCGACACCTGGATGAATTTATTTAGTGAGTAGTTGCTTGAGTTTTTGTTGGTTCGGTTTTTTTCCTGGCGGGCGAATTGATCCAGGCTGCCAGTGGTACCTCCGGAGGTTGTGGAGTGACATGCTTGAAGCGGATGGGCCTGGCTCGTCGCCGGCAACAACGACTTGTTGGCTTTAGGGGAGTCCTACCCGATCCTCACGACTGCGGCATTCGTCACGCGCTTCATGCCGTGACGCTGCGCGGCGAGGTCGGCCGCGAAGGCGCAACCCGGCGTTGCCGGCAGGAACGGCATGCGCGGAAGCTGGGCCGGATCGATGACGCGGCGCGACGGTCGGTGGCAGGGTCTAGCGTGCACGACAGGCCATGTTCCAGAATCGCTCGTCCATCGACGCCTCGGTCACCGACTCCCAGCGGCTCGGCTCGGTGCCGATCCCGACCGCCGCGCCTGCGCTCATTCGACCGGCGTGATCCACGTGCCCGAGCAGACGCACGCGGCGACCCTCGCAGTCGTACTCGCGCGTGACGCGCGTGGATTGCACCGCACGGCCGTCCGGGGTGAAGTCGCCATGCGGGAAATCGTAGAGGCCCTGCATGCGCACTTTGCCGTCCACGCGGCTAATGGTGTCCGGGTCGCCGTAGGCGCTGTAGATGCCGTCCTCCACACCGAGCAACAACCACTCCGCCCGCACCGTGCCGCTGGCGAATAGCGCCAGGGCCGCCATGATTGCGGCTGAGCGAGCGTTGCGCATGATCTGTTGCATTGACGTGGGCGACGGCTGATGGGGCGCAAAGTGCATTATGGCGCGGCGCGTGCCTACGCGTGGTGCAGAAGACGCGCAGGTCACCACGATGGGTGAAGCCGAAGTCATCTGCGCCCCTGGCGTTGTGGCTGGAGTATCCGTCGAACGCGCGCATCGGCGTGGCATTCGCCGGCTCTTCGCCCGGACGCCCGCCGCGAATCACGAGGGTCTGCCCACCGACGCGCACATCGAATTACGGCGCGCCGCGCAAGTTTTCCTGGGTCGCGGCAACTTCGCCGCCGAACATTTCCTTGTACCAGTCCACTGCTGCTTGCGGATCGTGGCTAATGAGGTGGATGTGGTCGAACGTGATGGCAGGTTTCATTTGAACTGTGGGTCCGATTCGAAAATAGAAGCGCGAAGGCCGGCCGGATGCACGCCGGATTGCCTGCGGCCATGCCATAAAGTGTAGGCAGCCGATTCAAGGCACCGCGTCCAGCTTCGCCGCTGCCAACTGGGCGATGTTGAAGCGGCGGGTGGCATCAAGGCTGCGCGTGAACAGGATCGCCATGTCGTCACTGTCGATCGAAAAGCGCGGGTGCGGCGGC
>CAYYFR010000208.1:3235-10041 GCA_964470865.1 uncultured Burkholderiales bacterium | reverse complement strand
CGCTGCGGAATTGATGAAGGCTTGATGCTGCGGGGCGGTCGCGCAATGCGGCCGCGCAATGCGGCCGTACCGAATGCCGCTGCCTGACTGCCTCGCTTACGTCCATCGGGTTGCCTCCTTGTGGTGGTCTCAAGCAGTCGCAAGCAGTGCCCGCGGCACCATGACCGGCATCGAAAGCAGAATCTGCGCCATACCCTTGCCCAGCGGATCATTGCGCATGGAGGCCATGCCGCCACCGCCCAAGGCTTGCTCGCAGACGAAATTGAGCGCCAGAATGCCAGGCAGTTCATGGCGTGTCACACGGCCCTTGACCGCGAACGCCATGTACTCGGCCACCCGCTCAGGGGTCAGCCAGGCGCGCAAAAAATCCCAGGCGGCGTTGCTGCGTGCGACGATGCCGATGTTCGAGATGTCGCCCTTGTCGCCGCTGCGTCCATGGGCGATGGCGAACAGGGCGACTTCGGTTTCGCCTGCCGGGGCTGCGGGTGCGGCAACTGCATTGCGCGGCGCGGCAGGTGTTGCCGGTGCCCCGGATGGCACCCGCACCGCGCTGCGGACGCCATCGGCGACGACGGCTGCGTCGAGGCGGGACTTGTCGATCAGGAACGCAAACTGCTTGATCGAGGGCGCAACGTCGGGCCGGCCGCCGCTGCCGGTGGTGCCGGGGGCGAAGGAGGTTCCAGGCGCCGCGATCTCCCGGGCGAACAACTCGAGCGCCGCCTTTTGCGGGTGGCGCACCGTCAGGCGCAGCATGACTTCGCGTGCCGCCAGCGCCTGCGAGTGCGGCCCGTAGGCCGATTCGGCGCCAATCAATTCGATATTGGTGCCGCTGTAGTCCGAAAGGCCCAGGGTCCCGAACATGGCGCGGGTGCGCGCCAGCAGGGCCTCACCGCTGCGGCGCGCCTTGGCGGCGGCGTCGGTGCCGATGATGGTTAGCATGGCGCTGCATTTGAAGCCGTCGGCATAGGTCGCCGATACCTTGTAGCTGCTTGTCGGCGCACGGCCGCGCGCGCCCGTCACCTCCACCCGCTCGGTTGCAACCTGCTTGAGAGTCACCTGGCGGAAATCGCAGATCACGTCCGGCAAGACGTAGTTCGCAGGATCGTGGATTTCATAGAGGATCTGCTCGGCGATCACCGCCGTTGTGACCAGGCCGCCGGTGCCGGCGGGCTTGGTGGAGATGAAGCGACCATCCGCAAAACACTCGGCGACCGGGTAGCCGATGTTTTCCCAGTCGGGTACCGTTGCCCAATCGGTGAACAGGCCGCCGGTGGCCTGCGCGCCGCATTCGAGTATGTGGCCGGCCAGGCTGCCCTGCGCCAGGCAGTCGAGATCGTCAGGGCCCCAGTCGAAGGCATGCATCAGTGCGCCCAGGGTCACCGCGCTGTCGACGCAGCGCCCGGTGACCACGATCTGCGCGCCGGCGTCCAGCGCCGCCTTGATCGGCAGGGCGCCGAAGTAGGCGTTGGCCGAGAGGATTTTCTCCGGCATCGGTTGAGCGCTCTGCAATTCGCTTACACCCGCGGCACGCAGGGCCGGGATCTGCGGCAATACATCGTCGCCCTCGACGATCGCCACCTTGACGGCAACTCCCAACTCGCGGGCCAGTTGCTCGATCATGCGCCCGCAAGCCTGCGGGTTGACCCCGCCGGCGTTGGAGATCACGCGGATGCCTTTCTCGACCACCTCGCGCAGCACCGACTTGAGTGCCACGGTGACGAAGTCGAGCGCGAATCCGGCCTCCGGGTTCTTCATCTTCTGCGCCGCCATGATCGACATGGTGAGCTCGGCCAGGTAGTCGAATACCAGGTAATCCACCGCACCATGGCGCACCAGTTGCGGCGCGCCGAGGCTTGAATCACCCCAGAAGCCCGAGGCGCCGCCGATGCGTACGCTGTGTTTCATGTTGTCTGGTCTCCGTCAGGTCACTTTTTGGATACAGCACGATTCTGCCACGCCGGGCGCCTCTTGACATGCCTGCGACTAGAATCGAGCGACGGCGGATTCGACCTTGACCTGAGGGAAAGAAGCGTGACAGATGCAAGCAGCAGCGACCACGCCAGCGGGGCGGGCCGGATCGCCACCAGCATCGAAAGCGTGATGTCGGGGCAGGGCGCGTCGGTGCGCCTGATCCTGGCGGCGTTTCTGGCCGGCGGGCATGTGTTGATCGAGGACAACCCGGGTACCGGCAAGACCACCCTGGCCAAGGCGCTGGCCGTAAGCGTAGGGGCGCAATTCACCCGTGTGCAGTTCACTCCCGATTTGCTGCCCTCCGATATCGTGGGTGTGTCGGTATTCAATCCACAGGCGCAGAGCTTCGATTTTCACCCCGGCCCGATCTTCACCCAGATCCTCCTGGCCGATGAAATCAACCGTGCTTCGCCACGCACCCAGTCGGCCCTGCTTGAAGCCATGGCCGAGGCCCAGGTCACGGTGGAGGGCCGCACTTCACGCCTGGACGATCTGTTTTTTGTCATTGCCACGCAGAATCCGGTGGAATTCCGCGGCACCTATCCGCTGCCGGAAGCGCAGATGGACCGCTTCGCCATTCGCGTGTCGCTGGGCTACGTGAGCGCCCATGAAGAGGTGGCGATCGTGAATGCACAGGGGCGTGCCCATCCGCTTGACGCGTTGCGTCCGGTGATCGCAGCCGATGAAGTGCGCAGATTGCGCCACGCTGTCAAGGCGGTACGCATCAGTGAAGAGATCACGCGCTATGCGGTGGACCTGGCGCGTGCCACGCGCGGCGTCGCGGGCGTGCAACTCGGCGCCGGACCGCGCGCCTCGTTGGCGCTGACTCGCGTGGCGCAGGCCCTGGCGCTGGTAGACGGGCTCGATTACGTAACGCCCGACCATGTGCGCGCGCTGGCGCAAGCGGTGCTGGCGCACCGCCTGGCGCTCGACCCGCAAGCCAGATTTTCCGGACTTACAGCCGCCGCTGTGGTGGCCGGGATCCTGGCACGCCTGCCGGTACCCGCCTGAACCGGCGCCGCTGCGCTTGCCGCCTGCACCATGCGCAAATTGATGTTTCGCGCTTATCACGCCGTAGGCGATGTGGCGTATTGGTCGGAGCGCACCTTCACTGCGGCGGGCATGCTGGTGCTCGCAGCGGCGATTCTCAGCGGCGTGTTCGGCATCGATACCACCCAGAGCACCGCCTACCGGATGTTTGCTTTCCTGGCGGTGCTGCTGGGCATCGCGCTTGTCGGGCGGCGCTGGCGCCGCGGCCGTTTTGCGGTCGAGCGCATGCTGCCGCGCGCGGCAACCAGCGGCGAGACCTTCGAATATCGCTTGCGGGTGACCAACCTCTCTGAAGCAGAGGCGCAATCGGTAAGCCTGCGCGACGAGCTGGCCGACCCGCGGCCCGACTATGCGCAGTTCAGGGCGGCGATGAAGTGGCCAAGCTATCGCGGCTGGCTGCGTCTGATCGAGCGCAATCGCGTTGGCCGTGTGCCGCTTGCGAGATTGGGCAAGCTGCCGCCCGGTGCTGTGACCGAAGTGCGCGTGTGTGCCCAGGCGCTGCGCCGCGGCCGCATGCATTTCACCGGCCTGCATGTCGGTTGCGACGAGACGCTCGGCCTGGTGCGCGGCCTCTGCACGCTCGCATTGGAGCAAAACCTGATCGTGCTGCCGCGCCGCTACGCGCTGCCGCCCTTGTCGCTGCCCGGCGGGCGCCGCTACCAGCAAGGCGGGGTGACGCTGGCTTCATCGGTGGGGGATTCCGAGGAATTCATCGGCCTGCGCGACTACCGGCCGGGTGATCCCTTGCAGCGGGTGCACTGGAAAAGCTTTGCACGTCTCGGCCGTCCGGTGGTGCGCGAATACCAGGATGAGTATTTCGAACGCTACGGGCTGATTCTCGATACCTTTGGCGCCGCTTCCGAGGCGGAAGTTTTCGAGGAAGCGGTGGCTGTGGCTGCCTCGTTTGCCTGCACCATCGACACCCAGGAATGCATGCTCGACCTGATGTTCGTCGGTGCCGAGCCCTACACCTACACCGCCGGCCGCGGCCAGTTGCAGGCCGGCAACCTGCTCGAGGTGCTGGCCGGCGTCGAGTTGTGCGCGGACCAGCCGTTTGAAATTCTGGCAGCGTCGCTGGCTGGGCGCGCTGCGGGCTTGAGTGGCTGCGTGTGCATCCTGCTGGGATGGGATCACGCGCGTGCCGACCTGATCGACCAGTTGCGCGCACGTGGCAGCGTGTTGCGGGTACTCGCCATCAGCAAACAACCGATTCATGACGCGCCGTCGTGGCTGGTGCAACTGGTGCCGGGACGCATACAGGAAGGCCTGGCCGCGCTATGAATACGCCAGCGTTTCTGTTGGGCGCAGCGGCCTTGTTCTGGGGCTGGCAGACCGGCTTCTGGTTGATTGGCGCGGCGGCTGCGATCGCAATGGAAGCGCCGCGTCGGGTTGCGCGACGCTTCGAGGTCGAGTTGCCGCGGCAGCAGCGAGTCGCCGATCTGTGCCTGGTACTCGCGGCGATGGTGGGGGTGGGTTGCTATGTGGCTTACGGCAATCCGCGCGCGATCGTGCTGCTGTTCCAGTGGCTGCCGCTGATCCTTTTGCCGCTGGGCTTGTTGCAGGCTTGGGGTTGTGCGCCGGCGATTCGGCTCGATGTGCTGTTCTGGAGCCTGCGCCGCGAGGTGCGTGGCGGCGCCACAGCCTTCAACCTTGGCTACGCCTATCTGGTGTTCTGGCTGATCGGCGCATGCGCGGCCAATCAACGCGGTGACCTGGCCACCATCGGCCTGGTGGGGCTGGGAGGCTGGGCACTGCTGGGTGCGCGCTCTGGGCGCGACCGCGCGGGCTTGTGGGCGCTGCAGATCGCGCTGGCCGCGGCGCTTGGCTCCGCGCTGCATGTCGGCCTCAACTCGGCCCAGGTGTGGCTGGAAGGCGCGGCGCCCGACTGGATCAGTGGCGGTGGCGGCAATCGCACCAACCCGTATCGCAGCAGCACCGATCTGGGCAGCATTGGCGAGTTGAAGCAGTCCGACGAAATCATCCTGCGTGTGAAGCCCGACGCCCCGCTTGCCGGGGCCTTGTTGCTGCATCGCGCCACCTACAACGAGTATGGCGGTAGCGCCTGGGTGGCGCGCGGTGCGCGCTTTGCCGAAGTGCCGCGCCAACCCGGCAATGGCGCATGGACCTTGCGCGCAGGCGCCGCGCGGCGCCAGATCGAGGTGGCGGATTTCGCCGTGCACGGCAACCCGGTGTTGAGCCTGCCGGCAGGTGCTATCAGCGTGACGCTGTCCGCGATTTCCTTGCGCGCAAACAATCTGGGTGCGGTGCAGGCGGAAGCCGCGCCGGGCTTCGTGATCTACAGCGTCGCAGCGGGCGATGGGCCGCCGCAGGCGCAGGCACCCGATGCATCCGACTTGAAGTTGCCTGCGGCCGAACGCGAGGTGTTTGCGGATACAGCGCGCACACTTGGACTGGCGGGCCTGGCGCCGGCCGACGCCGTGCGACGGGTGCAGGAATTTTTCGCCAACGGGTTTCGCTACTCAAGCACCGGCATGGCTGCGGCTCCGGGCAGCACCGCGCTGGCGCAATTCATCGGCAGCACGCGCGCCGGGCACTGCGAATACTTCGCCAGCGCCGCGGTGCTTCTGCTGCGTGCTGCCGGCTTGCCGGCGCGCTATGCCACAGGTTTTTCGGTGCAGGAACGCGCGCCCGACGGCAGTACTTACCTGGTACGCGAGCGCCATGCGCACGCCTGGGCGCGTGTGTTCGTGGACCGGCGCTGGGTCGATGTCGACACCACGCCCTCTGGTTGGGCAGAGGCGGAAGACTCGGAACGGCCGGCTGCGGCGCGCTGGCGCGCGCGCCTGACCGATGCCTGGTCGGCCTTGCGCTTTCGCTATGCGCGCTGGCAACTGACCAGCAGCGAGAGCGAGAAGTGGGGCCTGTTCGGCGGCATCGGTGCGCTGGTGCTGGCGTGGTTGGGTTGGCGCGTGTTCGGCGCTGCGCGCACGGTGCGCAAACCGGCAGATGGCGCCTTGCACCCGCCACGGTCCGAGGCTGCCCGCCTGGTCGGCAGCGATTCGTCGTTTTATCAGATCGAGTCGGAGTTACGGCGTCGCGGCATGGTTCGCGCGCCCAACGAAACGTTTGAGGAATGGCTTGCGCGTGTCGAGCGTGAGAATCCCGGCCTCGTCGGACACGCCGATTTGCGACGCCTGTTGCGCTTGCACTACCGCTACCGATTCGATCCGCTCGGCCTGGGCACGGCGCAACAAGCTGCGTTTGTGGAAGGTTGCGCCGCGTGGCTTGCGCAGCACACGGCGCCGCCGGCCACAGCCTAATCGAAGCGCGCCCCGGAGCGCTTGCCCACGTCGCGCCATTTGCCCAGCTCACGCCTGATCAAGGCGGCGAACTCTTCGGGTGTGCCGCCGGCGGCCCCATCACCGATGCTGCTGAAACGGTCGCGGAAGCTGGCGCTGGCAATTGCGCGGTTGACTGCGGCATTGAGCCTGTCGAGGATCGGGCGCGGCAGATTTTCCGGTGCGACCACGCCGGTCCAGGTGGCGGCCTCATAGCCGGCAACCCCGGCTTCGGCGATCGTTGGCAGTGCGGGAAAGGCCGGCGAGCGGCGTGCGCCGCTGACGCCGAGCGCGCGCACCTTGCCCGACTTGGCACGGCCTTGGCGGCGGCGTTTTTTCAAGCGAAGTTTGACCGGAATCAATATCTCCCGGCAGGGCTGGCGTAGCCTGCGAGTGTAGTGGCGTAGTGGCGTAGTGGCGTAGTGGCGTAATGGCGTAATGGCGTAGTGGCGCGGCGTGTATGTTTGGAGGATGGCGGTTGCAGGG
>CAYYFR010000208.1:0-3135 GCA_964470865.1 uncultured Burkholderiales bacterium | reverse complement strand
TGGCGTAATGGCGTAGTGGCGCGGCGTGTATGTTTGGAGGATGGCGGTTGCAGGGCGCGCTCGAGTGGCAGGGTGCGCGTTGGTGGCGCACAAGCGTCAATCCACACGCGCTTTTACCGGAGGCGAAGATCGAGATGAATAACTTGCGCGCAACCCTGATCGTGGTGCTGCTGTACCTGGTCGCTGTTGGTCCGGCGCAGGCGCAGCATCGCCCGGAATATCGGCGCGGCGAACAACTCTACAAGGCACAGTGCGACACCTGTCACAGCGAACGCATCCACTGGCGTGCCGAGCGCCAGGTAGTTGACTTCAATGGCCTCAAGTACCAGGTGCGACGTTGGCAGCGCAATGTCCTGCTTGACTGGAGCGAAGGTGACATCAGCGCCGTCAGCCACTATCTCAACCTGCGCTTTTACTTCTTTCCCGCTGCTGCTGACCGCGCCGAAATCGATCAAGAAGGCCGATTCATGCAGGTGTCAGTGCTCCGCCATGCAGGCCGCTGCGCTCTGATCGGCAGCGGCATCGAGGCCGCCGTACCTGTGCCTGCGGTCGCCAGTCGAGCAGCGCCGCTGTGTTGAGAAATACCGCACGCAGACGCTCGGCCAGCATCGCCTTGCTGGTTGGTGGTGGAGTTCTGGCCTGGGCGGTCACACCCGGCGCAATCGGCTATGTCCTGCTTGGGCTCGGGGTGGTGCTTGAAGTCGCCGGCATCCTGGTCGAGCGTCGCGCTGGCCGCTGACGCGCCGCTGCCAACATGGGCGGCGTTCCGGCGCAGCGCGGACTCACCATGCCACAGCCACAAGAACCGTCGCCACCAGCGCAATGCGCGCGGTCACGCCGATGCGGGCTGCGCCCACCTCATTCGGTCTGGATGTTGGTGCCGCTGCGTTGCGGGCCCGGAGCCTGTGCATCCTCGATCATTCCGTGCACTTCGTGCTGCAGTGCATCCATGTCCTCGTCGATTGGCGTGGATTGCAGCGGCTCTGGACTTGCCCGGCGCCCGCGCGCCTGTACGGGCTTGATTCTGACAGCGCGCGGCTTCTTGCCGGCCGTTGGTTTTGTTCGGGCTTGCCTTGCCATGATGGCCTCCTTCGCGGATTGGATTGCACAGTTTCCACTGACAAGACTATGGCCGCGCGAGGCGCTACGGCTTGATTGAGGTCAAACGGCTTTGCTTTTGCCGGCGTTTGCCCTCAGTGCGGCTACTTTGGCTAATTGAGCACCACATTATTCATGACAGAAACATGCCTTTCACGAGACTGTCGGCGGCGCAGGACGGCATACGGGTGGCCAAGGCAGGCCGGCACCGCATAGGCCGCTCGACGACCCCCTCACCTGCAAGCGCTTGCCTGGGCAACGCCTGCAACTGCCTCGAGCGCACCGGCTATAGCCGCAGCATCGAAGCGAAAAGGGGGCGCCATATGCACGGCGAACTGTTGCTCTGCGGTGCCGATTGGCTGCTGCATGCGGATTTGCCAGTCCAGTACCTCGACTGTCGCCTCGGAAGCGTCGATTCCGGCACGCGCGCGAGCCTCGATCCTGCGCACCAGCTCGGGGTGATCGGCGCGCGTGGCAAGAATGGCGAAGCCGGCGCCCAGGCGCAATGCCAGCGCGCGGAAATCATCACGTTGGCGGCGTTCGAGAAAGGCGGCGTCGACAATCACCGAGGTACCGCTGGCGAGCAGGCCGGCCGCCATCTCTGCCAGGTGGGCATAGACGCGCGTGGTGGCAACTGTCGTGTACAGGCTTTGCTTGTCGGCCGGCGTGCTGGCGTCAAGCGGGCGCAAGCCTGCCAGGCGCTTGCGTTCAACGTCGGAACGCAGGCGCACCCAGTCGCGCACCTCGATCAGGCTGCTGCTGCAGTGGGACTTTCCCGAGCCCGAAACTCCGTGGGTGATGATCAGCAGCGGCCGGCAGGGCCGGGTGCATGCAATTGCCAGGTGCAGATGTGCATCGCAGTCGGCCAGGGACAACTGCCTGTCGGTGGCGGCAACACCCGGCTGGCATGCGCGAATCGCGGCCACCTTGGCGCGTACCAGCGCGCGATACACGAGAAAGAAGGGCAGCAGGGCGTGTCCCCGGTAATCCCCGCCGTGCTCGAGGTAGGCGTTGAGCGCCACGCGCGCGAAGTCCGGCCGATCGCGATGGCGCAGGTCCATCAGCGTGAAGGCAAGATCATTGATCACGTCGATCCAGCGCAACTGCGGGTTGAATTCGATGCAGTCAAAGGCCAGGATGCGCCCGGCATGGCGCACCATGTTGGCCAGATGCAGGTCGCCGTGGCATTCGCGCACGAACCCCTGCCGTACCCGGTGGGCAATGATCGGGGCAACGCGGGCGTGCTCGGTTTCGGTCCAGACGCGCAGTTGGTTCAAGCGCGCCTGGCGATGCGGTTCAAGACTGAGTGGGGCGATCTGCGTAAAGTTCTGCAACGCCTGTTGCAGCACCAGGGCAGGCGATCCGAAGCTGCCGTCACGGGATCGCTCCGCAGAGGCGTGAAAAGCAGCGACGGCAGCGGCGAGTTCGCGCATGTCAGCGCTTGTCAGACGGCCACCGGCAAGCAGCACGTCGAGCTCTTCATCGCGCGCGAAGCGATGCATGCGCACCGCGTACTCGATGATCGATCCGCTGCCGGCCAACCGCGGTTCCTGCGCGCTGCCGGTGATGGCGACGACATCGATGTAGATGTCCGGCGCGGTGCGCCGGTTGAGCCGCACTTCCTCGGCGCAGCAGTGGCGGCGCTTTTCAAGGGTGCTGAAATCAAGGAAGCCAAGGTCGATGGATTTCTTGAGCTTGTAGGCATAGTCACCGGCCAGCACCACCCAGGAGATGTGGGTCTCGATGACTGCGATGCTGCGCACCGGGTGCGGATAGACATCCGGGCGATAGAGTGCAGCCAGCAGTTCGCGCTGGTCGTGGAGCGGGTCCTTGGGATTCATTGGAAACGAGTGGGCAAGGGTTCTCGGCAAGCGGGCAGCGAAGCCAGCGGCGACAGGCCCGACTGCATCAGCGCCAGTCGGTAGCGCAATTGCCGGATGGCAAGTACGCGCCGCGTCCGGTGGCCGCAATTCAAGGCTACCGCGCTATTGTGAATGGAGAATATGCCAAACCGATATTCCCGCCTTGACGATGGTC
>CAYYFR010000207.1:2732-10043 GCA_964470865.1 uncultured Burkholderiales bacterium | reverse complement strand
CCTGTCCGGCGACGAATTCGGGTTCATGATTTGCGGCGACGCACGGGACCAAGCCGACGCCGAGAACAAGGTCTGCGCCGCCATCGCCGCGCCGCTGTCGATCGACGGTTACGAATTCAGCCTTACCGCAAGCATCGGCAGCGCCGCCTTTCCGCACGATGGCCGCGCCGTCGAAGCCCTGCTGCGCCAGGCCGATACACAACGCCACCGGGCCAAACGCCTGGCGCGCGGCGCGCCTGCGGGGCGCCGCCGCGGCGCCGCTCATGATTCCCTGGGCGAGATTCTTACCGAACATGAACTGCGGCACGCCATCGAGCATGGCGAACTGCGCGTCCATTACCAGCCGATCATGCAGTTGGGTCAGGCGAAGCTGGCAGGCGCCGAAGCCCTGATTCGCTGGCTGCATCCGGTGCGCGGCCTGCTCGCACCGGCCAGCTTCCTTGGCATCGCCGAGGAAGCCGGCCTGACGCGCGCGATCAGCAGGGCAGTGCTGGGCCAGGTCACCAGCGATCTTGCGGGCGCACAGGAAACCTTCGATGAACGGTTTCGGATCAACGTGAACCTTTCGGCACTCGACTTCCGCGACCTCAAGCTGTTCAAGGAGCTGGGACTGCTGCTGCGCGAGGCCGGCATGGCGCCGCAGCGGTATCGCTTCGAAGTCACCGAGGGCATGCTGATGGAAGACGTCGACACCGCCGAGCGCGTGGTCGGGCTTCTGGCGGATTACGGCGTCGAATTCGCGATCGACGATTTCGGTACCGGCTACTCATCCCTGGCACAACTGTCACGGCTTTCCGTGCATGAGTTGAAAATCGACCACAGCTTCACCCAGAGCATCGACACCAGGCGCGGCAAGACAGTGGTGCGCGCGGTGCTCGACCTGGCGGCGCGGCTCGAGATGCCGGTCACCGCCGAAGGCATCGAAACGCGGACCCAGGATCTCGCACTGACCGCCTACGGCTGCAACAAGGGTCAGGGCTTCCTGTACGGGCGCGCCATGCCGTTTGCGGCGCTGCTGGACTTCGCACGGGGAATCAAGGGTGGGCAGCCCGGCGCGACCTGAGCGCTGCGGCCGACGCCTGGCAACGACGGCCCGCCCAGTTCCATTGCGCGCGGCGGATTGCGTATGCTGCGGGTTTTCGAGTCGACATCAAATGGCTGTTCCCGAAATTGCGCCGCGCGCCTTGCTGCGGGCGCTGCCGCAGCTTGAAGTGCCACATGCGCGTCCGCTCTGCGTACTGGTAATCGTGGTGATCTGCGGCGGCCTGTGGATTGATCGAAGTTTCGGCTTTCCGGGCCAGATGGCTGTGAGCGTGCTGGTGTGGGCCGTGACCGGCTTGTTGTGCATCCATCTGCCGCAAGTGATCGGCCGGCGCCTCCTGGCCTGCGTCTGGATTGCGGGGCTCGGCGAGATCGTGGCCTCGCTGGGATGGGGTCTCTACGACTACCAGTTCGGCAACGTGCCGCTGTTCGTGCCGCCGGGACATGCCCTGCTCTATCTGCTGGGATTGATCCTGGTTCGCACGCTGGACGAGCGCATCGCACAGCTGGTGCCGCTGGCTGCGGCGCCGCTGGTGCTGTTTCTGGCATGGAGCGGTCAGGATTGGCTGAGCGTGCCGCTGTTCGCACTGTTCATCCTGTTCATCATGTTTGGCAGGCACCGGCGCCTGTACGCCATCATGTTCATGCTGGCGCTGCTGCTCGAGTTGTACGGCACGGCCCTGGGCAACTGGAGTTGGCGTCCGATCGTGCCCGGCACCGGCCTTCCGACACTCAATCCGCCGCTGGCCGCCGGCGTCTTCTACTGCGCGCTGGACTGGCTGGTCAATCGCTTCACCGATGCTGTCGGACGACGCGCGCCGGCGCCCGCTTCGACCACCCCGGCCCCAATGTAGGGCACGATCACCACGGGTTCCTGCTAACCTGTGGATCGGGCAGCGAACATGCGCGCGCCGCCAAGGCAGGCTGCGTCACCTGCCGATCAGATCAGCACGGACATGGGGCCAAACAGTGGAGGCACGGCGATGAAGGATGGCAATTTCGCGCGGCTGCAGCTACCGCGGCGCGCGGTAGCGCTGGTGCTGGCTGGTGGCCGCGGCACCCGGCTGAAGGACCTGACGGCGCGCCGCGCCAAGCCGGCCGTCTATTTCGGCGGCAAGTTCCGCATCATCGATTTCGCGCTCTCCAATTGCATCAATTCGGGAATTCGGCGCATCGGCGTGATCACCCAGTACAAATCGCACAGCCTGTTGCGCCACCTGCAGAAGGGCTGGAGCTTCCAGCGCTGGGAATCCAACGAATTCGTCGAACTGCTGCCGGCACAGCAACGCACCGACGACCAATCCTGGTACCGCGGCACCGCAGACGCGGTGTACCAGAACATCGACATCGTGCGCGACCACAAGTCGGACTACATCGTGGTGCTGGCCGGCGATCATGTCTACAAGATGGATTACGCGCGCATGCTGCAGTTCCATGTCGAGCGCGGCGCGCAAGTCACGGTCGGTTGCATCGAAGTGCCGCGCGCCGAAGCCTCGGCGTTCGGCGTGATGGCGATCGACGGCTCCGACCAGATCGTCGATTTCGTCGAAAAGCCGGCCGATCCGCCCGCCATGGCGGGTAGGCCCGAGCGCTCGCTGGCCAGCATGGGCATCTATGTCTTCAACACCGGTTTCCTCTTCGACATGCTCGAGCGCGACATCCGCAACCCGGCTTCGAGCCACGATTTCGGCCGCGACATCATTCCCGAGACGGTGCGCATGGGAGTGGCCTGCGCGCACCAGTTTTCGCTTTCGTGCGTCAACCCGGACGGCGCCGAAGGCACCGAACCCTACTGGCGCGATGTCGGCACCATCGACGCCTACTGGTCGGCCAACGTCGATCTGACCATGCCGACGCCGGCGCTCGACATGTACGACACCACCTGGCCGATCTGGACCTACCAGGAACAGTTGCCGCCAGCCAAGTTTGTCTTCGACGGCGACCAGCGGCGCGGCATGGCGGTCGATTCGATTGTCTCCGGCGGCTGCATCGTTTCGGGTTCGCGGGTGGCGCGCTCGGTGCTGTTTTCCAAGGTGCGCATCAATTCGTACTGCAGCATCGATGGCGCGGTGCTGCTGCCCGGGGTCGAGGTCGGCCGCCACGCGCGCCTGTCGCGCGTGGTGGTGGACCGTGGCTGCCGCATTCCGCCCGGCATGGTCATCGGCGAAGATGCCGCCGACGATGGGCGCCGCTTTCTGGTCAGTGAACAGGGCATCACGCTGGTCACCCAGGACATGCTCGACCGCTTGCCGCGCCCGGGCGCCTGACCGCAACGCCTGCCAGACCACACGATGCGGGTTCTGTATGTCAGCACCGAAGTTCACCCGGCTCTCAAGACCGGCGGCCTGGCGGACGTCAATGCGGCGCTGCCGCCGGCCCTGGCTGCGGCCGGTGCCGACGTGCGCATGCTGCTGCCCGGATTTCCAGCGTTGCTCGAAGCCGCGACAGCGCAGGGCGCGCGCATCGACATCGGTGCCGCGTTCGGCATCGAGAGTATCGGCCTTGTGCCCTGCCGGATTGGTGCCACTCCTGTCTGGCTGATCGACGCACCGACCTTCTTCGCCCGCAGCGGCAACCCCTACGTCGATGGCGACGGTCGCGATTGGCCCGACAACGCCGCGCGATTCGCGCTGCTGGGATGGATCGCCGCCCGCTTCGCCGACGGTGGCTTCGACGCCTGGCGCCCCGACATCGTGCATAGCCACGATTGGCACGCCGGCCTGGCCTGCGCGTACCTGCGCGCCCGTGGCGGGGCTGGCCCGGGCAGTGTATTCACCATACACAACCTGGGCTACCAGGGCCAGTTCGATGCCACCGCGTTCGCCGCGCTCGGCTTGCCCGACCATTTCTTTTCGATGCACGGGCTGGAATTTCACGGCAAGCTCAACTTCATGAAGGCCGCCTTGTTCTACGCTGACCGCATCACCACCGTGAGCCCCACCTACGCGCGCGAAATCCAGGGCGCCGAACACGGCTTGGGCATGGAGGGGCTCTTGCGTTCGCGTGCCGGCGCCCTCTCCGGCATACTCAACGGTATCGCCACAGACGAGTGGAACCCGCAGACAGACCCCTATCTGAGCGCACGCTACAGCGCCGACCAACTGCGTGGCAAGTCTGCCTGCGGCGACGCCTTGCGCGCAGAACTGGGCTTGACAAGCGACAAACGCGGGCCCTTGCTGGGCGTGGTGAGCCGCCTGACGCGACAAAAAGGTCTGGACCTCTTGCTGGAGGCGCTGCCGGTTCTGCTGGCCGGCGGCGGCCAGTGTGCCCTGCTGGGCAGCGGCGATGCCGCCCTGGAGGCCGCGTGGCTTGGCGCGGCGGCCGCCCACCCGGGCAGCGTCGCGGTCAAGCTGGGCTACGACGAGGCGCTCGCGCATCGCATCTTCGCCGGTTCCGACATGATTGCTGTGCCCTCGCGTTTCGAGCCCTGTGGACTGACACAGATGTACGGATTGCGTTATGGCACCCTGCCACTGGTGCGGCGCACCGGCGGACTGGCCGATACGGTGATTGATGCCGCCAGCGAACACGCCAACGGATTCGTCTTTGAGGCGGCACTAAGTGCAGATCTTGGTGCCGCCTTGCAGCGCGCCCTGGCGCTGTGGCAGCAAGCCAAGCTGTGGCAAGCTATGCAGCGCAGGGCCATGCAGGCCGATTTCGGCTGGGCCGCGTCGGCCGGGCGCTACATGACGCTGTACCGGGAGTTGCGCCCGCATGCGTGAATGGGCGCCCGGTACGTAGTTGGCACGCTCGTTGCAGCTCGTTGCACATCGCAGGTGCGGCCAATGGCAATCGAGTTCTTGCGTCCGCGACCGTGTTTTCCTCTCCTTCATATTTCCCCACCCTAGCCCAGCATGGACATCCGCAAAACACCTGAAGCAGCCGCCGGCGACAGCGTCGGCCGCGACCCTGATTCGCTGCGCAAATCGATCTCGAACCATCTTTTGTATACGGTGGGCAAGGATTCGGTCGCGGCTTCGCCGCGCGACTGGCTGTTTGCGCTCTCCAACGCAGTGCGCGACCGCCTGGTCGAGCGCTGGATGGACACCACCCGCCGCCAGTACCGCCAGAACGTCAAGCGCATCTACTACCTGTCGATGGAATTCCTGCCCGGGCGTACCTTGTCCAACGCCCTCATCGCGCTTGGCCTGTACGAGGAATGCGATGATGCGCTGCGCGAGCTGGGGCTGGACATCGACGAACTGGCCAACCTGGAGCCCGACCCGGCACTCGGCAACGGCGGCCTCGGCCGGCTGGCGGCCTGTTTTCTCGATTCAATGGCGACCCTGGCATTGCCCGGCTTCGGCTACGGCATCCGCTATGAATACGGCATGTTCGCCCAACGCGTGGTCGAAGGCCGCCAGGTCGAATACCCGGATCACTGGCTGGTCGCCGGCAATCCGTGGGAGTTCGCCCGGCCCGAAGTCAAGTACACCATACGTTTTGGCGGCCGCGTCGATCTGCGCGACAAAAAGGCGCATTGGGTCGATACCGACGATGTGCTGGCGATGGCCTACGATACCCTGGTGCCGGGCTACGGCACCAGTGCGGTCAATACCCTCAGGCTGTGGTCGGCCACCTCGACCGAGGTGATCAACCTGTCCCTGTTCAACCAGGGCAACTACACCGCGGCGATCGAAGCCAAGAATGCCTCGGAAAACGTGTCGCGTGTGCTGTATCCGGATGACAGCACCGAGCACGGTCGCGAGCTGCGCCTGAAGCAGGAATACTTTTTTGTCAGCGCCTCGCTGCAGGACTTGTTGCGGCGCTACTTCAAGACCCACAACGGGGTCGAACAACTGGCCGACAAGGTGGCGATTCACCTCAATGACACGCATCCGGCGATCGCCGTGCCCGAATTGATGCGGCTGTTGGTCGACGAGCGCCATATCCCCTGGACCCTGGCGTGGAAGCTGACCACCAGGATCTTTTCATACACCAACCACACCCTGATGCCGGAGGCTCTGGAGACCTGGCCGGTGGCCATGCTGGAGCGCGTGTTGCCGCGCCACATGAAGATCATTTTCGATATCAATGAACTGTTCCTGGACCAGGTCCGGCGCGACCACGGCGGCGACATCGAACTCTTGAAGCGGGTCTCGCTGATCGACGAGAGCCACGGCCGACGCGTGCGCATGGCCTATCTGTCGGTGCTGGCCAGCCACAAGGTCAACGGTGTGTCGAAGCTGCATTCGCAACTGCTGCGCGAAACCATCTTCGCCGACTTCGATCGCCTGTTCCCCACGCGCCTGGTCAATCGCACCAACGGCATCACGCCGCGCCGCTGGCTGGCATTGGCCAATCCGGATCTGGCGCGCCTGATCGACCGACGCATCGGCCCCGAATGGCGCGTGCGCCTGGATCACCTGGAGCGTCTCAAGCCGCTGGCCCGCGAACCAGAGTTCCAGAGCGCCTTCACCACGGTAAAGTCGTCCAACAAGCGGCGCCTGGCCGACTACATCGCGCACCTCTCGGGCATCGCCATCAGCCCGGATTCCCTGTTCGACGTGCAGATCAAGCGGATTCACGAGTACAAGCGCCAACTGCTCAACGTGCTGCATGTCATCACCCGCTACAACCGCATCATCGCCGACCCGGGCCGCGACTGGATTCCACGCACGGTGATCTTCGCCGGCAAGGCAGCTTCAGCCTACTTCATGGCCAAACTTGTGATCCGCCTGATCAACGACACGGCCGCCATCATCAACGACGACCCGCGCGTCGAAGGCAGGCTCAAGCTGGTATTCGTGCCCAACTACGGTGTTTCGGTGGCCAAGATGATCATTCCGGCGGCTGACCTGTCCGAGCAGATATCGACTGCCGGCACCGAGGCCTCGGGCACAGGCAACATGAAGCTGGCCCTGAACGGTGCGCTGACCATCGGCACCGAGGACGGCGCCAACATCGAGATTCGCGATGCGGTGGGGGCCGACAACATCTTCATTTTCGGCATGCATGCCTCCGAGGTGGCACAGCGCCGTGCCGCCGGTTACCGGCCACGCGAGATCTACGCCGCCAACGCCGAACTCAGGCAAGTGCTCGACCAGATCGGCGCTGGCCACTTCTCGTCGGAAGAGCCGACCCGTTACCAGCCGATCGTGCAAAGCCTGCTCGACCATGGCGATCACTACATGCTGCTGGCCGACTATGCGGCCTATGTAGCGACGCAGGAACGCGTCGACGCCCTCTACGCCGACCGTGCTGCCTGGGTCGCCATGGCGGTGCGCAATGTCGCGGCGATGGGCCCGTTCTCCAGCGATCGCAGCATCG
>CAYYFR010000207.1:0-2632 GCA_964470865.1 uncultured Burkholderiales bacterium | reverse complement strand
CCTGCGCCAATGCTGAACGCCACCGCCATTGCCGACCTCATCGGCGCACGCGCCAACGATCCCTTCGCCCTGCTGGGCATGCATGATGAGGCCGGCCGCGTATGGGTGAGCGCACTCCTGCCCGGGGCGCGCGAGGTCGAGGTTTTCAGCCTGGCTGGCGCCCGGCTTGCCAACCTGCCGCAGGTCCACCCCGACGGCCTTTTCGATGGCGCCCTGGAGGCAGGCCAGGCGCGCTGCGACTACCGCCTGCGCGTGCGCTGGGACGCAGCAACACTGGTGATCGATGATCCCTACCGCTTCGCGCCGCTGTTGGGCGAAGCCGATGCCTGGCTGATCGCCGAAGGCCGCCATGCACGCCTGTACGAAGTGCTGGGCGCGCACCCGCGCACGATTGACGGCGTGAGCGGCACAGTGTTCGCCGTCTGGGCTCCCGGCGCCCGCCGCGTGGCGGTGCTGGGCGACTTCAACTTCTGGGACGGCAGGCGCCACCCGATGCGCCTGCGCCGCGAATGCGGTGTGTGGGAATTGTTTGTTCCGGGCGTGGCCGCCGGTGCGCACTACAAGTACGAAATCCTCGATGCCGGCGGCGCAATGCTGCCGCACAAGGCCGATCCGTTTGCACGCGCAGCCGAACTGCGCCCGGCCACCGCGTCGATCGTGGCAGAGCCAGGCCTGCCGCTTGAGGCACGCGGCCCCGCCGGTGCGCGCGATTGCGCTGTCTCGATCTATGAATTGCATGCCGCATCATGGCGCCGCGGCCCGGGTGGCCGCTTCCTGACATGGGACGAGATCGCCGACCAACTGCTGCCTTACGTGCAGGAGCTCGGCTTCACCCACATCGAACTGCTGCCGATCATGGAGCACCCGTTCGACGGCTCCTGGGGCTACCAGCCCACCGCGCTGTATGCGCCTACCGCACGTCATGGCTCGCCGCAGGACTTCACAGCCTTCGTGAAACGTAGCCACGATGCCGGTATCGGCGTCCTGCTCGATTGGGTGCCGGGGCACTTTCCCTCCGACCCGCATGCACTGGCGCGCTTCGACGGCACCCATCTGTACGAGCACGCCGACCCGCGCCAGGGCCTGCATCGCGACTGGAACACCCTGATCTACAACTACGGCCGCAACGAGGTGCGCAACTTCCTCACGGCCAACGCCCTGTTCTGGCTGGAGCGTTTCGGACTCGACGGCCTGCGCGTCGACGCGGTCGCCTCGATGCTGTACCTGGACTACAGCCGCGCGGCTGGCGAATGGATTCCCAATGCGCATGGTGGCCGCGAGAACCTGGAAGCTGTGCACTTCATTCGCGAGACCAATGGCCTGGTTGCGCAGCATTTTCCGCAAGCCCTCACCATCGCCGAGGAATCGACCGCCTGGCGCGGCGTCTCGCACCCGCTGGCCCGCGGCGGCCTTGGCTTTTCCTACAAATGGAACATGGGCTGGATGCACGACACCCTGGCGTACATGCGCCAAGACCCGGTACACCGGCGCCATCACCATTCCCTTTTGACCTTCGGCCTGATCTACGCATTCAACGAAGACTTCGTGCTGCCCTTGTCGCATGATGAAGTGGTGCACGGCAAGGGTTCGCTGCTGGCGAAGATGCCGGGCGATCGCTGGCAGCAGTTCGCCAACCTGCGCCTGTATTTCGGCTTCATGTGGGCACACCCCGGCAAGAAGCTCCTCTTCATGGGTGGCGAGTTCGGCCAGGCGGCCGAGTGGAATCATGATGCGGAGCTTGACTGGGCGGCGCTTTCCGATGCGCAACATGCCGGTGTCAGGCGCCTGGTGGCCGACCTCAACCGCCTCTACCGTACATTGCCCGCGCTGCACCAGTGCGACTGCGAAGCGCGCGGCTTCGAATGGATCGATTTCGAGGACCATGAACAAAGCGTGCTCGCCTTCATCCGCCGCGGGCGCGACGACGCCGCGCTGGTGCTGGCGGTGCTCAACTTCACCCCGGTGCCGCGGCCCGGCTATCGCATCGGCGTGCCGCGCGCCGGCCATTATCGCGAACTGCTCAACAGCGACTCGGCCCTCTACGGCGGCTCCAACATGGGCAATGCGGGTGGCTTGGATACACTGGCCGCGCCCTGCCACGGGCGTGAACATTCGCTGACCCTGACCCTGCCGCCGCTGGCGTGCGTGCTGCTGGGCTGGGGCACGTGATGCGGCCAGACCGCGCATGAACGCGCAGCGACTGCCCCACGAGCAAGCACTGCAATGGCGTGTGCTGCCCGGGCGCGCGCACCCGCTGGGGGCCACCTGGGACGGCGGCGGCGTCAATTTCGCGCTGTTCTCGGAGCATGCCGAGGCAGTCGATTTGTGCCTGTTCGACGCCGACGCGGCGCGCGAGGTGGCACGCATCGGCTTGACCGAACGCAGCGACGGCGTGTGGCATGTCTACCTGCCGGATGCGCGGCCGGGTCAGGCCTACGGCTATCGCGTGCACGGCCCCTACGATGCGCAACGCGGGCAGCGTTTCAATCCGCACAAGCTGCTCCTCGACCCCTATGCGCGCGCCTATGCCGGCCAGTTTCGCTGGACCGACGCGCACTGCGGCTTCCGCGTCGGCCACGCGCGCGGCGACCTCTCGTTCGACCGTCGCGACAACGCCTGGGCCATGCCGCGC
>CAYYFR010000206.1:0-10086 GCA_964470865.1 uncultured Burkholderiales bacterium | reverse complement strand
AGACACCGAAGATTTCGCCCAGCGCTTCCTCTCCCAGTTTGGTGCCCGGCGGCAGGCGGTGCGCCGCGATCGCTTCGGCGATGCGTGTGTGGATCGCCTCGGTATCCAGTGCTGCCGCGGCGGGTGCGCGCAAGCTGCCGACTGCGCTCATGGTTCAGGTGCCCGCCGTTGCGGGATGCTCTTTGATCCAGTGGTTGGCAATGTCGATGCGCCGGCAGATCCATACATCGGCATGGCTTTGTACATGGTCGAGGAAGCGCTGCAGCCCAAGCAGTCGCGCCGGTTTGCCGAGAATCCGGCAATGCATGCCCACCGACATCATTTGCGGGCGATTCAGGCCGTTCGGATCACCCTCGCGGTACAGCACATCGAAGGCGTCGCGCAGGTAGGTTGAGAAGTGCTCGGCGGTGTTGAAACCCTGCGGCGCAACGAAGCGCATGTCGTTGGTGTCGAGCGTATAGGGCACGATCAGGCGCTGCATGTCGGTGCCGTCGCTCTTGGTGACGGTGGTCCAGAAAGGCAGATCGTCGCCATAGTAGTCGCTGTCATAGACGTAGCCGCCGTGGTCGGCAACCAGGCGCTTGGTATTGGGCGAGTCGCGCCCGGTATACCAGCCCAGCGGCCATTTGCCGCCGGTCATGTCGTGGATGATTTCGCTGCCGATCTTGATGTGCTGCCGCTCGCGCGCCTCGCTCATGAACTGGTGGTGAATCCAGCGCCAGCCGTGGCAGGCGATCTCGTAATCGTTTTCCATGAACGCCGCCACCAGTTCGGGGTTGCGATTGAGCGCCATCGACACGCCGAATACAGTCAGCGGCAGCTTGCGGCGCTCGAACTCGCGCAGGATGCGCCACACGCCTGAGCGCGAGCCGTACTCGTAGAGCGATTCCATCGAAAGATGGCGCGCCTCGAACGCCTGCGCAACGATCATTTCCGACAAAAACGTTTCCGATGCGGCGTCGCCGTGCAACACGCTGTTTTCCGAACCCTCCTCGTAATTGAGTACAAACTGCAGCGCGATGCGCGCCTTGTTCGGCCAGCGCGCATGCGGTGGATTGCGGCCGTAGCCGATCAGGTCGCGCGGATAGGCAAGTGTGGCCGGGGCGGCTTTTGCGTCGGATGGTGTCGGTACGTATGGCATGAGGCTTGCGATCAACGCAAATGACAGGGTGGATCAAAGTGTATACAATAACCAACAGATTGTACACAAAACGGTGATTTCGTGAGTACGAAACTTGAAGGCACAAGTGTAGCGCAGGCAGCTATCGCTGCTGCCGTAGCTGGCTGGCGCGACGAGCAAATCAGTTTCCTGGCCGAGCTGGTGCGGGCGCCTTCGGACAACCCGCCAGGAGACTGCGCGCCGCATGCCTTGCGTGCGGCGCAAATGCTCGAAGCCATGGGTTTCGCCGTCGAGCGCCACGCGGTGCCGGCGGATGTGGTTGCGGCGTGCGGCATGAAGAGCGCGATCAACCTGGTGATTCGCGAGCGTTTCGGATGCGGCGGCGGGCCTGTCATCGCGCTCAACGCGCATGGCGACGTGGTGCCGCCGGGCCTGGGCTGGACCAGTGACCCGTACGGCGCCGAGATTCGCGATGGCTGGATGATTGGACGTGGCGCGGCGGTGTCGAAATCGGATTTCGCCACCTACGCTTATGCGCTCAAGGCATTGAAGGAGAATCCGGCCGGGCTCACAGGCCAGGTCGAACTGCATTTCACCTATGACGAAGAAACCGGCGGGGCGATCGGGCCTGAATGGCTGCTGGCGCAAGGCATTTCAAGGCCGGATTTCGCCATCTCGGCCGGGTTTTCCTATGCGATCACCACCGCGCACAATGGCTGCCTGCACCTGGAAGTGGAATGCGTCGGCAAGTCCGCGCACGCGGCACGGCCCGAAACCGGCTACGACGCGCTGCACGCGGCAACCGATGTGATGGCGGCGCTCTACGAGTTGCGCAAGAGCTACGCCGGGCAGCGTTCGGCGATCGCCGGCATCGATCACCCGACCCTGGTCATCGGTCTGATCGAGGGCGGCATCAATACCAATGTGGTGCCCGACAACGTCAAGTTGCGCATCGATCGCCGCATCATTCCCGACGAGAACCCCGAGCAGGTCGAGCATGACCTGGTGGAATTCATTCGCAAGGCAGCGGAAGCGCACCCGACCATCCGCGTGCGTACCCGGCGCATCATCCTGGCGCGCCCGTTCGTGCCGCTGCCCGGCCAGGAAAAGCTGGTGGCGGCGATTCAAGTCGCCGCTGCCCGGGTGCTGGGAGAAACCATCGCGCCGCAAGGCTCGCCTCTGTACACCGATGCGCGTCACTACAGCGCCGCCGGCGTGCCCACAGTGCTGTATGGCGCCGGGCCGCGCTCGATGCTGGAAGCCAACGCGCATCGTGCCGACGAGAGAATCAAGCTTGACGATGTCCACAAGGCGACCGAAATCGTCGCGGCGGCCCTGCACCAGTTGTTGAGGGCCCATTGAGTCAAACACTGCGGCCACGCGAGTGCGGCCGCAGTGTCGGTCGC
Organism: uncultured Burkholderiales bacterium; assembly: GCA_964470865.1. Classification (GTDB taxonomy): domain Bacteria; phylum Pseudomonadota; class Gammaproteobacteria; order Burkholderiales; family JAEUOS01; genus JAEUOS01. The sequence goes on along the minus strand of CAYYFR010000206.1, from coordinate 7,560 downwards.
GTGCACGAATCCCGACCGCGAATCAGCTATTCTGCCTGCTGATTCATCGAACTTTCAGACAAGGCGCCAGGCATCATGGCAAGACTTTCCACCCACGTGCTAGATACGGTCAACGGCATCCCGGCGCCGAACGTCGCGATCACGCTGTATCGATTGACCGCCAGCGGGCGCTTGCAGATCATCCAGGCACGCACCAATGCGGATGGCCGCACCGATCAGCCGCTGTTGTCCGGTGACACCATTCCAACCGGCGTCTACGAGCTTGATTTCGAGGCGGGCGACTATTTTCGCGGGCTCGGGATCAAGCTGCCTGACCCGGCGTTCGTCGATCGCGTGACCCTGCGCTTCGGTATCGCCGAAGCTGGCGGACACTATCATGTGCCACTCCTGGCCAGCCCGTGGACCTATTCGACCTATCGGGGCAACTGATGGACGCCTATATTCTTGAGTACCTGAATTTCGCGATTCGCTGGCTGCACATGATCGCCGGCATCGCCTGGATCGGCGCCTCGCTTTATTTCGTCTGGCTGGATTCCAGCCTCAAGCCGCCGCTGGACCAGCCGAGCCAGGACATCGGCATCGGCGGCGAGGTCTGGGCCCTGCATGGCGGCGGCTTTTATCGTGCGCAGAAATTCAAGGTGGCGCCGCCGGAGCTGCCCAACCCGCTGCACTGGTTCAAGTGGGAAGCCTATGTCACCTGGCTATCCGGCTTTTCCCTGCTGGTGCTGATGTATTACGTGCAGGCCGAGGTGTACCTGATCGACAGCAGCGTGATGGATCTGACACCGATGGCGGCGATCTCGGCGGGCATCGGATGCCTGGTGATTTCCTGGATTCTCTACGACCTGATGTGTCGTTCCAGCCTGGGGGACAACGAGCCGTTGCTGGCGGGCCTCATGTTCGTGCTGCTGACGCTCCTGGCCTACGGACTGACCAATATGTACAGCGGGCGCGGCGCCTTCATTCATTTCGGCGCCGTGATCGGCACCATCATGGTGGCCAATGTTTTTTTCGTGATCATCCCGGGCCAGAAGGAGATGGTGAAGGCCAAGCTGGAAGGGCGCGCCGTCGACCCGAAGTACGGCTTGTGGGGCAAGCAGCGCAGCCTGCACAACACATACTTCACGCTACCGGTGTTGTTTGTAATGGTCAGCAACCACTATGCGGGCTTCACCAACCACAAGCATGCGTGGGCGATCCTGATGGCGATCTCGATGGCTGGCGCCCTGATTCGCTTGTACTCGGTGATGAGCCATCGCGGCCAGAAGCGCCACATGCTGTGGGTCGCCGGTTACGGCATCCTGATCGGCTTGTTCGTTGCGCTGTTTCCCAAGCCGGTCGACACATCTGCCGCAGGCTTGGTCAAGTTCGCCGAAGTGCGGCAGGTGATCGACGCCCGATGTACCGGTTGTCATGCAGCAAACCCCAGTTTCGCCGGGTTTGCCGCGCCGCCCAAGAATGTGCTGCTCGAAACCCCCGAGCAGATCAAGACCCAGGCGCAGGCGATTCACCAGCAGACCGTGGTGGCCAAGGCCATGCCGATCGGCAACCTCACCAAGATCACCGATACGGAACGCGCGCTGATCGCAGCCTGGTTTGCGCAAGGGGCGAAGGTCAAGGATTGAGCATTGCGGCATGCGTCACGATGGCTCGTATCGGGCGCAGCCGTAGTATTGCCGCGAGTATTGTCGCGAGTATTGCCGCGCAAAGAACGCCAGCCTTCTGACACGACGGGGCGTGATTGGTGCCGCGCGAGGTGGCGCCGATCAAGCGGCGGGGGTGGAGCTAATCAAGCGACTTGGCTTGTCGCCGCCGTTGCTGTGCGCGCTTCGTCGACCATCCGGCGCACTCAGAGCGCGTCAGGCGCGCTTCAAGCAAGGCGGTTGAACCACAGCAGGGACAGCGCGCCTGCCAGCACTGCCAGCAGCGCTGCCCCCGCTGCCATCAGCGCGGTGATCTCGCTTTCCTTCTTTTCCAGCACGAACTTGGTACTCAGCGTGGAATACACCTTTGACAGGTCTTCACCGCTGGATGCCTTGAAATAATCGGCATGGGTCAGGCTGGCGATCGCCTTGAGGGTTTCCTCGTCGAACGCCATGTACATCGAATAGCCTTCCATGTTCACCGCACCGCCGGCCGCCGAGCCGAAGCCCACGGTGTGGATTTTCACGCCGCGATCGGCGGCCATGCGGGCGGAGGCGAGCGGGTCAGGCCCGGTGGTGCGCCGCCCGTCGGTCAGGAGAATGATGGAGGCCGAGGTGTAAGTGCCGGGTGCGACCGGTTTGAACTCCTTTTTCGCCTCCGGCTTGGGTGCGCGCGCGATCGGTGCGTTGCGCGGGGTTTCCTGTGCCGGTTGGCCCCAGCCACTGGTGTAGCCCTGCTCGACGATGATGCCTTCGTCCGGAAAAATCGTCGCCAGCGAAGCCATGATGCCGCTGCCGATCGCGGTGTGGCGTTGCAGGGTGAAGCGGTCGATCGCCGCAACCAGATCTTCGCGATTGTGCGTGGGCGCCTGCACCACCGCGGCGGTGCCGGCGAAGGTCACCAGGCCGATCTTGATGTTGGCCGGCACTTCCTGCATGAAGGCCTTGGCTGCATCCTTGGCGGCGCTGATGCGGTCTGGCTTGACGTCGGTGGCGAGCATGCTGCGCGAAACGTCCATCGCCAGGATGATCATCCGCCCTTCCGAGGGCAGAGTGACCATCGCGGTTGGGCGCGCGACAGCCAAGAGGATGATGATCATGGCCAGCAGAAATAGCGCGGGCGGAATGTGCCGGCGGTAGCGCGCACCGGGGCCGAGCGCCTCCTTGACGACGCGCAGGCTGGCGTAGGAGAGTGCTCGTTTCTTGCGTCGCAGCAATGCAACGTAAAGCCATGCCAGCGCTGGTGCCAGCAGCAGCAGCCAAAGATATTGCGGCCAAAGGAAGCTCATGCGATGTATCCCGGACGTTTGACCGCCGGGGCCCACAAAAGTTGATGCACGCACCCGCCGCCGGCCCTAAAACCTCTCCGGCTGCGACCTGTTGTTCCAGAGTTTCAACTTTAGCACCGCCAGTCGATTTTGTGCCAATCGTGGTGCGGGTTGCGACACGTCCGCCAGCGGGCTTACTTGAAGCACGTCTTCAAAGCACATCCTGAAAGCACGTCCCGTGCCGGAGTGTGTGTTTGACGATCAAACAAGCGTGGGGCGCCACGCCTTCCCGCGACTTCGCAAAAAAACCAAGCGCATGCTTTCTTGTGCACTCTTGGTCACGTTCGGGATTGCTGGCGCGCGGACTATGAAAAGCTGCTGAACCAGAGCAGGGAGAGTGCGCCGGCCAGCACGGCAAGCAAGGCTGCCCCCGCTGCCATCAGCGCGGTGATCTCGCTTTCCTTCTTTTCCAGCACGAACTTGGTGTTCAACGTGGAATACACCTTGGACAGGTCTTCACCGCTCGATGCCTTGAAATAATCGGCATGGGTGAGACTTGCGATCCCCTTCAGGGTTTCTTCGTCGAACGCCATGTATATCGAATAGCCCTCGATGTTCACCGACGCGCCAGCGGCCGAACCGAAGCCCACGGTGTGGACCTTCACGCCGCGGTCGGCGGCCATGCGGGCGGAGGCGAGCGGGTCAGGCCCGGTGGTGCGGCGCCCGTCAGTGAGCAAAATGATCGACGCCGAGGTGTAACTGCCCGGCGCTGCCGGCTTGAACTCCTTCTTGGCCTCCGGTTTGGGCGCGCGCGCGATCGGTGCGTTGCGCGGGGCTTCCGGCACCGGCTGGCCCCAGCCGCTGGAATAGCCCTGCTCGACGATGATGCCCTCGTCGGGGAAAATCGCCGCCAGCGAGGCCATGATGCCGCTGCCGATCGCGGTGTGGCGCTGCAGGGTGAAGCGTTCGATCGCAGCAACCAGGTCTTCGCGATTGTGCGTGGGCGCCTGCACCACCGAGGCGGAGCCGGCGAAGGTCACAATGCCGATCTTGATGTTGGCCGGCACTTCAAGCATGAAAGCCTTGGCGGCTTCCTTCGCCGCCGTTATGCGGTCGGGCTTGACGTCGGTGGCCCGCATGCTTAAGGACACGTCAACCGCCAGTATGATCATGCGCCCTTCCGAGGGCAGGGTCACCATGGCGATGGGCCGCGCCACGGCTAAGAGGAGGATGATCATCGCCAGCAGAAAAAGCGCCGGCGGTATGTGCCGGCGATAGCGCGTACCTGGTCCAAGCGCCTCCTTGACCAGGCGCAAGCTAGCGTAAGAGAGAGCGCGTTTCTTGCGCTTGAGCAACGCCACATAGAACCAACCCAGCAGCGGTGCCAGCAGCAGCAGCCAGAGGTATTGCGGCCATAGGAAGCTCATGCGATATATCCCGAACGTTGGCCCGTTGGGGCTCAAGTGTTGAACCGCCTGCCTGCTGTCGGTGCGCGGAGCGCAACGGTGACGGCCTGCCCGTCCAAGGAAACACTGAACAAGTCCGTAGGTCGACAAAGTCGCTCTTGCAGGACCTCGAGTCGAAATGACTCTTCGTTCGCGGATCCGAAATCCAGGGACTTGTTCAGCGTTTCCCCAAGCGTTTCAACTTTAGCACCGCTGGCCGGTTTGGTGCAGATTGCGGCTTGAGTGGCGAGCACTAGTCCGGCAGGCATTGCCGACGCATGTCGCATGCCGGATTACAATTCCCGCAGGCAAACAAGGGAGACTCGCCATGCATTCCGCCGTCATCGCAAAAGAGCTGCTGACCGCGCGCTTTCGGGTGCGCCAATTGCCACCGTTTTCCGAGGCCGCCGCCGATTTCAACGTGGCCCAGGCCTACGACGTGGCGGCCGAGATTCTGAAGGCGCGCCGAGCGTCGGGGGAAATGCCGGTTGGTCGCAAAATCGGTTTCACCAACCGCGGCATCTGGCAGGAGTACGGTGTGGACGCGCCGATCTGGGGCTATGTCTACGACACCACATTGCGCATGGCGCACGAGAATGCCGGCGTGCAGTCGCTCAAGGGCGCGATGGAGCCCAAGATCGAACCGGAGATCGTGCTGAAGCTGCGCAGCGCACCGCGCCCGGGCATGAGCGAGGAAGACCTGGCCGAGTGCATCGACTGGATTGCGCACGGTTTCGAAATCGTGCATTCGGTGCATCCAGGCTGGCGCTTTGGCGTCGCGGACACGATTGCCGCCTTCGGCATGCATGGCGTGCTGATTGTGGGCAGTCCGCGCCAGGTGCGCACCATTGCGGGGCTCAATCGCGACCTGGTGCGCGAATTGAAGTCGTTCAAGGTCTCGCTGTTTTGTGGTGCCGACTTGCGCGATTCAGGCAGCGGCGCCAATGTGCTGGACAGCCCCTTGCTGGCGCTCAAGCATCTGGTGGATCTGTTGGTGCACTTGCCGCAGCACAAGCCCCTGGCCGCAGGTGAAATCGTGACCACCGGCACCCTGACTTCCGCGCTTGCCATCAAGCCGGGTGAGACCTGGCGGACCGCGTTTACCGGCATCGATCTGCCGGGTCTCGCGGTGCGGTTCACCTGAGTTCGAAGGGATCGTCGTCGCCAGCGAAGCTTGTTGGGCAAAGCCGGCGCGAGCTTGCGAGTTGCGCCCGAGGGGTTCAGGCGTATTGAGCAAACTTCAGCATTCTCGTCTGGCACGTCTCGCGCACGGCGCGAGCAGCCGCGTCATGCAATGTTCGAGAGCAGCCAGAACGCCAGCGGCACCATCAGCGCGGTGATCGCACCGTTCAGCCCCATGGCAAGCCCGGCGAACGCACCTGCCTCTTCGCTTACCTGAAAAGCGCGCGCGGTACCGATGCCGTGGGCGGCGACGCCGACGGCGAAGCCGCGCACCGCGTGGTCGGCAATTCGCAGTGCATCCAGCACGTACTTGGCAAGCACCGCGCCGATGATGCCGGTGCACACCACCAGCACAGCGGTGAGCGAGGGCAGGCCGCCGATCTTTTCGGCGATGCCCATGGCGATCGGCGTGGTGACCGACTTCGGCGCCAGCGACAACAGCGTGGCTTTGTTCGCACCCAGTGCCCAGGCGATGGCCACGGCGCTGACTGTCGCAGTGAGCGAGCCTGCGACCAGGGCGATCAGCAAGGAGCGCCATTCGGCCTTGAGTCGCGCGAACTGGGCGTAGAGCGGCAAGGCCAGGGCCACAGTCGCCGGGCCCAGCAGGAAGTGGATGAACTGGGCGCCGGAAAAATAGGTCTGGTACGACGTTCCGGTAAGGGTCAAGAGGCCCGCCAGAAGCGCCACCGAAACCGCCACCGGATTGAGCAGTGGATGAAATTTCGCCCGTGCGTAAAGCCCATAAGCGATTTGATAGGCGATCAAGGTAACGGTGAGGCCCAGGAGCGGCGTGGCCGACAGGTAGACCCAGATGTCCTCGAAGCGGGCGTTCATGGTCTGCGCCGGCGCAGCCAGGCAAACAGCAACGCGGTGACCGCGATGGTGAGCGCCGTACTGAGAATCAGCGACACCAGAATCGGCAGCGCTTCGCCGCGAATCCGCTCGACGTGGATCATCACGCCCACACCGGCCGGAACAAACAACAGCGACAGGTGGGTCAGCATGCCATTGGCGGTGTCGCGCAGCTGTTCCGGCGCGCCGCCCCTGGCAACCAGGGTGGCAAACAGCATCAACATGCCGATCACCGGCCCCGGCACCGGCAGATCCAGCCCATGCGCGATGATTTCGCCTACGGTCTGGTAGATCAGCAACAGGGTGAAGGCGGGCAGCATCGCGGTGGTTGCGGCAAAAAAGCAGCCGGGCGCGCCCAACGACAACGCCGCGCTAAGGCGGCCCCGATGGTGTGTACGCGCCGTGCTTACTTGGCGTCGAGTACTTGCTGCAATTCGCCGGACTGGTACATCTCGGCCAGAATATCGGAGCCGCCGACGAACAGGCCGTTGACATACAGCTGGGGAATGGTCGGCCAGTTGGCGTATTCCTTGATGCCCTGGCGGATATCCGGATCTTCGAGCACGTTGAACGTGGCCGGCTTGTTCACGCCACAGGCCTTGAGGATCTGGATTGCCTTGGCCGAAAAGCCGCATTGCGGGAAGGTCGGCGTGCCTTTCATGAACAGCACGACGGGATTGGAGGTAACGGTCTGGCGAATGCGGTCTTGGGTATCCATGATGTCTTGTCGGGAATGGTCCAGAGGTTGAAATGGGGTCATGCTTGGCACGAGCGATTGAAACAATTTGATCAGCACATGATTACATACCCTCTGACCATGTGCCGGGCAAAAAAGTTTGCACTTGCTTGCCGCGTCGGCGCAATCACCATGCGCATCGCCCGGTCTTTATACGCCCACTGCGACTCTCAAGATCGGCGCGATTATCGCAATTGCAAGAGTACACAAACAGTCCGGATCATCTTACTGCAAATTTGCTCATCAAATGCTTGGCGAATACGCGTTGGTGCGGCCCTGCCTCTCAGACGGCCCGGCGCTTGCCGCCTGAAATGCGGTCCAGTCCGGCCAAGTCGCGCCAGGTCGCGATCGACTCGAAGCCGGCGGCGCCAAGGCATGCACGCACTTGCGCACCCTGGTCGAAGCCGTGCTCCAGCAGCAGCCAGCCGGCTGGC
>CAYYFR010000205.1:0-10111 GCA_964470865.1 uncultured Burkholderiales bacterium | reverse complement strand
ACGCCACCGACCGCAGGGCAATCACGCTCGCATGTCGGGTTCGGGCGACGCGACCGCAGCGTGTTTGCAGATCCGGATGGTACAGGCCCGTCACGTCATGCAAGACACCCCGGCGCCGCTATCGCCTGCCCCGGCCGTTATATGCAGAATCGCGCGTGAGCACTTGAGCCTTGTCAAATCCCGTCCCGTTTCCAAGCGAAGTCACGGTTGCGCCGCGACCGCGACCGCTTGAGAAAACACGGCACACACCGTTGCAGTGACGCCAAGGGCCGAGCCGTCCGCACAAGTGCGGTGCGTTCATGGCATGACTTCCTTCAAGGTATCCCAGCCGAACCACAGACCGACCATGATCAGGCCACAGGCCAGGAGGTTCCTGAGACTGGCAGCCGGCAGATGGCGCGCCAGGCGCCAACCGGCAAACCAGCCGAGCAATTGCAGCACGCCCAGGGTGATGCCGAGCGCAAGGTTCAACTGCCCGGTCAAAAGATTGACTACACCGGAAGCGCCGGCGATCGGCAATTGCACCGCCTGGCCGGCGCTTACCGCCAGCAGCATGGGCACGCGCGCAAACATCAGGATCGGCAGCAGGGAGATCGGGCCGCCGGTGCCCGACCACGCCGAGACGCAGCCCACCGCAAAGCCGATAAGCGCCGCCGCCGGCATGGCGCGTTCATGGGCCCCGCCAGCGCCATCGCGTCGCACGGGGCGCAACGCCAGGACCCCCGACGACACCGCCAGGAACGCCACCACCATGCGCACCAGCGGCAGCGGCAACCACTGCAACGTCAGCGCGCCGAGCGTGGCGCCGACGAGCGCTGCCCAGTAGAACGATGCGGGAGCACCTGCGGACCCGGCGGCGCTCGCTGCCGCGCGGTGCCGGCGCTGCAGAATCAGCGCCGCCGCTCCGCCAAAAGCGAAACTGAAGTTGGAAGCGGCAATCGCTTCGCGCAGCGGCACGCCACCGATCGAAGTCAAGGTGGGCACGACGAGAATCCCGCCAATGCTGGTCACCCCCACTGCAAAGCCGGCAAACACCACCAGGGATGCGGCGATTGCGGTCAGCATGCGGGATCGGCCGTCACGCCCCGATCGAGCTTGATGCCGGCGCCTTCGTCAGGAACCTGCGGCCCGGCTATGTGGAAAGTGCGCATGTTGTGGATTTTCGCACCCTCGTTGCGCAACTGCTCGGGTCACGTGCATGCCGGTGCCGAGGCCATTGCTACCGTGGCCTGAGCGCGCCGGGCTGGCTTCTGGCCAAATCGCATGACAGCACACACGCCAAGCGCAGCCCTTGCGCCCGGGCGACTTGCGTGGCGCCTCAACCCGGGTGCGGGCGCGCCTGCCGGCGGCCGTAGCTCGCGCCGCACAGGTGCGCTAAGCTTGGTTCCCTTACCCAAAAAAGACTACAAGGACCCTCCCGTGCTGCATCCCGAAACCCGCGCCCTGCTCGACCTGATCGAAAAAGCCGGCCTGCCGGCCACCCACACCTTGGCGCCAGTCGATGCGCGCCGCATGTACCGCGAACGGCGCGCCTACAGCCAGCCGGTGCCACCCGAGGTGGCTTCATTGGTGGATCTGAGCGCCCCCGGCCCGCATGGCCCGATTCCGCTGCGCCTGTATCGCCCGCTGGGCAGCGCGGCCGACGCGCTGCTGCCGGTGCTGGTGTACTACCACGGTGGCGGCTGGGTCATGGGCGATCTCGACACCCACGACACCCTGTGTCGCGAACTGGCGAACGGCTCCGGCGCCTGCGTGATCGCGGTCGATTACCGCATGGCGCCCGAACATCGCTTTCCGGCAGCGGTTGACGATTGCATCGCCGCCACCCACTGGGTGCGGCAGGAGGCTGTGCGGTTAAAGGTCGATGCGGCGCGCCTGGCGGTCGGCGGCGACAGCGCCGGCGGCAACCTGGCGGCGGCGGTGGCCATCGCCGCACGCGATTCGGGCGATTTGCCGATCGTCCATCAATTGCTGATCTACCCGGCCACCGACCAGCGCCGCGCCACTACCTCACACACCAGCAACGGCCAGGGTTACCTGCTGACCACCGACACCATGGCCTACTTTCACGACCATTACATCGTCGACCCGCTGCAGGATCTCGATTGGCGCGCCTCGCCGCTGCTGCGTAACGATCTGTCCAACCTGCCGCAAGCGTTGGTGCTGACGGCCGGATTCGACCCGCTGCGCGATGAAGGCCTGTTGTACTCGCTGCGTCTGACCGCGGCCGGCAACCGCGCCTCACATGTGTGCTTCGAGCGGCAGATCCATGGCTTCATCACCATGGGCCGGGTGCTGGATGAAGCCAACACCGCAGTTGCGCTGTGCGCGGCGGAGCTGAAGCGCGCGCTGGCTTGAAACTGCACCCGGGCGGGCACTGCAAGTTGCGCGTCCGCCCTGGTGGCTGCCGGTTGGTCAATCCGCCTTGGCACCTGAAGCCTTGACGATCGGCCCCCAGCGCGCCACTTCGACCTTGAGCAACTCGGTCATCTGCTCGGGCGTGCCGCCCATGATGTTGTAGCCCAGATCGGTCATGCGCTTGACGAACTCGGGCGCCTTGGTGCCCTTGTTGGCAGCATCGTTGAGTTTCGCGATCACCTCCCTGGGTGTGCCGGCCGCCACCGCCAGGCCGAACCACACGCCGGACTCATAACCGGCAACGCCGGACTCGGCGATCGTCGGCAGCTCGGGCAGGGCCGCATCTCGTTTGGACCCGGTGGTCGCCAGCGCGCGCAGCTTGCCGGCCTTGATGTGCGGCAAGGCCGACGGAATGTTGTCGAACATCATCATCACCTGGCCGCCCAGCAGGTCGGTCACCGCCGGCGCGCTGCCCTTGTAGGGGATGTGCGTCATTTCGGTCTTGTTCATGAAGTTGAACATTTCCGCCGACATGTGGATGCTGGTGCCTGAGCCGGAGGAGGCGTAGTTGATCTTGCCCGGCTGCGCACGCGCCATGGCGATCACCTCGGCCACCGAATTGGCCTTGACCGAAGGATGCAGCACCAGCACATTGGCCAGCGACACCAGCGCCGCCACCGGCATCAGGTCGCGGTTGGGATCGAAGGGCATCTTGGCGTACAGGGCCGGGTTGATGGCGTTGATGCCGCTGGTGGTCATGAACAGGGTGTAGCCGTCCGGTGCGGAACGGGCGGCCTCGGTACCGCCGATATTGCCGCCGGCGCCCGGGCGATTGTCCACCGTGACGGTCTGCCCCAGCACCTTGGACAACTCGGTGGCGATCGCGCGCGAGGCGATGTCGACCGCGCCGCCGGGCGGGAACGGGCAGATCAGGCGAATCGGTTTGGCCGGAAATGCCTGGGCGTGCGCGACGGATGCTGCCAGGGCGAATGCCGCACCTGCCAGCATGCGGGTGAAAAAGCGGGTCATGGGTGTCTCCTTGAGTGGAACCATCATTTTCGCTGATTTACCGGGCCCCTGAAGCAAAGGCGAACGCGTGCGCGGTTGGTGAAAGCGCAATAAGATGGCTGCATCCCTTCGACCGAACCCGTGAGGAGCACCTCCGATGGCACTGGCACACCCCGAACGCATGCGCGCCCAGGACTTCTACAAATTGGCCCCGGACGTAGCCGCAGCCCTGCGCAATCTGGGCACCGCGGTCGAAGCCTGCGGGCTCGACCCGGCGCTGCTGGAACTGATGAAGCTGCGCGCTTCCTACATCAACGGCTGCACCTTTTGCGTACAGCACCACTTGAACATCGCGCGCAAGCTGGGCGTGCCGCAAGTGAAGCTCGATCTCGGCGGCGTATGGCGCGAGGCCGGCGTCTTCTCGCCGCGCGAATGTGCCGCACTGGCGCTGACCGAAGCGTTGACCGCGCACCTGCCGGACGGCCTGCCGGATGATCTGTGGGCTGAAGTGCTGGCGGTGTTTTCCGCCGACGAGGCGGCGTTCCTGTGTTCGGCGGTGGCCAATATCAACGCCTGGAACCGCATCGCGATTGGATTGCGCTTCGCGCCGCCGCTTGCGCGCGCGGCCTGAACTGCGCGCGGCCAGCGCGACCGCGCGCCTCGCCTCAGCTACTCCGGCTCGATGCCGGCGTCCTTGATCGCCTTGGCCCACTTCACCGCCTCCTGCGCGGTGCGCTGCGCGAAGGCCTCCGGCGTGCCGGGGGAGGTCTCCATGCCGAGTGCGGCAAAGCGATCGATCACTTCCTTGGAGCGCGCCGCAGCGTTGATGACTTCATTCAACTTCTGCACCGCATCGCGCGGCATGCCGGCCGGGCCATAGGCGCCGAAAAAGGCGATCAGCTCGTAATCCTTGAGCCCGGCGGCTTCGTTGACGGTGGGCAGATCGGGCGCCACCGCGGAGCGCTTGGAGGAGGTCACCGCCAGCGCGCGCACCTTGCCGGCCTTGACCTGCGGCAACATCACCGCGAAGTCGGCGGTGAACATGTTGACCTGGCCGCCGATCAGATCGGTGATCGCATTGGGCGAGCTTTTGTAGGGCACATGGGTCATCTTGATGCCGGCCATGCCGGCCAGCATTTCCGCGGAGATGCGCTGCGAGGTGCTGGCGGTGGCGAAGGTGATGTTGCCGGGCTTGGCCTTGGCCAGCGCGATGAATTCGGCCAGGGTCTTGGCCGGAAACTCGTTGTTGACCGCGACGATCAAGGGCACCGAGCCCATGTAGCCGATGGCGGTGAAGGCGGTATCCTGGTCATAGGGCAGCTTCTTCATCAGGCTTTTCAAGGCGGCGTTGGTGCTGTTGGTGCCGAAAAGAAAAGTGTAGCCATCGGGCGCTGCCTTGGCCACCGTGTCGGCGCCGATCATGCCGTTGGCGCCGGGGCGGTTTTCCACCACGATCGGCTGGCCCAGGGTCTCGACCATCTTGGCGGCGAAAGCGCGCGCGATCTGGTCGGTGGCGCTGCCGGGGGCAAAAGGCACGATGGCGCGAATCGGCTTGGATGGATAAGCCTGTGCCAGCACATTGGTGGAAGCAGCGACAGAGGTGAGCGCCAGCAGCGCGGCGCACAAACGAGACGACGTCAACATCGAATATCTCCGGAGAAGCGAAAGTCCGCCATTGTGCCGCAGTCGGCTTGCCCGATCGCATGTTGCATCGCAAGATTGCGGCTCGCCGGTCGCTGTTGTAGCCTCCATGCTTCTGTGCCGACGGCATTGCACCTTCTTCAACCGTCCGTTGCACGCGATCAACTTTTTAGTCCTGGGAGACCCGCATGAGCCTACGCAACCAGTCGATCGTCCGCATCGCGGCATTGTGCTTTGCACTTTGCGCCGCGCTTGGGGCGACCCCCACCGCACGCGCGCAACAGCCCAACGAGATCAAGTTCGGTGCCATGCCGCTGGGATCGATCTGGTATGTGTTCGCCGCCAGCTTTTCCAGATACATCCAGGCCGGCCTGCCGCCGGGAGCCAAGGTCGACATCATCGCGCGCGGCGGCGGCATCGGCAACCCGATCGTGGTCAACGACAACAAGGCCGATGTCGCCTTCGCCAACGTGATCACCTCGCATTGGGCGATGCATGGCGAGGAGGAGATCTACAAGGGCAAGAAGTACCCCAACATCCGCGCGCTTCTGGGGGGCTTGAACGAGGTGTGGATCACCGGCATGCTCACCGAGGACTACATCAAGCGCACCGGCAACGACACGCTCGAAAAAGCCCTCACCTCGAAGCAGCCGCCGCGCGTGATCATGAAGCCCGCCGGCAGCACGGTGCCGCCTTCGGTGCGCCTGATATTCGAATCGCTGGGACTCAATTTCGAGAAATACAAGGCCGGCGGCGGGCAGATCATCCAGGTCGATGTGGGGCAGATTCCCAACATGATGCGTGACGGTCGCGCCGACCTGTATTTCGAAAGCGTCTCGCCGGGCCACCCGGCCACCCAGGAGGTCACGTTGACGGTGCCGCTGCGCTTTGTCGACCTGCCGGAAAAAACTCTCGCCGTGTTGGGCAAGAACGGCCTCAAGGTGCATCCGCTGCCGGCCTCCTTCAAGGGGCAGAACGGGCCGACCAAGGCGGCCGATTTCGGCACCAACCTGATTGTCAACAAGGACATGCCCGACAACGTGGCCTACGCGATCACCAAGGCGATCATCGAGAACCGCGATGCCATCGTGGCCGACAACAAGGCGATGGCAGGCTTCGTGGCCCGCGATGCGTGGCGCCCGGAAAACGTCGGCATTCCGCTGCACCCGGGCGCGATCCGCTACTACAAGGAAAAAGGCTGGATGTAGCGCAAGTTGCCAGGCGCCCGCGGGCGCCCGGCTGGCGGATGTGAAGCACAGGCCGGACAAGAGACCGATCGATGAAATTGACGAGGCGGGTGGCCAACCCGCGCTTTCTGGTGGCGCTGGCATTTTTGCTGTTCCAGCTCTACATCCTCTACGACCCGCTGACGCTCCAGGTCACCCGCCCGGTACACATCTGCCTGGCGCTGGCCACGGTGTTCCTGTGGCAGCCGCTTGAGCCGGGCAGGCGTTGGCGCAAGGTGGTCGATGCCTGCCTGCTCACGGCCGCGTTCGCGGTGCTCGGCTACTACCTCATCGATCTGGCACGCCTCTCGGGGCGCATGGAGAACGTGGACGAGGTGATGCCGCGCGACCTGCTGTTCGGCGTGCTGGTGTTGGTGATCCTGATGGAAGCGGTGCGCCGGGTGGTCGGCTGGAGCCTTTTGTGGGTGGTCGCCGGCTTCGTGGCCTACGGCTTTCTCGGACGCTGGTTTCCCGGATGGCTGTCGTTCCAGGGCTTCGAGTTCGGGCTCTTCATCGAGATCATGACCATGGCCACCCACGGCATCCTGGGCGTGACCACCCAGACCTCGGTCGATTTCGTCTGGTATTTCATCCTGTTCGGCGTGGTCTATTCGGCCACCGGCGGCGGCCAGTTGTTCATCGACAGCGCGCTCAGGATGGTCGGGCGGCGCAAGGGCGGCGCGGCGAAATCGGAGATCGTGGCCTCGGCGCTATTCGGCACCATCAGCGGCAGCGCGGTGGCCAACGTGGTGGCCACCGGCATCTTCACCATTCCGCTGATGAAGCGCACCGGCTATTCGGCCGAGGAAGCGGCGGCGCACGAAGCCACCGCCTCCACCGGCGGCCAGCTGATGCCACCGGTGATGGGGATCGCCGCCTTCGTCATGGCCGAACTGCTGGCGCTGCCCTACAGCCGCATCGCGCTGGCCGGCATCATTCCGGCGGTGGCCTATTACTTCGCGCTGTACATGATCGTCGACCTCAAAGCGCGCCGGCGCGGCATCGGCACCTTGTCGGCGGCCGACCTGACCGACATCGCTCCGATCACGCCGCGCCTGCATCTGTTTGCCTCGCCGCTGGTACTGATCGGGCTTTTGGCGAGCGACTATTCGGCCACCACCGCGGCGATTGCCGCCTCGGTGGTGGCGCTGGTGACCTGCTATTTTCGGCGCCAGTCGCGACTGTCACTGGCCGGCTGGCTCGACATGATCGAGGACGTCGCCAGGCAGGCCGCGCAGGTGGCCGTACCGATCATCGCCATCGGCATCATCATCGCGGTGGCGATCCAGTCCAACCTGGCGCTCAAGTTCTCGACCCAGCTGATCGCCATGTCCGGCGGCACTCTGATCGGCGCGATGTTGATGATCATTCTGGGCTGCATCGTGATGGGCATGGGCCTGCCGACGGTGGCGGCCTACATCATCGGCGCCATCCTGTTCGTGCCGGCGCTGACCAAGCTGGGCATCGATCCGCTGGCGGCGCACTTTTTCGTGATGTACTACTGCGTGCTGTCGATGATCACCCCGCCGGTGGCGCTGGCCTCGTATGCCGCGGCAGGACTGGCTAAGGCCGACGCGATGAAGACCGGCTGGCTGGCCTTCAAGCTTTCGTTCGTGCTGTTCCTGATTCCGTTCGCCTTTGCCTTCGACCCGACGCTTCTTTGGGCCGGCGCGCCCGGCTGGATCGCCCTGGCGTTCATCTCGATGATGGCAGCCACCTTCGCCTGGGCGGTGATGCTGGAGGGCTACGTCAACGGCGTGGTGGGATGGCTCGAAAGGGCGCTGTTCGGCGCGGTGGCGCTGTTGATCCTGTTCGCCCCCACCGGCAGCCGCTGGTGGGGCGCCGGTTGTGCTGCCTTCCTGCTGCTGTGCGCCTGGGCGGTGTGGTTGCGGCCGCGGCTGGCAGTGACCAGGGCTGCGGCCTGAACATGGGCAAGGGTTTGGCCGATCCGGGCGCATGCCCGCCCGACCCGCGCCACGCCGCCTGAGCGGCCCGAGCGGAGACCTGCCTTGAGAAAAATCGATGTCTTCTCCCACCTCTTCCCGCCAGCATATTTCGAGCGCATGAAACAGCTGGCGCGCGACCAGGGCGCGATCAAGCGCTGGCTCACCGTGCCGGTGCTGTACGACCTGGCGGCACGCATGAAAATGATGGACGAGTTCCCGGGCTATCAGCAGATCCTCACCCTGTCGAGCCCGCCGATCGAATTCATCGCCGGGCCCGAGGAAGCGCCGGCGCTGGCGCGCCTGGCCAACGATGGCATGGCCGAGATCGTGGCGCGCCATGCGGATCGCTTTCCCGCTTTCGTGGCATCCCTGCCGATGAACAACGTCGGCGCCGCGCTCGAAGAAATGGAGCGCGCCATCCGCACGCTTGGGGCCTGCGGCATCCAGGTATTCACCAACGTCAACGGCCGTGCCCTGGACGAAGCGGAATTCTGGCCGATCTTCGAGCGCGCCACCCGGCTCTACGACGTGCCGGTGTGGATGCACCCGGCGCGCGGTGCGAATTTTCCCGATTACCTGGGCGAGAAGAAATCCAAATTCGAGATCTGGTGGACCTTCGGCTGGCCCTACGAAACCAGTGCGGCAATGGCACGCATGGTGTTCTCGGGGTTTTTCGATCGCCTGCCCGACCTGCGCCTGATCACCCACCACATGGGCGCGATGATCCCGTTTTTCGACGGCCGCCTGGGGCCGGGCCTGGACCAGCTGGGCAGCCGCACTTCCGAGGAGGATTACGAGGGCCTGTTGAAACGCATGGCACGACGCCCGATCGATTACTTCCGCATGTTCTATGCCGACACCGCGCTTGCCGGTGGCCGCTCGGGCCTGCGCTGCGGGCTCGATTTTTTCGGCGCTGACCATGTGCTGTTCGCCTGCGACTGCCCGTTCGATCCGGAAGGCGGGCCGATGTTCCTGCGCACCATCCCGCAGGCGATCGAGGAGCTCGGGCTGCCGCAAGACGAGAAGGAGAAGATCTACTTCGGCAACGCGATCCGCCTGTTGCGGCTGAAGCACTCGACATGAGAGCGGCGACATGACACATTGCGATTGCAACCAAAAACAGGCCAACCTCGCCAGCGGCTTGTTTTTGTCATGAATCCTGCAGCCACCAATACCCCTGCGCAGCAGGCGCGCATGGACATCCGTGCGGGCCGCCATGGCGGCAGTTCACGCGGCGTGGCGACGGGCTATGTGCAATGCAACCTGGTGATCATTGCGCGCGCGCTGGCCTTCGATTTCATGCTGTATTGCCAGCGCAACCAGCGCGCCTGCCCGGTGCTCGAAGTCACCGACCCCGGCGACCCCGAGCCCAGGCGCCTGGCGCCCGGCGCCGACCTGCGTACCGATCTGGCGCGCTATGCGGTATATCGGCACGGCCGGCGCATGGCCGACGTGACTGACATCAGCGACCTGTGGCGCGACGACCTGGTGGCCTTCCTGATCGGCTCGGGCATCACGTTCGATCAGGCTCTGGAGCGCGCCGGGGTGCAAACCCACAAGGACCGCTGGGTTCTGCGTTCGAGCATTGCCACCGAGCCGGCCGGCCCCTTTCGCGGTGACATGGTGGTCACCATGCGCTGGCTGACCCCGCAGCAGGCGATCACCGCCACCCAGGTGACCAGCCGCTTCCCTTTCAACCACGGCGCGCCGATTCATATCGGCGACCCGGCGGCGATCGGTGCGGATCTGGCGCACCCGTTGTTCGGCCCGCCGGTCGAACGCGTGCCGGACGGCCTCACCGCCGTGTTCTGGGCCTGCGGGGTGACGCCACAAGTGGCGGCGGAGGCGGCCGGCATCGAGCTTTTGATCAGCCACGCGCCGGCGCATGGCTTCATTACCGACTTGAAAGCTGACTTGCTGTGCGTGCCGTGA
>CAYYFR010000204.1:0-10182 GCA_964470865.1 uncultured Burkholderiales bacterium | reverse complement strand
CCGCGATACAGATAGCGCCCCAGATAGATGATCGCCGAGGTGCCGCTGCCGACCGACTTGCAATCGACCACCCATTTTTTGGGCGTGCGGCCAGGCAAGGCCAAGCCGGCGGCGTCGAGCGCCGCCGGCATCTTCGCGCGGAACACCTTGGCCAGCGCCTTCTGGTTGAACAGATAGCCGCCGGTGCCGTCGCCACCTACCTTGCCACCCGCGCTTTCCGTTCTCTTACTACGCCGCGTGGACCGCCATCGTTGTTCGTGGCGGCGCTCAAGCAGGCATACGCACCAGGACAACTGGCCCCGGCACCCGACCGGGCCGGGCCGGGCACGACGGACCGGCGTGGCGGGGCCTCCTGTGGGCGTTGTACCGGCATGACAGGTGCTGTATGCGAAGCCGGCGCCTGGCGGGCCGGCGCAGGTGCTGGACTATCTGGGGCGCTATACGCACAAGGTGGCAATCTCGAACCACTGCATCACCGGTTGTGCCGACGGCGTGGTGTCGTTGCGGGTGCGCGATCCGCAACCACTGAAGGCGGGCCGCATCACCTCTTTGCCGGCGCCTGAGTTCATCCGGCGCTTCTTCATGCATGTGCTGCCGCAAGGATTCAAGCGGATTCGGCACTATGGCTTGCGCGCCAGTGGCCACAAGGCGGCGAAGCTGGCGCTCTGCCGGACCTTGTTCGACGTGCCCGCGCCGCAGCCCGCCGTGCTGGAATTGGTGGCGGATTTCATGGTGCTGGTGGCGCAGGCGGATATCACGCGCTGTTCGAAGTGCTAGAACGGGCGGCTGCGCTTCGCCGCCGCGCTGGCGCCGCTTCGGCCGGCGTATACGTTCCGGCTTTCCACCGGGCCACCGGCATGAGGCGGCTTCAGACACCTCTCTTGCCGATCCGTCACACAGCGATTGCCTGTGTGTCTCGGGACCTTGCGCGGCGGCCGCGGGAAGCGCTGCTCGCGCGGACTCGAATCGGTTCGCGAACCGTGTCCCGCACGTCGATTCTGCTTGTTCATGCGCGTCTGGGGCACCGAGGCGCGCTCCTCCGAACCTCCCGCCCCCGTCAGCCGGCCTCGCTTTGCTTACAATCCACCAACCCCGCCGTCAAACCCGCGGTTCAGTCCAACGAATAGCGTGTATCCGCCGCGATGACCCTTCGCCCACTTCTCACCCTCGCCTCACGGCGGATGAACGCTTTTCGTTAGGCTGCCGGGACGTCGGGTTTTCCCCCTGCTGTAAGATTAGTTACAGGAGGTATCGAGATGAACCAGACCTATACGGCAGTTGTGAAGCAAAATGGTCAGTGGTGGATCGGATGGGTGGAGGAAGTTCCCGGCGTCAACTGCCAAGAACACACGCGCGCGAAGCTGCTTGAGACTTTGCGCATTACCCTTTCGGAAGCGCTGGAAATGAATCGCGCCGACGCTAGGGATGCAGCGGGGAAAGACTACGAAGAGTTCAGTATCGCGATATGAAGCGTCGCGATTTGTTGCGACACCTGACCGCATCCGGTTGCTCACTTCTACGAGAAGGCGGAAGCCACTCATGGTGGCACAACCCGTCTCAGAACAAGCGCAGTGCCGTCCCGCGCCATGCAGAGGTCAATGATCATCTGGCGCAAAAGATCTGCAAGGATCCTGGCATTCCTCAGCCGTGACACAGCCCAACCACCTGTTGCTGTGGACGGGCTGTGGGCATCTTAAGTGCGCAAACACTGAGTTGGCCCGCCGCAGAACAGCACGTTAGCCCGACAAGACGGAGGACTTTGCATCAATGCCTGAACTCTCCCGGTTTTTTGGCATCGTGATTCGGATGTTCGTCGAGGCCGGTGGTCCGCATCACCGGCCGCATTTCCATGCGTACTACAACGAAGAGGCGGCGGTGTTCGCGCTCGACACGGTTGAATGCCTCGGCGGCAGCTTCGCGCGGCCCCAGCAACGGCTGGTCGAGGCGTGGGCGGAGATTCACCGGGCGGAACTCCAGCGAGATTGGGACCTTTTGCAATCTGGTCAGCCACCCGTCAAGATCGACCCACTGAGGTAGTGCCATGAACCATCCCATGCATCGCGTCCACAGCTTCGAGATCGAAGGCCCCTACACGGTCGCCATTGAGTTCACCGATGGGACTCAACAACGCATCAACTTCCGCTCGGTACTCGAAGGGGCCCTGTTTGGCCCGTTGCAGGACTTGGCCCTCTTCAACGCGGTCACGATCGATCCGGAAGCAGGAACACTCGCGTGGCCAAACGGCGCAGATTTTGATCCCACAACGCTCTACGACTGGCCCGCCGTCAGCAGTGAACTGGTCGCACGTGCTCGGGTTTGGGCGGCCGAAGCCAGGACGAGTGCAGAAGCGGGCTAACTGCGGGTGGAACGGACGGTTTGCAAGTGACGTGCAAGCGTTGAACATCGTACCGGCCCGCCGTTCACCAAAACGTTAGGTCTCTTGGAACATCATGCTGACCAATGCCGAACGCTATCGTTCTCTCGTTGTGGATCGGAAGGAATGCCGCCGGTGCTCCGCTACCTGTGCGGATCGGGTGCGCATCCGGGCGGCAGTGGGACCGGAGCGCCGGCCTTGAATGCGGCACGTGAAATCGTGCGGGACTGCAAGCGGCGCCTGGTTCAAGCGGCGGTTTTTTTCGTTCAGCGCGTGCGATTCGGTAATATCGCAGTTCCACGATTGCCATCAGGTGCCCACGCATGCTTCCACCTCTCAAGGTTTGGCCCCGCGCTGAAATGCTCAAGCGCGTTGCGCGCTTCAAGGATCTGAAAGGCTTCAGTGACGGCCTGCAGGATTCGGCCCTGCCCGAATGTCGGAAGACCGTCTACAACGTGATCGGCTTCCAGACGCCCGATTCCGCCGGCGAGGGCGGCGTCAATTCGCCGGTCGGTAAAAGCGCGTCGGCCAACGCCGCGATCAAGATTTCCGAGGGCTTCAACCTGGGCTTTGTGAAGACCCGGCCCGGCAAGGGCGTGGCCATGCACAACCACGACACCAACGAAACCTTCGTGGTGATGTCGGGCCGCTGGCGCATCGAATGGAATGAAGGAGCCGACCTGGAATCGATCGAGGCCGGTCCGCTCGACACCGTTTCGATTCCGGCGGGCTGCGCGCGCCGCTTCGAGAACATCACCGCCGATGAACCCGAAGCTGAACACATGCTGTTGTTCGTGGTGGCGGGTGACGCGCCGCAGAACGAATTCACCGCGTCTTCGATGCGCCGCGTCGAGGAATTCGCCCGCAGCGGGCGATAGAAAAGCCGCCAATCGCGACTAACTGCCGCGCTGGGATTCGCTACCAGCCGGGATAGCCGCGCAGCCGGAAAAGGTCGCATAATCGTTTTTTTAGCCACCGTTCCGATCTCGGCCGGTTGGCCCCGATTGCCCATGCAGTCGGCTTCAAGCACAACGGGAGCGCCATGAAACGTTTGAACTGCAGGAATCACTGGTTTGGCAGCGCGGTTCTCGCGCTGGCACTCGTTGCGCTGACCTCACCTGCAGGCGCTGCCACCATGGTGCTGGCCGCGACCAAGACACCGGGTGGCTTCGACGGCGATGCCTTGAAACCGAACACGCAGAACGTCGTCGTGCAGATCTACGAGGGCTTGGCCAGGTATGGCTACAAGAAGAACGAGAAAACCGGCCGCATGGAGGTTGACCCTACCAATGTACTGCCGCATCTGGCCAAAAAGTGATCGGTCTCTCCCGACGGCAAGGTCTATACCATCGAACTGCGTGAAGGCGTGAAGAGCCGCGGCGGCAACGAACTGACTTCGGTGGACGTGGTGTGGGGCTGGCAAAAATCGATGGCGCAAAAGCGCACGGGCGCTTTCATCGCCCGCGCTGCCGGCGTCGTCAAGGTCGAAGTGCTCGACAGGTACACGGTCGAATTCACACTCGATGCGCCGAACAATATTTTCCTGCCCGCGCTGACGCTCTATACCCCCAGCATCTATGACTCGGCCGAAGTCAAGAAGCATGCGACTGCCGATGACCCATGGGCGCTGAAATGGATCGACCAGAACACTGCGGGCTTCGGTGCCTATCATTTGCAATCCCTGAAGTCGGGCGAGGAAGCGGTGTTCGTGGCCAATCCGAATTACTTCGGCGGCAAGCCGTTCTATGACCGCGTGGTCTACAAGGAGGTGCCAAATGCCGGCACGCGCTTCACCCTGATGCGCAGCGGCCAGGTGCAGTGGACCGAGGAACTGACCCTGCGGCAGATCTCGGAGTTGAAGAAGGACAAGCGCGTCAAGATCGAATCCGATCAGGGTACCGGACACGCCAGCGTGCGCATGAACCCGAACATCAAGCCTTTCGACAACCCGTTGCTGCGCCAGGCGATCTCCTACGCCACCGATTACCAGGCGCTCAACCGCACGGTCTTCGAGAACCTGGGCACCCAGGCCAAGTCGATCGTGCCGCCGGTGATTCCCGGCGCCGACACTTCCGCCTGGAAGTTCGATACCAACCTCGAGCGCGCGCGCCAGTTGCTCAAGCAGGCCGGCTACGCCGATGGCATCGACATCACTCTCGAGTACGCCGCCGTGTTCTGGTTCGAGGAGCAGGTGGCGATTCAGATGAAAGACCAGCTGGGGCGTGCCGGAATCCGCGTGAAACTGCAGAAGATCACCGATGCCGACATGCGCTCGCGTACCGCGCCCAACAAGCGCGACCTGGGCTTTTTCACGTTCCAGGACAATCCGATCATTCTCGATCCGGTGTACGCTCTGTACCTGAATGCGCACACGGAAGGTGCGTCGAACCGCAACAACTACAACAACCCGGAATTCAACAAGTTGATCGATGCCGCGCGCATCGAGCAGAACCAGAAGAAGCGCCTTGACCTGGTGCGCCGCGCGCAGCAGATACACACTGCAGATGCCACCTGGGTGATGACCATGTACCCAGGCTCCCACGAGGCCATGGCGCCCTGCATCACGGGCTACGTCTGGCAACCGGATTATCACGAACGCTGGCGGGAACTTAGCTGCAGGAAATAGGCGAGCGGCGGACCGTCGGCCCAAGTCGCGCCTGTCGACATGGCAGTTCAGTTGTTGAAGTTCCTGTTGCGGCGGCTCGCGGTTTCGCTGCCGCTGGTGGTGGCCGTGGTGTTCGTCACCTTCATGCTGGTGCGCATCGGCGGCGGCGACCCGGTGGCGCTGCTTGCCGGGCCTACCGCGTCGGCCCAGGAACATGCGGCTATCCGCAGCGGGCTCGGGCTGGACCAGAGCCTCCTGCAGCAGTTCGGGATCTATCTTGCCAAGGCGGCGCGAGGCGATCTCGGGCAGTCATGGTTGTCGAACAAGCAGGTCATCGAGGAAATCGGCAATCGCGCGCTGGTGTCCCTGGAGCTGTTGCTGTGGGGCGTTGCCATCGGCGCCTTGATCGGCATCCCCCTGGGCGCCCGTGCCGCCGCGCGCCGCGGCAGTGTCTTCGACCAGGTGGTTCGAGCGGTATCGCTGGCCGGTTTTTCCGTGCCCACCTACTGGCTCGGGCTGATCGCGATCCTGGTGTTTTTCACCCTGCTCGACCTTGCGCCCGCGCCGATGGGGCGGCTCTCCGCGCTGCTCATCGCACCCGAGCGCATCACCGGCAGCTACCTGATCGACAGTGTGCTGCGCGGCCAGTGGGCGGGCGCGCAATCGGCCCTGTCGCAATTGATCCTGCCGGTTGCCACCGTTGCGATTGTCGCGTGTGCGCCGATCATGAAGCACAGTCGTGCGATTGCCTCGGAAATCGTCGATAGCGAGTTCATCCGCTTCGCGCGTTCATGCGGTCTGGGCGAGCGCCGCATTCGCACCATGGTGTTGCGCAACAGTCTGGTACCGGTGCTGACTTTCCTGGGTACGGAAATCGTCGGCTTGCTGGGCACTTCCTCCTTAATTGAGCTGATTTTTTCCTGGGGCGGCATCGGGCAGTGGGGGTTGCAGTCGATTCTCAATGGCGATTTCGCGGCCATCCAGGGCTATGTCCTGTTCGCCGCCCTGCTCTCGGTTGTGGTGTTCATTCTCATCGACACGGCCAATTTTTTGCTTGAGCCGCGCGGCAGGGAGCGCATCTGAAGGCGCGCCTGCTGAACGTGTTCAGGGGCTTTCCCAGCATCGCGATCGGCTGTGCCATCGTGCTCGGGTTCGCTCTGCTGGCGCTCCTGGCTCCGTGGATCGCGCCGTTCGACCCGATCCAGGTGCATGCGGATGCGATTCTGATGCCGCCGTCCGCCATTCATCCGCTCGGTACCGACGGCAATGGCATGGACCTGCTGTCGCGCATCATTTACGGCGCGCGCTATGCGTTCGGCATCGCCGTACCGGCGGTGTTGTTGTCGGTGGTAATCGGCCTTCCGGTCGGGCTGTGGTCGGGATATCGCGGTGGCTGGGCCGACGAAATCCTGCTGCGCAGCATGGACCTGCTGCGCGTTTTCCCTTCGATCATCCTGGCGCTCACCATCGTGGCCGCCACCGGGCAATCCATCACCAACGTGGTACTGGTGATCGGCCTCCTGGACGCGCCGATCTTTGCGCGCGTGGTGCGTGCCGAGATCCTGGCGCTGCGCGGCGGCTTGCTGATCGAATCGGCGCGCGCCATCGGCAACGGTACTTCCCGCATCCTCTTTGTGCACGTACTGCCCAACAGCATGTCCGGCGCCCTGACTCAGGTGTCGGTGCTCATGGCCTGGGCCATACGGGTCAGTGCGACGCTGGCCTTTGTCGGTGTCGGCATCCAGCAACCCACGCCGGAGTGGGGCGCGATGATTCGCCAGGGCGCCGAGTACATGGTGACCGGCGAATGGTGGGTGGCGCTGTTTCCGGGGTTGGCGCTGGTGACGCTGATCTTCGGCCTGAACCTCGCGGCCGACGGCATTCAGGACTGGCTGGGGCGCAGGCGGTCGCAGCGATGATCACTTCGCGTATCGAGTCGCATGAGTCCGTGGCGCAGGGAGGAGGCGCAGCTGCTGCGGGCCCGCTGCTCGCCATCCGCGGCCTGGTAGTCGAGTTTGCCTCGCGCGATGTGGCGGGCCAGCCGCGCCTGGCGCGAGTGCTGGACGGCGTCGATCTCGACGTTGGCGCCGGCCGCATCGTCGGCCTGATCGGCGAGACCGGCGCCGGCAAGTCGATGACGGCGATGGCGACCATCGGATTGCTGCCGGAGGACACCCGCAAATCCGGCCAGGTGCGTTTTGCCGGCACCGATCTGCTGCCCCTTGACGGGGCAGCGCTTGACCAGGTGCGCGGCGCGCGCATCGGTTTTGTGGCGCAGAATTCGCGCGCCGCGCTGGAGCCGGTAACGCGTATCGGCGACCAGCTGGTGCGCCTGATCCGCGCCCACAACAGCATCGACACGGGCGCGGCGCGTGCGCGCGCCATCGCCATCCTTGCCGCTGTCGGCATACCCGATCCGCCGGCCCGCTATCGGGCCTATCCGTACGAACTCTCCGGGGGCATGGCGCAACGGGTGGTGATCGCCATGGCGCTGGTCAATCAACCGCAACTGGTGATCGCCGACGAACCGACCACCGGCCTGGATGTAACCGTGCAGGCGCAGGTGCTCGACCTGTTGCGGGAGCAGGTGCGCGCGCGCGGCGCGGCGGCCCTGATCATCACGCACGACCTCGGTATCGTGGCCCAGTATTGCGACGACATGGCCGTCATGTTCGCCGGCCGCGTGGTCGAGCGCGGCAGCGTCGCCGACGTGTTGGCCCGGCCCGCGCATCCGTATACCCGTCGGCTGATCGCGGCGGCGCCGGCGCGGCTGGCCGACGGCAGCGCATCGATGAAGTCCGATCCGCCGGACCTGTATCGGCACAGCGCCGCCTGTGGCTATGCCGATCGTTGCGAGCTGGCAGGCCCGGTGTGCCAGGTGGCTCCGGACGAACGCGCCTGCGACGCAGCCGCGGCGGGCCATCGGGTGCGCTGTCACATGGCGGATTCCCTGTGAGCCCGGACATGGCGGATTCCCGGTGAGCCCGGACGTGGCGGATTCCCGATGAGCCCGGTCGCGGCGCCTGACGCGCGGCTTCCCCTCTTGCGGCTGGACGGCGTTACCCGCCATTTCGACGTCGGCGGTGGTCGCACCTTGACCGCGGTGCGCGATTTTTCGCTGTCGATCCACGCGGGCGAAGCCGTCGGGCTGGTGGGTGAAAGCGGCTCGGGCAAATCCACCCTCGCGCGTATCGCGATCGCCTTGCTGCCACCGAGCAGCGGGCGGGTCGAGTTTGGCGGCGCGGACCTGGCGCTCATGCCGCCTGCGGCCTTGAAAAAGCAGAGGCGCCGCATGCAGATCGTGTTCCAGGATCCATGGGGCGCGCTCAATCCGCGCCACACCATCGGCCGCCTGATTGAAGAGCCCTTGCTGCTGCATACGGCGCTGACAGGCGCAGAACGACTGCGCGAGGTCGAAGCCCTGGCGCGGCGCATGAACCTGGGATCGGCCTTGCTCGAACGTTATCCGGCGCAGTTGTCCGGCGGCCAGTTGCAGCGGGTCTGCCTGGCCCGTGCGCTGGCCATCGGGCCCGAGTTGCTGGTGTTGGACGAACCCACCAGTTCGCTCGATGTCTCGGTGCGCGCGGAGATCCTGGCGCTGCTGGACGGCCTGCGCCGCGCTACCGGCGTCGCCATGCTGTTCATCTCGCATGATCTCGAAACCATCCGCGCGGTCTGTAATCGGGTGGTCGTCTTGTACCTGGGGTGCGCGGTGGAGTCAGGCCCGGTTGCCACCGTGTTCAGTCATCCGGCCCATCCCTACACGCAGGCCCTGCTGTCGGCGCAACTGTCGCCGGATCCGGCGGTGAAAAGCCGGCGCCAGCAGTTGCGGGGCGAGATTCCCAGTCCGCTGGCGATGCCCCCCGGCTGTCCCTTTGCGACCCGCAGTCCGATGCATGAAGCCGTCTGTGACGCCGCCCTGCTGGCGCGGCGGCACGATAGCGCCCATCAACAAGCCGCGCGCTGCGTGAAGCTTGCGCCCGAGCGCTTCCAGGCGATTGCCGAGGATCACTGATGTCAAGCCAGTTTCCACGTCTTTTGGGCCCCGCCAGGCTTGGTCGGCACGAAACCAAGAACCGGGTCTGGATGACCAGCCATGCCACCCTTCTGGTGAAGGACCACCTTTTCACCGATGCGCATGTCGACTATTACGTCGAGCGCGCCCGCGGTGGCGTCGCGGTGATCACCATGGAGGCGATGGCGGTGCATGAAACCACCCAGCCGTATCCGGGCAAGGCCTTCGCCTTCGATCCGCGCATGGTGCCGCAGTTCCGCAAGATAGCGGCCGCGGTGCACAACCACGGCACCCTGATCCTGGCCCAGCCCTGGCACCGCGGGCGCCAGACCAACAGCGTGACCAGTCGCGTTCCGGTGTGGGCGCCTTCGTCGATTCCGTGCTCGGTGTATCGCGAAATGCCCAAGGTCATGACGCATGAGGACATCGACGAGATCGTCGAAGGCTATCGCCTGACCGCACGCCACGCCGTTGCAGGCGACCTCGACGGCGTCGAGATCGCCGCCGCTTCGCACGGCTACCTGCTCAACCAGTTTCTGTCGCCGGCCACCAATCATCGGCAGGACGAATACGGTGGCTCGGTCGAGAACCGCCTGCGCATCGTGCTGCGCATCATCGAGGCGACGCGCGCCGAGACCGGGCCGGATGCGATCGTCGGCATCCGCATCAACAGCGACGACGGCATGCAGGGCGGTCTGGGCCCGGCGCAGTGGGCGGAGATCGCGCGGCGGCTCGAAGCTACCGGCATGCTCGATTACATTTCCTGCACCCAGGGTACCTACCTGAACCGCATGCAGATCTATGCCACCTCACCCGAGGCGCATGGTTACCAGATGGCGGCCACGCGCGTAGTCAAGCAGGCACTGACGCTGCAGGTAGTCGGTGTGGGGCGCATCACCACCCCTGACGAAGCCGAAGGCTTCCTGCGCGCCGGCGACTGCGACTTCATCGGCATGACGCGCGGGCTGATCGCCGATGCCTTCTGGGTGCGCAAGGCGCAGACCGGCGCAGCCGAGAAAATCCGTCCCTGCGTGGGCGCCAACTGGTGCATGGAGTCGATCTTCGCCCACGCGCCTATCGCCTGCATCCACAACCCCTCGGTGGGGCGTGAAAAGGCCCTGTCCGAAGAACGCCTTGAACCGGTCGCGAAACCGCGGCGCGTGGCGGTGGTAGGGGGCGGGCCGGGCG
>CAYYFR010000203.1:0-10211 GCA_964470865.1 uncultured Burkholderiales bacterium | reverse complement strand
ACGGGGGTGCCGGCCAGTGTCGATGCGGTGATTGCCGAACTGGTCGCGGCCGCGCGTGCAACGCGTGCAGTCTCGGATTATCGGGTGCTCAACCTCAATTGCCCGAATTCGGGCGGCGGCTTCTCCCATTTCGACGACCCGGCGCATTTGCGCGCCCTGCTCGGGGCCATGCGCGAGATCGAAAGCGACGGCCGGGTTTTCCTGCGCATCACACCGCCAAGCAATCCGGCATTGATCGACGCGCTGCTCGATGCCATCGATGCGTTTCCTTTCGTCAAGGGAATCGGCTTCTATGCGTTTCCCGCCGATCTGGCCGCGCAGCTGAAAACGCCGGCGCTCGAACGTGCACGCATGCACGGCAGCTTTTCCGGGCCGGCCAATCGTACCGCCTCCGAGGAGGCGGTACGCCAGTGGTACGCGCGCATCGATCGTACGCGCGTAGCGCTGGTCGGCGTCGGCGGCATATTCAGCGCCGCCGATGCTTACCGCAGCATTCGCCTGGGCGCGTCGCTGGTGCAGGTGTACACCGCACTTGTCTATCGCGGGCCCGGCGTGGTGCGCGAGATCAAGCGCGGCCTGGTGCAACTGCTGCTGCGCGATGGCTTTGCGAGCGTGGCCGAGGCGGTTGGCGCCGACCAGCCGCAGGGGCGGCGCGAATATTAGTCCCGGTTGCCGGCAACAAGACGCGGCGGGCGGCACGCAGGCGGCGCAGGCGGCGGCGGCAGCCGCGTGCAATGCATGCTGCTTATCCCTGCCGCGTTGCTTTCAGGATCCGCTCGGTTCGATCGTTATTCCGGCTGCCGCAAGGCGCCGCGCATACACCAGCCCGAGTGCGGCAGCCGGCGTCAGCACGCCGCCACCCACCGGCAATGCATCGATATCGCAGGCCAGCGCCAGCGCCGCTTCGCAGACGAAAATGGTGGTGGCGCGGTTGCCCGGATCTCCCTTGCCGGCGATGCGCCCGCGCACCACGCTGCCGCGTTCGCCGCGCCCTACCAGTTCACAACGGAACGAGCCGCGATCCATGCTGCGCTCCGACGGGCCGCTGCCCGGTGCCGGCGCCAGCGCCTGGGCGAGTCGGCGCCCGGGTTTGAAACGCATGGCCTCCTGGCCCAGCGCCATGCCCATACTCATGCCGGCCGCGGCAACCGCCGCGGCAGCACCACGGCCGAAGCGCAGGTATTCCTGGTAGTGGAAGTCAGGCGCGTAGAGCTTCGCCTTGCCGCGACCGGAGAGCAACGCCGCACTGCGCCGCACCACCCGTGTATTGATCGGCCCCATGAAAAATGGCCCGACCCAGGCGTTGAAATCGGCGTCGCGATGGGCCGAAACCGGGTCGGCATGCGTGCTTGCATCTTCCGGCCGCCGGCCTTCCGGATTGAGCAGGAAGGGGTCGGCCAGGAGCTTGATCTGGCCCGAATTCATCGCGTTGAACATCGATGCCAGGGTGCCGCCATTGACCCCGCCCTTGAGCGAAAAGCAGGCCTTGACGCTGACGCAAGCCTCGCCGTGCTGTTGCTTCAGTGCCTGGGCCACCAGCCATGCGCCAAGATCCGAGGGCACCGAATCGAAACCACAAAAAGGAATGATTCGTGCGCCTTTTTTCGCCGCCTGCGCATGGTGGCGATCAATCAGGCCGCGCACCCATGGTGTTTCGCCGGTGATGTCCACATACTGGGTGCCGTGCGTCACACAGGCGGCCACCAGTGCGCTGCCGTAAAGCGCGAACGGGCCAGCGGTGGATAGCACCACCGCCGCTTGTGCAGCCAGCGCGCCCAGCGCGGCGTCGTCATCGGCTGCCGCGACCACGATGCCGGCGCTTGCAGCGCGGGCCCCGCAGGCCGCACGCACCGCTTCTAGCTTTTCGCGCGAGCGTCCGGCCAGCGCCCATTTGATGCCTTGGGCATGCTGCGCGAAATAGGCGACGGTCTGGCGGCCGACGAAGCCGGAGGCGCCATAGAGAATCACGTCAAACTGGCGCTTGCCGGTTTTGGATGGCATGGCGGAGCTCCAAGTGGATACGGCTGGGCCGAATAAGCCTTTGAGCATAGCAGCGTCGGCCGGCGCCAGCCGCGTTTGCCTGCGCCGGCGCTGTGCAGGGCGATCGGTCGTGGCCATGCAAGCGATGTAACATGCTCGCCGCACCATCACCTTTAGTCTGAATCACGCCCCATGGAACACGCCGTTGTCGACGCCCAGGTCACGCCTGAAGGGCGCCTCGAAATCCTTTCCGCCGCCGAAGTCGGCAAACTGCTCGATACCAGCCAGGGCGGTCTGTACGGACTGTTGCGCAGTTGCGCGCTGGCAGTGCTCAATTCGGGCAGTTACAGCGACGATGGCAAGGCGCTGCTCGAGCGCTACAAGTCGTTTTCCATCTCCATCATCCAGCGCGAGCGCGGCATCAAGCTCGACCTGAAGGGCGCGCCGGCGGGCGCTTTTGTCGATGGCAAGATGATCAAGGGCATCGCCGAGCACCTGTTTGCGGTGCTGCGCGACGTGATCTACACCGCCGACGAAATCAGCGGCAACCCGAAATTCGACTTGGCCACCTCCGCGGGCATCACCGACGCGGTGTTTCACATCCTGCGCAATGCCGATGTGTTGCGCCCCCTGCAATCGCCCAACCTGGTGGTGTGCTGGGGCGGCCACTCGATCTCGCGCGAGGAATACGACTACACCAAGTTGGTCGGCTACGAACTGGGCCTGCGCGCGCTCGATGTGGCCACCGGCTGCGGCCCGGGCGCCATGAAAGGGCCGATGAAGGGCGCCACCATCGCGCATGCGAAGCAGCGTGTCGTCGGCGGGCGCTACCTGGGCTTCACCGAACCCGGCATCATCGCCGCCGAGTCGCCCAATCCGATCGTCAACGGCCTGGTTATCCTGCCGGATATCGAGAAGCGGCTCGAGGCTTTCGTGCGCGTCGGCCACGGCATCGTGGTGTGTCCCGGCGGTGCCGGCACCGTCGAGGAGATCCTTTACCTGTTGGGTATCCTGCTGCACCCCGGCAATGCCGACCTGCCCTATCCGCTGGTGTTCACCGGCCCGCGCGGCAGTGAAGCCTACTTCGCGCACATCGATGAATTCATCGGCGCCACCCTGGGGCCGGCGGCGCAGGCACGCTACACCGTCATCGTGGGCGAGCCGGCACAGGTGGCGCGACACATGCAGGCCGGCATGCAGGAAGTGCGCGAATACCGCAAGTCGATCAGCGATGCCTACTATTTCAACTGGCACCTGACGATCGATCACGAGTTCCAGCGGCCGTTCCTGCCGACGCACCAAAACATGCATGGCCTGGCGATTCACAGCGCACAGCCGGTACATCTGCGCGCGGCCAATCTCCGGCGCGCTTTTTCCGGCATCGTTGCCGGCAATGTCAAGGACCATGGCATCCGTGCCATCGAGCAGCACGGGCCGTTCGAGATTCGCGGCGATGCGGCGATCATGCGGCGCATGGATACCCTCTTGACATCGTTTGTCGCGCAGCAGCGCATGAAGCTGCCCGGCAGCGGCTATGTTCCCTGCTACCGCGTGATCGCCGTCGCCTGAAGCGCCGGCGGCGAATGCGCGCTTGCCAACCCACTCTTCGCAGCGTCCGCAAGCAGGTGCGGGCCCCACTTATGAAACCAGCGGCCAATGATGATTGAACCGATTCTCCTGACCGCAACCCGCGTTGCCACCTTCGATGGTGAGCTGATGCTGACCGGTGCCAGCGGCTTTTTCTTTGCGCGCGACGAACGCCTGTTCGTAGTCACCAGCCGGCATGTGATGATCGACAAGCCGAGCAAGCATTTTCCCGACCGTATCGAGATCGAGCTGCATACCGACGCCGACAACCTCGCCAAATCGACCGGCTTCTCGATGCCGCTGTATCGCGCCAGAAAGAGCGTATGGCGCCAGGGCAAGGACGGCACCGGCGAGATCGATGTCGCGGTACTCGAAATCGAACGCGCGGTCCTGCCGAAAACCGCGCTCTACCGTGCCTTCACGCCAGCCCACCTGCTGGCTCTGGACGAGGGTGTCGAGGTCGGCTCCTCGCTGCTGGTGGTGGGCTTCCCGCTCGGCTTTCACGACACCTTGCACCACATGCCGGTGGTGCGCCAGGCGGTGGTGGCCTCGTCCTTCGGCTTGCGCTTTCAGGGTCAGGGCTACTTTCTGACCGATGCGCGCACCCACCGCGGCACCAGCGGCGCACCGGTGGTGATGCGCGCGGCGCCAGGCCAGGTGCCGGACGAACTGCCATGGCGGCTTTTGGGCGTGCATTCGGCGCGCCTGGATGTCGGTTCACGCGACCTGGCGGTGGATGAGGCGCTCGGGCTCAACTGCGCCTGGTACGCCGACATTCTGATGAAACTGACCGAGGCTTGAGGCACGCCACGCCCTTTGGTTGTGCACCTCCCCACCTGACTGATTGCCACTGAACCTACGGAGCACCGGCCATGCGCCTTCTGATCATCAACCCCAACACCAGCGACAGCGTGACCGAACTGATCGCCGCCGAAGCACGCCGCAGCGCCTCGCCCGGCACCGGGCTCACCGTGCTGACCGCGCCCTTCGGTGTGGCCTACATCGAGACCCGTTTCGAGGCCCTGATCGGCGCCTATGCCACCGCGCAACTGGCCGCCGAGCGCCATGCCGGGCACGACGCGGTGATCGTCGCCGCCTTCGGCGACCCCGGACTCACCGCCTTGCGCGAAGTGCTGCCGGTACCGGTGCTGGGCATGACCGAGTCGGCGCTGGCCAGCGCCTGCCTGCTCGGACATCGCTTCTCGATCATCGCGATTTCACAGCGCATCGCCGCCTGGTATCGCGAGAGCGTCGAGGCCAACGGTTTGATCGGACGCCTGGCCAGCATTCGCGCGCTCGACCGGCCTCTGGCCGATATCGGCAGCGCCCAGGAAGACCACCGCGCGCAATTGCTGGCGCTGTGCGAGCGCGCAGTCGATGAAGACCGTGCCGAAGTATTGATTCTCGCCGGCGGGCCGCTGGCCGGCCTGGCGCGCTCGCTGACCGCTCAGTTGCCGGTGCCGGTGGTCGATGGCGTGTCGTCGGCGGTGCGGCATGCCGAATCGCTGGTGGCGCTCAAACCCGGCCGCGCCACGCGCGGCAGTTTCGCGCCGCCGCCGCAAAAGCCGCATCGCGGTTTGTCGGAGGCGATGGCGAAGCTGCTGGCGGGCTGAGTCATGCGGCGGCTCGATCAGGGGGATTCGTGTTTCGCGTAAAGGCGGGATCCAGCATCTTTCTCCGCAAAGTCACTGGGTCCCGCCTCCGCGGGGACGACAATTTTTTGATGCTTGCACCACTCGATTTTTGAACTGAAGGTCGAGAAACGTAATGAGTGCGGCAACAGCGACAAACTTCGTGGGCTCCCCCTTGCCTGGCCCGCGACAAGACCTCAGCCAGCTGATTGGTGCCTGTAGCCGACTTCCCTACGCAATCAAACGCCTGCCGGATTGATCCTGTCCGGCAAAACCCGCGCTCAGGTGATCACTGTTGGCTGTATCCGTCCGGTGCGTGCGCGAATGCCGGCCAACTCCTCGGCGGCGCCGATCAGGCCGGCCAATGCCGCCTGCGTTTCAATCGCATGCCGGTTCACGTCTGACTCGAAGCGTTCGAGGTAGACGCGCAGGGTGGCGCCCTCGGTGCCGGTGCCGGACAGGCGAAACACCACGCGCGCACCGTCGGCCATGCCGACGCGAATCCCCTGCCGTGTACTGAGCGAACCATCGATCGGGTCGGTGTAGGCGAAGTCGTCGGCCCATGCCACTTGTGCCGAGCCTGGCGTCCGGCCCGGCAGCCCGGGCAGCGCTGCGCGCAGTGCCTCCATCAAGTCCTGCGCGGCGGCGCTGTCGATGCCTTCGTAATCGTGGCGCGAATAGTAGTTGCGCCCGAAGCGCCGCCAGTGGTCGCGCACGATGGCCTCGACCGACAGGCCGCGCGCGGCCATGATGTTGAGCCAGAACAGCACCGCCCACAGGCCGTCTTTTTCGCGCACATGGTCCGAGCCGGTGCCGGCGCTCTCCTCGCCGCACAGGGTGACTTGCCCGGCGTCGAGCAGGTTGCCGAAAAATTTCCAGCCGGTGGGGGTTTCGAAGCAGGGAATGCGCAGCGCAGCGGCCACCCGATCGACCGCGGCGCTGGTGGGCATGGAGCGCGCCACACCTTTCAGGCCTGCCGCGTAGCCGGGCACCAGGTGGGCGTTGGCCGCGATCACCGCCAGGCTGTCGCTCGGGGTCACGATGAAGCGCGCACCCACGATCATGTTGCGATCGCCATCGCCATCGCTGGCTGCGCCGAAATCCGGCACGGTGCGCTCGGCGCTGCTGCCGAACATGCGCTCGATCAACTCGGTCGCATAGGTCGGGTTGGGGTCGGGATGGCCGCCGCCGAAGTCCGGCAACGGCGTGCAGTTGATCAGCGCGGTTGCCGGCGCGCCGAGCCGCCCCATCAAAATTTCGCGCGCGTAAGGGCCGGTCACCGCATGCATGGCGTCGAAGAGAATCGAAAATCCAGGTGTGGCCAGGAGCTTGCGGATGGCGCCGAAATCGAACAGGCGCTGCATCAGCTGTGCATAGTCGGCTACCGGGTCGATCACCTCGATGCGCATGGAACCCAGCATGCTGGTGCCAAGGGTGGCCAGGTCGATGTCGGGTGTGTCGATGCTGAGGTAGCGCCCGATCGCCAGGGTATGCCGGTAGATCGCCTCGGTGATTTTCTCGGGCGCGGGGCCGCCGTTGCCGGCGTTGTATTTGATGCCAAAGTCGCCATCCGCCCCGCCCGGATTGTGGCTGGCCGAGAGGATGATGCCGCCATACGCGCCGCGGGCGCGGATCACGCAACTCGCCGCCGGGGTCGAGAGGATGCCGTGCCGGCCGACGAGTACGCCACCGAAGCCGTTGGCCGCGGCCATGCGCACGATGACCTGGATTGCCGTGTCGTTGAAATAGCGGCCGTCGCCACCGACGACCAGGGTCTGACCCGCAAAACCTTCGAGCGCATCGAAAATCGATTGCACGAAGTTTTCGAGGTAGCCTGGCTGCCGGAACACACTCACCTTCTTGCGCAGGCCCGAGGTGCCGGGGCGCTGGCCGTCGAACGGGCGGGTTGGTCGTATCAATGCATTCATGCTTGTCGCGTCATCGCGTTTGAGGTTTCAATCGACGCGCGCGCCGGACAGTTCGACCACCCGCCTGGCTTTGGCGAAGTCGGTTTTCATGAAGGCGGCGAATTCGACATGCCCCAGGTTGACCACCTCGGTGCCGTCGGCCTGCACCTTGTCGCGGAATGCGGGGTCCTGAAACGCCTTCTGCGTTTCGGCATCGATGCGCCGTACCACCTCTGGCGGCATCTTTGCCGGCCCGATCAAGCCGAACCACGAAGCGAAATCGAAGCCGGCTATGGTCTCGCCGATGCTTGGCACATCGGGCAGCGCGTGATTGCGTTTGGAGCCGGTCACGGCAATCGCGCGCAGGCGTCCGCCGCGCACTTGGGGCACCGCCGTTGCGAGTGTGGGAAAGCCGCACAGCGCCGACTTGCTGATCACCGAGGTGACGATTTCCGGCGCACCCTTGTAGGGCACATGCAGCACATCGACCCCGGCCATCGACTTGAACAGCTCGGCGGCCAGATGCGCGCCGCTGCCGTTGCCGCCGGAGGCATAGTTGTACTTGCCCGGCGCGTCCTTGAAAAGGCGCACCAGCTCGGCCACGGTTTTCACCGATGAATCGGCGGCCGTCACCAGCAGGTGCGGCATCGTCACACTCTGGTTGATCGCCACGAAATCGGTCACCGGGTCGTAACCCACCTTGCGATACAGCCAGGGGTTGGTCACGATGGCCGAAGTTCCCAACCCGATGGTGTAGCCATCCGGCGCGGCCTTGGCGATCAGTTCAGTGCCGATATTGCCGCCGGCGCCGCCCCGATTCTCGATCACCAGCGATTGACCCAGTGCCGTGGTCAGGCGCTCGGCCAGGGTGCGCGCCAGCACGTCCGGGGCACTGCCGGGAATGTAGGGCACGATGAAGCGGATCGATTTTTGCGGCCAGGCCTGGGCACGCGCGAGGCGCGGCACGGCGGCGGCGGCGGCGAGAGTGGCTTGCAACAGGCGGCGGCGATGCATGGGCGGGTCTCCGGATATTGGGGTATTGGCGGGGCGTATATTACGGCCGTCCCGTCGAAACCACACACGCGCCCATGAAACCGCAAAACCTGTTGATCCTGTTTTCCGATGAACACAATCCCAAGGTGCTGGGCGCCGCCGGCCATCCCTTCATCAGCACACCGCATCTCGATGCACTGGCCGCGCGCGGCACCCGCTTCACCCAGGCCTCGACGCCCTGCCCGATCTGCGTACCGGCGCGCGCGGCACTTGCCACCGGGCGCTACAACCACGAGATCGGCTATTGGGACAATGCCGATGCCTATGAAGGCGCCGTGCCCAGCTGGCACCATGCCCTGCGCAAAAGCGGGCATCAGGTGGTGTCGATCGGCAAGTTGCACTTTCGCGGCCACTTGGGTGACGACCACGGCTTTTCCGAAGAACGCATCGCCATGCACATCGTCGATGGCAAGGGCGACCTGCTGGCGCTCAACCGCAGCCCGGATGCGCCGCCACGCGGCGGCGCGAAAAAAATGATCGGCATGGCCGGTCCCGGCGAATCGGACTACACCCGCTATGACCGCGACATCACCGCCCATGCGCAGATCTGGCTGCGCGAGGAAGCGCCCAAGTACGCCGGCAAGCCCTGGGTGCTGTTCGTCTCGCTGGTGGCGCCACACTTTCCGCTGACCGCGCCCCCCGAGCATTACTACCGTTATGCCAACATGCAACTGCCGATGCCCAAGCAATACGCAGCAGCCGAGCGGCCGCAGCATCCCTATCTGCAGGATTACGCGCGCATCGTGCCCTACAACGCGGCGATGAAGGGCGAGGCCGATGTGCGGCGCGCCCTGGCCGGTTACTTCGGGCTGGTGAGTTTTTTAGACGAGCAGGTCGGCAAGATCTTGGCCGCGCTCGAAGACACCGGCTTAGGCTCTGCGACCCGCGTGCTCTACACCAGCGACCACGGCGACAACAATGGCAGCCGCGGCCTGTGGGGCAAGAGCACCATGTATGAAGAGAGCGTGGGCGTGCCGATGATCGTGGCCGGCGCCGGGGTGCCGGCAGGGCGCCTGGTGAGCACGCCGGTGAGCCTCATCGATGTATTCGCCACCACCTTGGACGCGGTGGGTGCTGCGCCCCTGCCTTCGTCGGGGCAATCGCTGTTCGGCATGATCGATACGCCGGACGCCGAGCGGCTGGTGTTTTCCGAATACCACGCCACCGGCTCGCGCGAGGCGATATTCATGGCACAGGACCGGCGCTACAAGTACGTGCGTTGCGTGAGCTTCGCGCCGCAGTTGTTCGACCGCCAGAGCGACCCCGAAGAGCTGCGGGATGTTGCGGCCGACGCGGCCTACGCGGCGGTGCTTGCACGCATGGAAGCGGCCCTGCGCAGCCGGCTCGACCCGGCCGAAGTGGATGCGCGCGCCAAGCGTCGCCAGGCGGAAAACCTGGCGGTCAACGGCGGCTGGGAGGCGGTGCTCAAACGCGGCGACCTGCCGTTTTCGCCGCCGCCGGGTGTGACTGCCCTGTGGAGCTGATGCTGCCAGGCGGGGTGCGATCACGCGCGGCGGGGAAGACTCGAAGAAGCGCAATCGGCTCACAGCGGTGCGTCTGCCGGGCCTGTTTCACCATCCGGTCACCCTGTCCGGAGATCGAAAACCAAAAGGAAAGCACCATGGCAAAACTTCTCGTTCTCTACAACAAGCCGGCCGACGCGGCGGCCTTCGATGCCTACTACTTCGGCAAGCATGTGCCATTGGCCAGGACCATCCCGGGTCTGCGTGCGTATGAAGTCAATGCCGCCCCGATCGGCACGCCGGCCGGGCCTTCGCCACTGCACCTGATCGCCACGCTGACCTTCGATTCGTTGGGGGCGATTGGCGCGGCTTTCGCGTCGAAGGAGGGGCAAGCCGTTGCCGCCGACGTCGCCAATTTCGCGCAGGCCGGTGTGGCCATGCACATGTTCGAGACCAAAATGGTCTGACGCGAGGCTATTGCGCCGAAGGGCTCGCGTCGCAGCATCGTGCGGCAAGCCCGCAAGTGCAACACATGCCGCGGCCGCGGCGGGCTGCCGGCATCGCCGCGCATGCGGTCGCGGGCCGCGCCA
>CAYYFR010000202.1:0-10353 GCA_964470865.1 uncultured Burkholderiales bacterium | reverse complement strand
ATTAGCCGATGCCCCCACGAAGCCGGCGTGCCGTCGTAGGCGATCGCGTTGTCCCAGCAGCGCACATCGTGCACATGGCGGCCGGTGGCGAAACTGGCACGCGCGGGCACGCAGATCGGGCAGTTGGTGTACGCGGCGTCAAAGCGCGTGCCGCGTGCCGCGCGCCGCCAGGGCGTCCAGGTTGGGCGTGCGTATCATCGGATGGCCGTAACAGCCGGTGATCTTCTTGTTGTGTTCGTCGGAAAGAATGACAACGAGATTCTGCGGCTTCAATCTGTGCTCCAGGGTGGATGGGGCAGGCACCAAGCGTGCGCCCCTGAACGCGCTTCTCCCGGCGTTGCGCCGGGAGCCAACTATATCGCCGCGCCCGACGCCTCGTCGAAGAAGTGCATGCGCGCCGGGTCCAGCGCGAAGCGCAGCTTGTCGTGTGCCTTGACGCGCATCGCCGGGTCCACGCGCGACACCATGGCCGCGCCGCCGGCGCGGAAGTTGATGAGAATCTCGTTGCCCAGCGGTTCCACTACGTCGGCGACCGTCTCGAAGCAGCAGTCGGCCGGGTCGGCGCCGGTTGCCGGTTGCATTGCCTCTGGCCGCATGCCAAGCGTCGCCGCTTTGCCGATGTAGGCGCGCATGCGATCGACCAGTTGCGGCGCGACTTTCAAATGGAGGTCCTCGGCATCGGCCCACAGCGCCCCGCCCGTCTCGCTTATCTTCACCGCGGCGAAGTTCATCGCGGGCGAACCGATGAAGCCGGCGACAAACCGGTTGGCTGGGTTGCCGTAGAGTTCAAGCGGTTCGCCGATCTGCTGCACCAGGCCGTCCTTCATCACCACCACGCGGTCGCCCAGCGTCATCGCCTCGACCTGGTCGTGGGTGACGTAGATCGCGGTCGTCTCCAGGCGTTCATGCAGGCGCTTCAACTCCACGCGCATCTGCACCCGCAGCATGGCGTCAAGATTCGACAGCGGCTCGTCGAACAAAAATACCTGCGGATGGCGCACGATGGCGCGCCCGACCGCGACCCGCTGGCGCTGCCCGCCGGAGAGCTGGCGCGGCTTTCTGTCGAGCAAGGATTCGATGCCGAGGATGTCGGCCGCTTCCCTGACGCGCTTGTCGATGTCGTCCTTCGCATATTTGCGCATCTGCAGGCCGAAGGCCATGTTCTGGTAGACGCTCTTGTGCGGATACAGAGCGTAGTTCTGGAACACCATCGCGATGTCGCGGTCCATCGGCGGCAGGTCGTTGATGATGCGCTCGCCGATGCGAATCTCGCCGGAGGTGATCTCTTCCAACCCCGCGACCATGCGCAGCGTCGTGGTCTTGCCGCAGCCCGACGGGCCGACAAGTACCATGAACTCCTTGTCGTGGATTTCCAGGTCGACGTCCTTGACGGCGTGGAAACGGCCGTCGTAGATCTTGTTGAGCTTGCGGATCGTTACGTTGGCCATGTCGGCTAAGCTTCCTATCCCTTGACCGAGCCGGTGAGGCCAGTCACGTAGTATTCGACAAAGAACGAGTACGCAATCGCGACCGGTATAGAGCCCAGCAGGGCGCCCGCCATCAACTGGCCCCAGAAGAAAATGTCGCCGCGGATCAGTTCGGATACCACGCCGACCGGCACGGTCTTCATTTCCGCCGAGGACATGAAAATCAATGCGTAGATGAACTCGTTCCACGATAGCGTGAAGGCGAAGATTCCGGCCGAGAGGATCCCGGGGATCGCCACCGGGAAGATGATGCGCACCATGGCACCAAAACGCGTTGCGCCGTCGATGCGCGCGCACTCTTCGAGTTCCTTAGGGATGGTCTTGAAGTAGCCCATCAATAGCCAGGTGCAGAACGGGATCAGGAACGTGGGGTAGGTGAGCATCAGCGCCCACGGCGTATTGCCCAGGTGCATGTCGCGGATGATGTCGGCCAGCGGAATGAACAGGAGCGTCTGCGGCACCAGGTAGGTGATGAAAATCGCGGTGCCGAGAAACTCGGAACCGCGGAACTTCAGGCGCGCCAGCGCGTAGCCCGCGAACATGCCGCAGATGAGCGAGATCACCGTCGAGACTATGGCGATGAGCATCGTGTTCCACAGCCAATGCGGAAAGGCTGTCGTCTCCAGCAGGTTTTTGAAGTGCTCCAGGGTCGGCTTCAAGGTCCAGAACGGGGTCGCGTTGGCCTGGCGCCAGGTGCGATACAGCTCCTCGTCGGGCCGCAGGGCCGTCACCGCCATCCAGTAGAACGGGAACAGCGTAAAGACGATGAAAATCGCCATCGGAATGTAGAAGTAGAGCCACTTTTTCCACTTGCGTTCGATCACCATCGTTTTATGCCCCGTCCATGCGCTTCATGAAACGCAGTTGCATCCAGACCACCGCGAACAGCACCGGAAACATGAACAGGGACAAGGCGGCGCCTTCTCCCAGAAGCCCCGAGGCGACCCCGACCTGGTAGGCGTAGGTGGCGACCAGATGAGTCGAATTGGCCGGGCCCCCGCCGGTGAGAACGTAGATGAGCTGGAAATCGGAGAAGGTCTGGATCACCGAGAACACCACCACCACCAGCGTCACCGGCATGAGGAGCGGCCAGGTAACGTGCCAGAAGCGGTACCAGGCATTGGCGCCGTCGAGCGCCGCCGCCTCGTGCAGGTCCGGGCTGATGGTTTGCAAGCCGGCCAATAGCGTGATGGCGAAAAACGGCATGCCGCGCCAGGTGTTGACCAAAACGGCGCACCACATGGCCCAGTCGCCGTCGGATAGAAACGGCAACCGGTCGGTGATGATGCCGGAGTGAAACAGCACCCAGTTCATGACGCTGAAGGTCGGGTCGAACATCCAGCGCCAGGCGAACGCCGAGAGCACCGTCGGGATGATGAAGGGCAGCAGCATGGACGCGCGGATCAGGCGCTTGAAGCGGAAGTGGCGATTGAGCAGGAGCGCGAGCCACATGCCCAGTGCGAACTTGAAAATCGTCGCCCAGAAGGTATAGAACACGGTGTTCCTGAACGCGTTCTGGAAAATGGTGTCGTTGA
Source organism: uncultured Burkholderiales bacterium (assembly GCA_964470865.1). Classification (GTDB taxonomy): domain Bacteria; phylum Pseudomonadota; class Gammaproteobacteria; order Burkholderiales; family JAEUOS01; genus JAEUOS01. Next base: position 7,331 of record CAYYFR010000202.1, on the reverse strand, counting down.
AGGCCTTGGTGAAGTTCGCGAGACCCACGAACGTGCCCGGATCTCCGACCCGGATGCTGGTGAGCGAATACCACAGCGCCATCACGAACGGGTAGGCGATGAAGATCAGCAGGATGGCAAGGCCGGGGACGAGCAACACCGTCGCGAGCAGCTTCTCGCTTTCGAGCATGCGCTTGGCGCGCGAAACGTGGACGCGCTCCCCCCGGGGTGCCATGCCGTCGGCACCCCGCGCACCAACTGCGACGATTTCCTTCAAAGCCGGGCGATCACGTATAGATCTTGGCCAGTTCGCCCGCGGCCCATTTGACCGAATCCTCGGGTTTCAGCTTGCCGTTGGCGGCCTGCGCGTACATGTCGACGATGATGTACTTGTTCCACGCCTCGGCGGCCTTCTTGTCCGGCGGGCCGCCAAAACCCATGTGCCGTCCCTGCTGCGAGGCAGTCTTGAAAGGCAGCATCACCGGGTCCACGTCCCACATCGGGTGCTTTTCCCAGTCGCGCGTCGGCGCGATCGCAAAGCCTTTTTGCACCACCACCCATTTCTCGTAATTGGCCTTGGTGTGCGCCCAGCGCAGGAACTCCTTCGCCGCCTTGGCGTTCTTCGAATACTTCATCACCATGTGCGTGAACGCCGTGTGATACGGGTGCGAGCCCTTGGGGCCGGAAGGCAGCGCCGCATGCAGGATGTCGGTATGCAGGGGCGCGCCTTTCTCGGTCTTGAACTTGTCGCCGCCGTTCAATGCCGCCACGTAGATCGAAGCGCCGTTCAGGGTCGCGCAAACGTCGCCCGACAGGAAGGCGCGGTTGTTGTTGCTGTCGTCCCAGGCGAGGCCCCCTTCATCGTGCGAATCCTTCCAGAACTGCGCCATGAAGCGCACGGAATCGACGGTTTCCTTGGAGTTGAGCACCACTTTGCCCTTGGCATCGACCTCCTGGCCGCCGTAAGACCATAACAGTGGATAGGCGAAAGTCGGCGCATCGCCGAAGGTGTGGCCGAGGGTCTGGCCGATCGCGCGCTTGGCAGCCTTGAGCTTCTTGCCGGCCTCGTGGTATTGCGCCCAGGTCTTGGGAAACTCCTTGACACCTATTTCCTCGAACCACGACTTGCGGTAGGCGATCATCGCAGGCACTGTCGACCAGGGCATCGCCACCCACTGCTTGCCGACCGTACACATTGCCTGCGGCAACCCGTAGATGCCGCCTTGCGCCTTGCCGACTTCCGCGGCGATGTCGCTGACGTCGACACTGCTTGAGGCGTAGAGCTGTGGGTAATTGTTGAGCAGCATGAAGATATCGGGGCCATTGCCGGACTGGATCGCCGCGGTGGCGCGCGCCGGAATGTCATTGGCGTTGACCGTCTCGACATTGAGCTTGATACCCAGCGCCTTTTGCACTTCCGGCGCGAACACCTCGCGCAGCACCTTGTCGGCGGCCGGGACGAAATCGTTCCAGCGCAGGATATGGACGGTACTTGCCTGGGCGAATACCGGCGCGCGATGTGCGGCAAGAATGCCCGCCAGACCGGTCATCGCAATGCCCGAGCCTGTTGCTTTCAGAAACTTTCTGCGTTGCATCATCTCTCCTCATCGGTTGAATTCGCGACCGTCGATTCCTTGACCCCACCAGCCGCGGCGCCCCTAATTTGCATCTTTCCCAGGGCAAAGTCAACCGGATTCAAACGACCGCGCCATGGCATCGTGCGAACGGGGCGCCGTGTCGAACGAGCCGAGAGGGCGGGCCGAAAAAGGTGCGCGAGTCGCAGGCATGGCAGATATAGGGCCTCGCGCCGGGCCCGATCTGCGCCGGACGGCGGGTCACTTACGCGAAGGTGATCGCCGCGCGCCGGTCGGGCGTGTCGAGATGGGGAATTGCGTTGAACGCCAACATACGGAAGTGGCGCGTGGCGCCAGAACCCCCGGCGGGCGCAATACCGCAGCAGACGTTCCAGACCATCGCGCTCGTGGGCCTCGATGTGTACCTTTGCATCGACCGAGAAGCCGCCGCCGTGTTCCCACTTGGCCATCACATGCGCATCGTGTGCCGACAGCAGCCCGCGCCGCAGGGCCGCGCGCAGCAATCTTCGCTGCACGGCGACCTGAACCTCGCCGATTGCCGACGCATCCAGACCGCCGGCTGGGTGAAAGCTGGCACCACCTCCCGCATCGCCGTCGAACACGCCATGGGCGATTGTCATGAAATAACATTGCCATGGTGATGAAGGTATGCCCACGGCGTTTCGGTTAGCGCGGATCGCCCGGCTTGATGGTCCGACGCGGGGTCTTCGAGATCGCCGGCTGCATGCTGATCTGGCGCATCGCTGGCAGCGCGGGTGTGTTCGGGAAGTTTGCGCGGAGCCAGCCATCTTCAAATGACATTGCGCTTGACATTTTTGATGAAATAAAACAATATTATTCAATTTCGTCAAGTGGTGACGCAATGCCAAAAGCATCCGATTCAGCGGCGCAAATCGACTCGCCCCTCAAGTTCGAGCGTTGGTTGCCCGCCGCCAGCGCAACGCCCGGCTTTTCCGCACAAGAACCCGGTCACGCTGGCAACGCCTATCTTGTATCGGTTGAGGACGAAGCAATGTCGCGGGTTCTGGAAGCGATGATGCCGGTGCTTGGCCGCGTCCTCCGGGAAAAGATCGCGCAAGTGCGCGAACGCAAGCTCGAGGAGTTGGTGGATTTCATCGCCGGTCAAATGGTGTCGCCCAGTGGCGTCGAACTGCGCATGGCGCAGCGGATTGCGGCGCGCCATGTACGCGTGCTCAACGAATTCGGCTTTGCAACCGCGGAACAGTTGGCCGACCTGAACCAGTCGCGCGCCGCGAACCGCAATTCCCTGGCCGACAACTGGAAAAAGCGCGGCCAGGTCTTCGCGGTGCGCCACCCTGACGCGGACGGGCGGATGCGCGAGGTGTTTCCGTTGTTCCAGTTCGAGAACCACCAGCCGATCAAGACCGTGCAGTCGGTTCTCGAAGCGTTCGGCGCGCAGCGGTCACCCTGGAAGCTTGCGCTGTGGTTCACCTCGAACAACGGCTGGCTGGCGGGCCAGGCCCGGCCGGTCGATCTGCTGACATCTGCGTCGGATGCCGTGGTGCAAGCGGCGCGCCGCGATGCGGATGGGAGTGCCGCTTGAGTTGTCGGGCGCCCGTCCCGCCGCTTGACGCATTGATCGATGCATGGCCCGCCGGACAGGCGATCCACGTCATTCATGATGGCGCCCACGAACCCGAGAGTTTCAACCCTGGTATCGACGCCAATGGGGGACTACGCCACCCAACCAGGTTCGCGCCCATCCGCGACAGGCGGGGTCGCGTAGTGCCATATCTGTACGGCGGCTCGTCCCTTGCGTGCGCGATATTCGAGACCGTGTTTCACCACGTACCGATCGATGCGCCGGACAAATTCGTGAACCTCGACTTGTTCGAGACCCGTGCTCATGGACAGCTCGCCCCGCGACGCGCCCTGCGCCTGATCAATCTGACCAGCGATGGCCTGCACCGTTTGAAGGTACCCAAGGCGGAACTGATCACCAGTCCGCCGCGCGACTATCAGGACACCGCACGGTGGGCCGAGGCACTGCACATGCAATATCCGAAGGTGGACGGCCTCATCTGGATGTCGCGGCAACGCGATAGTGACCAGGCGCTGCTTCTCTTCGGCGACCGCGTCGGCACGGCGCTCAAGGGCAAGCGCATGGGGGGCCCGCTGCGTACCGATGACGCACTGCGCCAGGCTGTTCTCGCCCTGGCTTTGCGCGTGGGTATCGACGCGAACTGACCAATTTGCTCCTCTCGAATCGAGCGTCTGGCGGGCGGCGACAAACGCACCCAGGATGCCGACATCAAACGCGCCATCAGAATCGCACGTGAATGGGAGGAATGAACCATGGCTGAAAAGTTTTCCCGCTGGGACGTCACCGATTATCTGAAAACGGACGAGGACATGGCGCTGTATTTCGAGCTCTGAGCCGCCGCCGCCGCCGGCGACGGCAGCCTGATCCGCAGCGCCTTGCGGGCGCTTTCCCGCGCGCGTGCAATGACCCGGCTCGCGCGCGACACCGGCATCTCATGCGACGGCCTTTACACCGCACTCTCACCCGAGGGCAACCCCAGCTTCGCCACGATCCTGAAGGTGACGCGCGCGTTGGGGCTGACCTTGCATGGCGGGCCGCTCGCCGGCAACCACGAATGAATTGGACCCGCGCATCCGTCCGGGCGCAGGCCGCATCGGCTTGAGAATAGAGTTGCGTCATGTCGCTGACCCTCTACCCTGGCCCAGCGTGCCGCTGGGGCGAGGCGTGACCGACCTGGCGGTGATTTTCGGGGACCTGCGTGCGGTCGGCGGTCATGGAGCGCGCATTTTACGTCGCGGGATTTGCATGGTGCCGATAGAGCCTTGACCGGGTTGCGCGGAAAATACGCACAAGCTCTCAGTCGTAGATGCGCCGGGCCGGCAACCAATAGCGCGTGCCGCGGCCCTGGCCGGTTTTGGTCAGCACGCCACGTTCGGCCAGGTCGGTCAGGTCGCGTGTGGCTGTCGCCTTCGAAGCGCCCGTGAGGTTGACGTATTTCTCTGCGCTCATGCCGCCGGCAAATCCTTCCGCGCCGGCGTCAAGCAGCTTTTGCACGGCTTTCGCCTGCCGCAGACTGATGGGCGGTGCTTGCTCCCAGAAGCGCGCTTTATGTACGGCCGCGCGGATGATGCTCTCGGAGGCGAGGCAGGCCTCTTCGAACTGGCCCACGAACCACAGCACCCAGTCGGTGCCGTCGAGGCTGCCGCATTGCGCCGCGTTGAGTTGGTCGTAGTACTGCGCGCGGTTCTGGTGAAGGCGGGTGGCGAGGCTGTAGATGCGGACTGGCGAGCCGAGCTCCTGGGCGAGCGCGAGGTCGCAGATCGCGCGTCCGATCCTGCCGTTGCCGTCTTCGAAGGGGTGAATGGTCTCGAACCATAGATGGGCGAGCGCGGCGCGAACGGGCCCGTCGACCCCGACCCGCCCGCCGGGCGCGCTGTCGCCGAACCAGTCGAGGAATCGCTTCATTTCCCTGCGCACCTGCTTCGAGGGTGGAGCGACATAGTGCACCTTCTCCTTGCCCGGGCGGCCGCTCACGATCTGCATCGGGTCTCCGTGCGTGCGGTACTCGCCAACCGTGATGGCCGCGAGGCCGGAGCGTCCGGTCGGAAACAGCGCGGCCTGCCAGGCGAACAGGCGCGCGTGCGTCAAGGGCGCGGCGAAGTTGCGTACGGCATCGTCCATCACGTCCACCATTCCGTCCACGTGTCGCGACGAAGCGCCGTGTCCGGGCATGCCGATCTTGCGCATCACCGATGAGCGCACGCTGTCTAGATTGAGGGTCTCGCCTTCGATACCCGCCGTCGCCATGACCTCGCCGGTCCAGATGTCGCGCAGGATGGCGGGGTGGCGCTCAACGCCGATGCCGTGCGCCATCCCGAGCACGGTGCCCTGCGCGAGGCGGGCTGCGGCGAGGCGTGCGGCGACCGCATCGGCGCGCCAGGTAAGGCGCGGCCAATCGGGGTGAGTCCAGATGTAGGCAAGGGCGGGCATGAGCCGTATTTTATTCAATTACGGCTCAATTTGTGTTTAAAAATGAGCCGTAAAATGGCGTTTACGGTTCACAGGAGCAGGCCGCACGGAGCTTGCCAAAACTGTCGATCGCAATCGCGTGCCATGCTACAAGCTACTGGTTTTCGGCCCGTGCACGAACCTTGAACCGGGGCCGTTCAGGCAAATCAGGTTGACGTGAGACTCGTGAGCACCTGCACGTTTACCCGGCCGCAGCGCCCTTGCCAATACCGCGTCGCCACCCTTGCGCCGCATGTTGCCTGGCCGCGCTGCGTGGGTCGAGCGCGTAGATCAGGACGTTGGTGTCAACGAAGACCGGAGTTGATGCACTTGGGGTGAGTTGTGAGGCGTCGGGAAATCATCTCAATCTGTCATTAAATAAGACTGGAAAACAGCGCTGTTTTATGGTCTAATTGTGATTATGACGAAGAGCAGTGGGTTCGGCACCAGCCCTCGCCCTATCCTCCGGCCCAATCAGGAGCACCATCATGCAAGCGATCCGCGCCGAAACATCCATCGGCATCACCGACCTGAAAAAAAATCCGTCGGCCGCCATCCGCGAGGCTGGTGACAGCACTGTAGTGGTCCTCCATCACAACAAGCCCTCCGCCTATCTGGTGCCGGTCAAGACGTATGAAGCCATGATGGACATCTTTGATGATCTGGGGCTGGTGCCATTGATCCAGGCGCGGCTCGCGGCGGCGAATGAGCATCCTGATGAAATGATCGAGACCTCGATTGCGCAACTGGAGCGGGCGGCGAAAGCGAAGATGAAACCCGCGCCCAAAGCCAAACAACCAGCCAAGCGATCAGCCTGACGGCTGGCGGCACAGCATCTCCTCTTGACTTCACGACGGCTTTCATCTTGGCAGGTTATCGATTGCAATTTTTGGCAGTTGCAAAAGCGGAGTGGGACCAGCTCGACGGCTCGTTGCAATTGCAATTCACCAAAGTGCTGGCCAAGCGCCTGGAGCATCCACGTTTGCCCAAAGCCGCACTTGCGGGCATGCCCGACTGCTACAAAATCAAACTGCGCGCGGCGGGCTTCCGGCTGGTTTATCAAGTGCGTAATCAAACATTGGTATTGCTCACTGTTGCCGTGGGCAAGCGCGAGCGCAATGCGGTCTACGATGCCGCGCTGGCGCGATTGCCAGTCGCAGCGCCGGTGGCGCCACCCGCGCCAACGGTAAAACCTGTGGGCAAAGCCAGCCCCGGGAAATCAAAGCGTCGGCGCTGACTTCCTACGGAAAGACCCCGGCAAAACCCGTCAACCGCATGCGCGCAGTACACCCCGGCAAGGTGTTGCCTGACGACTATCTCGCGGCGCTCGGGTTGAGCGTCAACGCGCTCGCGATGGCGCTGGGTGTGCCGGCGACGCGGATTCACCAGATCGTCAAGTAGCGCCGTGGCGTGACAGCGGATACTGCGGCGCGGCTGGCCCGCCACTTCGGCGGTGACGCGGCGTCGTGGTCGATGTTGCAGGCCAGCTATGACCTCAAGACGCTGCCGGCCCGGAAGGACATCGAGGCTTCCGTGTCGCACGTCATATTGGCACGCAGGGCCGGCATCGGACGCGGCCGTGACTTAGGCTCGCCCAGGTGACCGAGAATCGCCTGGATCGCCGCCGCTTCGGTGATGAGGGCGATGATGCGCATCGCGCCACCGCACCTGGGACACAGCAGGGGCAGCACCTCGTAGATGCGCGCCAGCAGCAGCGCCCGGACATAGCGGGCTGCCGGGCGTTG
>CAYYFR010000201.1:0-10387 GCA_964470865.1 uncultured Burkholderiales bacterium | reverse complement strand
GCACGCGCATGCGCGTGCGCGCTCAGGGTGTAGTGGGTCAAGAGGTCGATCGGCTGGCCGCGAAACGCAAGCGGCGCGGCCGCCAGCAAGGCCGCCGCATCGGCATTGCGCCCGGCCTCCATCAGCAAGCGCCCCAGCGCATGGGTCGCCTCGGGATAAAACGGATCGAGCGCGCGCGCGCGCCGGTACTCCGCTTCCGCCAGGCCGTTGCGCAATGGCGCCGATACTTGCGCATCCATGCGGTACAGATGTCCGCGCAGCACAGGGATATACGGCTTGAACGGATTGACCGCCGTTGCGCGATCAAGCAGCCAGCGCACTTCGGCGATCAGTGGTTCACGCTGCGTCGGCGGCGCCGCCAGCACGCGCTTGAACGAAAGGTCTGCATGGGCGATCAGCATGGTGTCCTGCCAGGGCGCCCAGCCGTGGGCCCGGCCAAGCAGCCGCGCAGCAGCGTCGGCATCGCCGCGCGCATGTGCCTGCCTGCCGGCCTCGTAGAACACGCCCGCGGCGGCGTTGGCCATTGCATATGCGACCAGACCAGCCAGCCCCAGCGCAATCACCGCCAGCGCGGCACGCACCGGCAGGCGCACCCGACCAGCCGCCGCAACGGCTTGGTCAAGCGCCAGATTCGCCGACCGCGCGCACAGGAGCCCTGCCAGCCAGACAATCGGCGCCATGTAGAGGTTGAAATTGAACACACTGTGCACCGCCAGCGCCAGCAGACCGCCTGCCAGCCACGCCGCTTCGGCCCTGACCGCGGCTTGCCGGCTCGACCACAGCGGACGCAACAGGCGCGCAATGAACAACATCCCGGCCAACACGAGAACGGCCAGCGGCCAGCCGCCTTCGGCAGCCAGTTCCAGATAGTCGTTGTGGGCATGAAAGCCGGCGGTCTCGTCCGCGGCGCCACGATAGGCCGGATACAGGAGCCACCACGACCCCAGCCCGTAGCCATGCCAGGGCGCGGCTTGCAGCATGTCCCACGCCGCGCTCCAGATCACGGTGCGCCCTGTCATTTGCCCGGCGATGCCAAGCCCCCCGGCTTGCAGGCGGGCCAGCAGGTCGCCACGACCGTCGAGCAGCGGGAACAGCAGCGTCATCGCCGCCAGGCCGGCCCCCACCGCCAGCGCGATCAGCGCCAGCCGCCGGGCGCTCAAGTGCGCGCGCAATGCCCATGCCGGAATCATCAAGCCGCACACCAGCCCCAGCAAGGCACCGCGACTGGCGCTGCCGATCATGCCTTGCACCAGCACCGCGGCGACCAGCGTGCACAGCACCAGGCCGGGCACGCGCCGTTCGCCGCGCCGCTCGCCGCGCCGTTCGCCAGAAAACCAGGCCGCCAGCGCGAACGCCGCAAGGCTCAGAAAAGCCGCGAAATTGTTGACATCGATGAACAGTCCCGCCGATTGCCGGCTCAGGAACACGCGCGCGATGAGCGACCACAAGGCGCAGGTGCAGGCAATAAGTACCACCAGGGCGATGGCAATGCGCCACACGGCGGGCGCCGCGCGCGACAGCCGCCCGATCATGTAGGCGATGCAAAATCCGCCCAGCACCGCCGCTGTCACCATGCCGCCATGCGGCGCCGGGTTCCAGACCTGCTGCAACGCGATCCACAGGCCGGCCGCGGCCACGCAATAGTCGGCGGGGAGCAATGCGGCGGGTGCGCGCAAGGCCCAGGCGCGGGCGATCGCGATCCACGCGGCCAATGCCAGGGCGGATGCGCCCAGCGCCAGCGCGAGCCCTTCATCGCCGGCGCCGCCGCGAAAGAAAAACATCGCCAGGATCGCCATTGCGAACAAGCTGCCGCACAGGCCCGGTGAAAGCATGGCCCAGACCGTCTCGCCGCTGGCGGATTCCGCCTGCCAGGTGCCGTCGGCTGCGCGCTGCATTTTGGCGTGCGGACTATTGCGACGTGCTGCGTTGCCCGGCCAGCTTGTCGCGATACTCCTCAAGCACGTTCTCGATCTCGACGGCCTTGAGGCCGGTCAGCGGCTCGGCCTGGCGCATGGCGTCGAACGCGGTCTTGCCGCGATACAGGCGCGCAAGCTCCGACCCGTAGCTGTAGAGCTTCGCATTCTTCGCTTCACAGGCGCCGATCTCGCCATTTGCCTGGGTGCGTGCCTGCGCCAGCGCGACCTGCAACTGCCTCAACTGCGCATCGCGCGATGCCAGCGTGCGCTGGGTCTCGGTTTGCAGCACGCCGGCGGCGGCGATGCGCTGTTCGGATTCCGTAAGCCTGGCCGCAAGGGTCGCCTGCGCGGCCGCCTGTTGCGCCGCGGCCGCTTTTTCGCGCTTGATCTCCTCGGCCAGCACGCGGGCGCGGGCGGCCGCGGCCTTGAGGCCGGCTGCGGTCTTGTCGGCTTCAGCCAGCTTCGCGGTCGCGGCCTTGAGCTTGTCGTCGACCTCGGTCTTTTCGCGCAACAGCACCGCCTTCTCGTCTTCCGCCTTCTTCAGTGCCTGCTGGGCGCGACGCGCCGCCTCGCGCTCGCGCGCGCCCTTCTTGTCTGCCTGCGCGATGCCCGATTGCGGCACTGCCAGCAGCGCGCACAGCGCCAGCAGCACGCAGCAGCGCCCGGCCTTGCGCATGACGCTCTCAGAAGCGGCCATTGAGTTCCACCTGCAGCACATCGACATTGAACGGCGCCCACGGCCCGCCGGTATAGGTGATCGCCTTGGTGCTGGTCCAGCGCATGCTCATCCAGGCATTGCGGTCGATGCCGTAGCTGGCGCCCACGCTCCAGCCCTTGTAGTTGGTGCCGCCCAAGTTCCAGGTGGTATCGGTAAACCCGTCGAGCACGGCATCGCGCTCGAGCATGCGATAGGCGCCGAACGCCTGCCAGTCGCCGGCATTGCGCATGGCGCGGTTGCCGACCTGCGCCCGATACTGGTAGCCGGTGGTCTTGGGTTCGAGATCGAATCCGGTGCGGCTGCGGATCTCGGCGCGATCGAAGCCCAGGTTTTTCACATAGTCGGCAGTGAGCGTGACAAACACCGGGTCGAATTGCGCCAGCTCCAGCGTCGCTGTGACCGCCAGCGGCCTGAAGCGCGAGGCCAGCCCCCACAACACATTGTTGGGCGCCGCTGCCAGCGGGTCGGCGATGTTGAGAAGGGTATTGCCCTTTTGGCGCAGGTTGCGCCGATATTCGCTGATGCCATAGAGCGTGGTGCCCAGGCTGCCGGCGCGCTCGGGCACACCTTCGAAGGCGCGATAGGCGTACTGCGCGATGCCGAATTTGGCGCGCGTTTCCTCGTTGATGGCCCATTCGGCACCCACCTGCACACCGGTCAGCCAGCGATCCTTGCGACTGGCCTCGAGTTCCTGCAAGGGGAACACACCGGCCGTGGCAAACGCAACCAGGCGATCGCTCAGGCGCGGCTTGATGGTGGCGGCCACGCCGTCAAAGGCGAGATCGTCGGCCCACACCAGATCGGTCGAGAAAAACGGATTGGGCATGCGCCCGCCATCGAGCGACAGCCAGGTCGCCGGCTGCCAGCGCAAATAGGCACGGTCCAGACCCACGGTATAGCGGTTGAAATTATTGCTGTTGGCGCCCAGAGTCTGCGAGGTCGAGGCCGGACTGGCAAGGCTGCCGGTGGCGATGCGGATACCGGCCGATACGTTTTCCCCGACCTTTGCCAACAGGCCGAAACGCGCGCGCAGTGTGAAGCGCGTGCGGTCTTCGGTGGTGTTGATCAAATCCGGCGCGTAGGCCGGATTGCCGGCCGCCCCCTGCGCCTGGAAGAACGCGGCCGGCGTATTGGTACGGTCGAACATCTCTTCTTGCAGGCGCAGGCGGATATCGCCTTCAAAGCGGATGCGTTCGATCCAGTCGGGCAAGGTGCCAGGGTCGCCCCAGCGCTCGCGCTTGGCCTGCGACAGCACTTCCTGCTTGATCTGCTCGCGGATCTCGGTCTTCACCGTTTCCGACACGAAGGGCACACGCACCACCGGCTTGCCGTCCGGCCCGATGCGGGCCGACTGCGGCGCCTCCGGCGTGGCCGGCCGCGCCTGCGCCCTTTTCATCAGTTCGGCGGCCTTTTCACGACTCAGGAGCCCCTGCTCCACCAAAGCCTCGATCAGCGCCTGGGTGGTGGCGCGCAATTGCTCCAGATCTTCACGTTCGCCGGCATGGAGCGGTGCGGCCGTGGCAAGCACAAGCGCGCTTGCAAGGGCTAGCAGCCACGGACGAATTATTGGCTTGTTCATTGTTTTTATTGCAGTCGGTAAAGGGCGGTGCACGCTCAACCCGAAGCGCGCGAGGTGAACTGGAAACGCAGGGGTTGCGGCATTTCGGCCGGCGGCGTCATGCGCAGGCTGCGCACGTCGGCCAGGACCAGGCGCAGTTCTTCATCCACCTCCGGGTCGCCGGTGGGCGTGAGTTCGAAGCGCTTGATGCTGCCGTCGGCTTCCAGCCAGATCTTGTAGTTGGCGCGGAAGTCGCGGTTGCGGCTCTTGGCGCCAAGCCGCTTCTTGATCTCGTCGTGCAGCAACTGCTGGGCGCCGTTGGTGAACATGGCGAACTGCGTCCTGCTGGCGCCGGTTGGCGCGGGCGCTGCCGTGGCCGGCGCCGGCACGCCGATCTTGCTCAGGTCATCGTTGCTGACCTTGCCGCCGCTGAAAACGCTCGGTCCGTCGCCGGCTGCGCCTTCCATTTTCAGGCTCTGGTCGGGCGACGCCTCGTTCTTCTGCTCCACCTGCTCCATCTTCACCTCCTTCTGCTCCTTCGGAGCTTCGGGACGCTTTTCCTCCTTCGGCGGCGGTGGCGGCGGCGGTGGCGTGTTGGGAAGGAGCGAAATCTTCGGCGGCTTCTTCGGCCCGCTGCTGCTCTTCAAGTTCATGAAGTAGTGCACCGCACCGCCAATCAGTGCGAGCAGCAGCAGCACCGCAAGCCCGGTCAGGAGCCTGGTTTTCAAGGAACCTTCGCCCGCTTCGTCCATTTCAGGTGCCAATCCTCGCCGTGGCCAGGCCCAGGTTGGAAATGTTGAGCCGCCCGGCCAGGTCGATCACCTCGACCACCCGCGCGTATTCGGCTTGCGGGTCACCCTTGATCACCAGCGACATGTCGGGCGCGCGACTGTGCACGGCGGTGAGCAGCGACTCGAGCTCGCCCATGGTCACCGAAGCGCCGTTGAGCAACAGGCGTCCGCCCGGCATCACCTGCACGATGCGCAACTCCTTCTTCACCGTTGACGGCTTGTTGCTCGGCTTGGGCAGGTTGATGGTGAGGCCCTGCACCGAGGCGGTGGTCATGAGGATGAAGATCACCAGCAACACGTAGGCCAGGTCCAGCATGGGTGTTACGTTGATGCTGTCGTAGGGTTTGGTTTCGGCCTGGACTTGCATGTCATTTCGCCCTTACGGTGACCAGGCCCACATCGACGATGTCGAGCCGCTTCATCATTTCCAGCACCTCCATCACCTTGCCGTACTGCACCCTGCCGTCGCCCTTGACAACCACAGGCAGCCCCGGGTTGCCGGCCTTGAGTTGCTCCAGGCGGGATTCCAGCGACTCCATGGTCATGGGGTAGGCATCGAGGAACAGGTCGCCACGCTCGGAGACGGTGACCGCGCGGGTGCCCGGCTTGGCCAGGCTGGCGCTGGTCTTGGTCTTGGGCAAGTCCACCTTCACGCCCTGCACCGACGCGGTGGTCATGATGATGAAGATCACCAGCAGCACATAGGCCAGGTCCAGCATGGGCGTGACGTTGATCTCGTCGTAGGCCTGGTTTTCCGCTTGCACTTGCATGGTTCGCGCCTTTATCAGGGTTCGTAGAGTTCGGCCGACTTGGTGCGGAACTCGTCGGAGAACACCAGAATGTCGGAGGTGACCTCCTTGATCTTGGAGGCCAGCCAGTTGTAGCCGAACAGCGCCGGGATCGCCACGGCCAGGCCGGCAACGGTGGCCACCAGCGCCGCGGCGATGCCGGGCGCGATGGAGTTGACGTTGACGTCGCCGGCCGCGGCGATGGCCGCGAAGGTGATCATCACGCCCACCACGGTGCCGAGGAGGCCCAGGAAGGGTCCGCCGGCAATCGCGATGGTGAGCAGCACGATCTGGCTGTTCAAGCGCTGGCCTTCGCGCACGATGCCTGCATCCATCGAGGCGCGAATCGCTTCCAGCGCGGCCAGCGAGAGACTGCGCGCCTTGCCGGTGCGGGCCTGTTGCTCGAAGCGATTGGCGATCTCGCCCAGACCGATGGCGTAGATGCGGTAGATCGGCGAATGCCTGACCGACTTTTCGTTGGCAAGCGCCGCGGCTTCCGGGTCGCCGGGGATGAGCAATTGCGCGGACTTCTCGCGAAAGCGCCGGACGAAGATGTCGTTGGCCTTTTGCGCCTTCAGGATGAAGCTGGTCTTGGCGATCATCACCCACACGCTGATGACGAACATCACCGCCAGGATGGCGATGACGACCCAGCCGTCCACGGTGAGAGCGCCGAGCAGGATGCCCATGTAGGACGCATCCTCGCCGCCGCTCTTTTCCTCGGCCACCACCAGCGGCGATTCGGCCATCTCGGCCACGGCGCGGGCGCGGATGTAGTCCGCCGCGCGCGCCACGCCGGACAAGCCCGCCTCGTCCAGTTCGCCCTTGAAACCTTCACCCACCACGGCCGCGCCGGAAGTGTCCGCCAGCGCGAAATCGCCGGAACCGGCCGCCGCGCCGTCGATGTGGAAGGTGATCTTGCCTCCCGCGACCGATACGGCCACGTTCTGCCAGACGCCGGGCTTGAGCGCGGTGGTGGCGGCGGCCTTGGCGGTGCCGGCCAAGGCTGACAGATTGCCGCCCGAAAACCCGATGGTGAGCGCCTGCGCGCCGCTGGAGAGGACCATCAGGTTGCCTTCAGGCGTGGCGGTCGGCTTGACCCAGGCCGAGAACGTGAAACCGCTCGCTGCCGTGACCCGCAACGACTGCGAGGCCGGCAGGGTGATCGATTCCACGCCGGTGAACACCACCGCGCCGCCCATCGGGCCGGCGGCGACCGGCCTGGCGGTGGAGGTTTGGGCATGGTTGGCGTTGCCGGTGGCGTCGCGCACGCCTTCCTTGTCGGAAAAGTGCAGCACGAAGATCTGGCTGGCGTCGTAGGTACCCTTGGCGTCGCCACTGGCGGGCGCGGCCGGGTTGCCCCACTCCATGATGAAGCTGTCGGTCTTGGCGTTGGGCGTGATCCCGGGCACCAGCACCCAGGCCACGCCCAGTTCATTGGCGGCGTCGTACTGCTCGATATGGAACTTCAGGGGAAGCTTGCCGTCGGCCGACATGAAGCGGATGTCGCTGCCGTCCGGCTTGGCATCGACGAAGGTGAAATTGCCGCTGTGCAGGCGCACCGCGATGGGCACGTTGGTGGCGCCCTGCGCCAGATTGCCGCCGGCGGCGCTGGCGTCGAGGATGATCTTCTGTTTCTGGGCCCAGTCGGCGGCGTGCGCGGTGGCCGTCGCCAAACACAGGAACCAGCAAATTGCGATCCGGGAAATCAGGGAATTCATGGCTTTTACCGTTGGAATTGGGAATCGCGCCCGCCGGTCCCGGAGTGCGCCGAAACCGGCACCTCTGCACGGCAGGAGCGCATTGATCGCCGGAAACATCCCGCGGCGAATGGGCGGATGGTACGCAGCGCGCTTTTCAGACATGTGACAGGCGTTCGTCATTCGCCGAACCCGACAAACTGATTGTTGGTGGTGGCCTGGCGCGCTTCGGGTTGGCGGGTCTGCGTCGCGGCCGATGCCTGGTCTGCGGCGGCGCGCGCGGCGTCGCCCGAACCCGAACCCAATGAAGCGCCGGCACCGGCGGTGACCGTGGCCGGCGGCGGTACACCGGCCGAATCGCCCTTGACCTGGATGTTGTCGCTACCGACCACACGTGGCGCGGCCACCCCGATGTTTCCGGAGGAGCGGATGCCGGCGTCACCCGCATTGATCTCCCCCCTGGGCGCCGCCAGCGTCACATCGCCGGGCGGCGCATCGGCCTTGGTCTGCAGGGTGCCGATGCCGCTGCCCGACACCGAGCCGGAAATGTCGGTCTGCACATTGCCGGACGAATCGATGAAGATGCGCGGCGGCGGCGCCGCAGAGGCCGTCTTGGCACCGCGGCCGGCGTCGATGTTGCCCTCGGCGGACCAGATCAGGATGTTGCCGCCACCCAAGGTGAACACGCGCGACTGGTTGACCAGGAAGTCGTTTTTCACCATCGCGTTGATGTCGCCACCATTGACGCTGACGATGCCCAGTTCATTGGCGCCCTTGCCGGTCGACGGCACCGGCAGGCCCGCATTGACCAGACCGCCCGGCACGAACAGATGAATGTCGCCGCCGCGCTCGGTCTTGATCTGGCTGGCATACATGAGCAAGTCGCCCTGGTACTGCACGGCCGGGAAAAACGTGGCGATGGCCGCGCTGCCGCGCGCATAGGCGGCGTCGCGTAGCGTCGCGTCGCCGCCGGCACGCGCCGCGTTGGACCCCGCGATCGACAGCTCGGCTGCGAAAATGCGGTTGAGCAGCGGTTGCTGCCGTTGCGCCGCCAGCGCCATCAACTCCGCGCTTGCGGCGGCCTCGGTCTGCGCCGGATTGGCGCGGTAATCGGCCACCAGGCCGGAGAAGGCCGCAAGCGTGGGAATGAACGCATCGCGTGCACCCAACGTATCGATCAGCTTTTGCTGCTCCGGCGCCGGCAGGCCGAGATACCCGCGCAACGCGGCCTGCGCATCCAGGCCGCTGTCGGCGCTGCTGCGCGAACGCATGAATTGGGTGATCTCCGGCAGATACTTCGCGGTGTTCGCTTCTCCCAGGCGCAGCACCGTGGCGGTCAATGCGCCGTACGCGGGCAGGTAGCGCGCCGCGGCGGCCGCGTAGTCCGGCGTGCCGGCCACGCCGGCCAAAACGCTCAGGCCGGCGCCGCCGTCCGGCAGAAAGGGATTGATCAGGTTGCCACGCGTCACCAGCCCCGACGAGATGCCCAGGTCGACATTGCGCCCGGCCTTGACTACCACCTGGCCCGGACCGCCGATTTCCACCAGGCCGCCGCCACGCGCATCGAAATCGCGGCCGGCGCGGATCAGCGTGGTATCGGACTCGACGACATTCTGGCCGAACAGGGTCAGCGACCTGACATCGCGCCCGGCGACCAGACGCGTCGCCTTCGCCAGGTTGAACACGCCGCTTACGTCCCCGCCCGCGCCGATGATGCGCACCGGCAGCGGGTCGTCGTCGTGCAGCAGTTCCGGATCATGGCCGGCGGCGATGCGCGGGTTGATCAGGCGCGCCAGGCTGCCGGCAGTGGCGTTGGTCGCACTGCGCACCGCGCTGACCGCGTTGTCGCCCATCACCACCCCCTGCGCGGCGCTGACGCCCCCGGCGGCCAGCAGGTTGAGTTGACCCCTGGCCGCCGGCATCAGGCTGGTCTGGCCGATGTTGAGATCACCGGCGAACGCGCTCGCCTCGAGCGTGCCGGGGTAGAACGAAAAAGCGCTGCTGCCCAGCGAGTCACCCTGGGCGTTGATCGGCAGGCCCGCCACGCCAGCGGTGGCCGAGGAGGCCACCTGGCGCAGCGTGTCGGCGGCATTGCGTATATCGAGGTTGCCGGTGGCGGCGGCCAGACGCACCGCTGCAGTTTCGACATAGGTCGAAAATGCCGTACGGGTCGAAGAGTTGCCGGCGTTGTTGGTCGCCTGCACCAGCATGGTGGGATTGAACACGCCGTCGATGCGCAGATTGCGCCCGGCGGCGACATCGAAACTGCCGTCCTGCAGCGCGAGCACCGGAAACACCGGATTGACGCCCTGGGTGCGGGCACTGCCCACATCGCGCCCGGCCTCAAGCACGCCATTGCCGCGCCCGACATGGAAGGTGCCGCTGGCGATATCGCGGCCGGCGCGCACGCTCACATCCCCGCCGCCCTGCACGACCAGTGCTGCGGCGCCGGCGCTGGTGCCGGGCAGGCGCGCAGTGGTGGCCGCCGCTGCCGACAGGTTGCGCACATCGTTGCCGGCGCTCACGGTGACGTCCCCGCCGCCGAAAGTGGCGACGTTCTGGCGGAAGTTGTCGTAACGCACCCACCAGGCGGTTTGCGGATTGGTGGGGGAGACAGTCTGGCGCCGGTACAGCCAGTTGCTCACCATCTGGTTGCTGGCCGCGCCGAGCACATCGTTGCCGGCGGCGATGCGCACATCACCGCCGCCGCTGGCGAAGGAATTGCCCAGCGGATTGTTGACCGTGTTCACGTTGGCAAGCGTGGTGCCCGCCCCGGTGGTGTAGATCACCGCATTGGCGTTGAGAAGTTGCACATTGCGTCCGGCGGCTAAATCGATGTCGCCGCTGGCGCTGCGCAGCAGCACGTCGGTGGGACCGCCGCTACGCCCGATGATCACGTCGCCCGTGCCGGCGCCG
>CAYYFR010000200.1:0-10427 GCA_964470865.1 uncultured Burkholderiales bacterium | reverse complement strand
GCCGGGCGCAAGTACGGCATCCTGCCCGGCACCGCCGCGCCGTGGACGCGCTAGCGGCCCCTGGGACCTGGCCGGGGCGAGGTGGGGGGGATTGCGCTCCCCTTGGCGCGTGACTGTTCCAGGTGCAGTGCCGCCTTGATCAGCAAATGCGCCGATACCGGTGCGGTGAGGAAAAGAAACAGGGTTATCAAGAGTTCGTTGAGACTCGGTACGCCGGTTTTGTAGGTGAACCACAGCGCCGAAGCGATCAAAACCCCGCCCACCCCCAGGGTGGTGGCCTTGGTGGGGCCGTGCAGGCGCAGGTAGAAGTCCGACAGTTTGGCCAGCCCCCACGAACCGATCAATGCGAAAGCAACACCGGCGACAATCAGGGCAGCCAGCAGCAGGTCAAGCCAGAGCGGCAGGTTTTGCATGGCGTTCACTCCACGATATCGCCGCGCAGCAGGTACTTGGACAGCACAACGGTGCCGACGAAGCCCAGCATGGCGATCAGCAGCGCGACTTCAAAGTACACCTTGCTGTCCCGCCAGATGCCCAGCAGAACCAACAGCGCGAGGGTGTTGATGTAGAGAGTGTCAAGTGCAAGGATGCGATCGGCCATGCCGGGCCCCAGCAACAGGCGCCAGCCGTTGAGCGCCAAGGCCAGTGCGAAGGCGCCGATGGCCCACGGCAGGATGGTGGCGGTGAGGCTCATTGATTCTCCGTCGAAAAAATGCGCATCAGCGGTGCCTCGTAGCGGGTCTTGATGGCATCGATCAGCGCCGCTTCATCGTCTAAGTTGAAGGCGTGAATCAGCAGATGGCTGCGGTCGGCGTCGAGATCGGCCGACAGCGTACCGGGCGTCATGGTGATGATGGTGGCCAGGGTGGCGATGCCGTGCGGATCGCGAATCGACAGCGGCACCTTGACGAAGCCGGGCTTGATCGCCGCTTCCGGGCCGAGGATGCGCTTTGCGACGTCGATGTTCGATTGCACGATATCCCACATGACTACGCCGGTGAGTCGCGCGATCGCAAGCGGTTGGTTGAGTCTCGGCCGCTCCGCGCGCAACGCATCGGTAAACCAGGGAATTGCCAGCGCAAGCGCGGCGCCCAGCAGCAGGTGGCCCTGCGACCATGAATCATTGAGTACCGGCCACATCAGGAACAGCAGCAGGGAAATCAGGGGGGCAGGCAGAAGGCGGGTCATTTGGCGGCATCCCCAGGCTTGGCGGCCTCGCGCATCTCGCGCCGCACATCGATCGCGGCCGCTACCGGGCGTGTACCGAGTACCGCAGCAATGTAGGTGCGCGGCTCGAACAACTGTTGTGCGGTGGCGGCGGTGTAGCGTGATAGCGGGCCGGCGTACACGCTGCACATGACAAGCAGCCCGCACAGGGCAAGCAGGGCCGCGCCATGGGCGCGGTGATGCGCGACCAGGCGCTGTGCGCCGCCCGGCGGCGCGCCGGGCGAGGCGCCGGCCGGCCGCCAGAACAGGACCGAGCCGCTGCGTGCGAACGACACCATCAGCAGCAGGCTGCCGGCAAGCACGATACTGATCACCCAGAGCGCCCAGGCGGTAGTGCCGGCAGCCTTGAGCAGCATGGCCTTGCCGATGAAACCGGCCAGTGGCGGCACGCCGGCGGCGGCGACGGCCAGCGCGAAGAACAGCACCGCCTGCGCCGTGCGCGTGGCGTCGAAGGCCGCCGCGCGCAGGGCGTCGCCGGCGCCTGCGCGCGCGTAGCCGATGCGATCGGCCAGGAGGAACAGGCCGGCTGCTGCCAGCGTGCTGTTGACCATGTAAACCAGGCCTGCGGCCACCGTGTCGGGGCGCGCCAGGCCAACTGCCAGCAGCAGGGTACCGGCGGAAGCAACGATCAGGCAGCCGATCTGTGCGCGCAAATGCTGGGCGGCGAGAACGCCGATGGCACCCAGTGCGATGGTGGCAAGTGCCAGCGCGGGCAGCCACGGGCTGGCGACAGCGGTAAGGCTACCGGCGCTGGCGCCGAACATCAGGGTGGTGACGCGCAGCACCGCATAAATCCCTACCTTGGTCATGATGGCGAACAGGGCCGCCACCGGGGCCGACGCCGCGCCGTAGGTGGCTGGCAGCCAGAAATACAGCGGCAACAAGGCCGCCTTGACGAAAAACACCACCAGCAGCAAGAGCGCGGCGCTGTGTGCGAGCAGGGTGCGGTCCGCCGGCAATTGGCTAAGGCGCACGGCCAGATCGGCCATGGAGAGAGTGCCTGTCAGCCCGTACAGCAGGGCGACGGCGATCAGAAACAGCGCCGAGCCGGCCAGGTTGAAACTGACATAGTGGGTTGCCGCGCGCAGCCGCGCCGCGCCGGCACCGTGCAGCAACAAGCCATACGAGGAAATCAGCAGCACCTCGAAAAAAACAAACAGGTTGAACAGGTCCGCAGTCAGAAAAGCGCCGTTCAAGCCCATCAACTGGAACTGGAACAGGGCATGGAAATGCGCGCCGCGCCGGTCATCGCCGCCGCAACCGTAGATCAGGGCCGCCATGGCGACCGTGGCAGTCAGCACCAGCATCAGCGCGGTCAGGCGGTCGAGCGCCAGGGCGATGCCGAACGGCGCCTGCCAGTTGCCCAGCAGGTAGGCGCTGATGCTTCCGCCATCGGCGCGGGCCAGGAGTCCGATGGAAATCGCCAGCAACAGCGCGGTGGCCGCCAGTGCGAAACGCGCCGCCAATGCCGGCGCGCGCCTGGCCGCCAGCAGCAGCACCGCGCCACTGATCAGTGGCAGGATGATCGGCATGACGATCCAGTGCGGCCAGCTCATGGCGTGTCTCGGGAGCGGGGGGCGGCGGCCGTCGGTGCGGGCACATCCGCACCGTCGACATGATCGCTGCCGCAATCGGCATGGCTGCGCAAGGCGATCACCAGCAGTACCGCCGTCATGGCGAAGCCGATCACGATCGCCGTCAATACCAACGCCTGTGGCAAGGGGTCGGCGTAGTTGGCAAGGCTTGGCGCCACGCCATCGACCATGATGGGCGCGGCGCCCACGCGCAGACGACCCATGAAGAAGATGAAGAGGTTGACCGCGTAACCCAGCAAGGTCAGGCCGATGATCACATCGAAGGTGCGAGCGCGCAGCATCAGCCAGATGCCGCCGGCGGTCAGGGTGCCCAGGCCGGTTGCGATCAGGAAATTCATCATCGGGCCGCCTCCATCATGGCGCCGGACGCACGCGGGGTCGACAGGGCAAGCAGCATCACCATGGTGGCGCCGACAACGGTGAGAAACACCCCCAGGTCGAACAGCGATGCGCTTGCCAGCGGCACCGCGCCCACCAGTGGCCATAGCGGATAGTCATAGGTGCTGGTCAGGAACGGCGCCGCAAACCACCAGCTGGCGATGCCGGTTGCGCCGGCGATCAGGAGGCCGGCGCCGATCCAGCCGTGGTAGTCGGTCGCACTGCGGGCGCCGGCGAAGGCATAACCATTGGCGACAAACTGCATGATCAGCGCGATCGCCAGGACCAGGCCGGCGATAAATCCGCCACCCGGCAGGTTGTGGCCGCGCAGAAACAGGTAGATCGAGATCATCACCGCCAGTGGCAGCAAGAGGCGGCTTGTCAGTGCCAGCATCAATGGATGGCCGGCGCCGGCGCCCGGGAGCGGCGCGCCGGCGGCGCGCGGCAGCCATTGCACGAGGAGAGCATGGACGATCAGGGCAGCGATGCCCATCACGGTGATCTCGCCCATGGTGTCGAAGCCGCGATAGTCGACGATGATCACATTGACGGCATTGGCACCACCGCCCAGTAGTTTGGTGGTTTCCAGGTAGTAGGGCGAGATGGAATCGAACGGCAGTTCGAGTACCCCCCAAGCGAGCGCCGCCACACCCAGGCCGGCGCTGCCTGCCACCAGTGCGTCGCGCCAGCGCCGCGCCCTGCTGTCGGTGACGCTGGGCGCCGATTTGGCCGGCAGCCAGCGCAGCCCGAGCAACATCAGGATCAGTGTCGCGATTTCCACCAGTATCTGGGTCAGCGCCAGGTCAGGCGCGGAGAAATACACGAACGCCAGGCTCACGGTCAGCCCGACCGCGCCCAGCAGAAGGAGCGCTGTGAAGCGTCGCGCATGCAGTACCACCGTGGCCAGTGTGGCGATGATGGCGAGCGCCCAGACCAGCACAAAGGCAAGACTGACTGCGGGTTGGGCGACCACCGTACGCGCGGTGTTTGCGACTTGCGAATCGTGGCCCAGCCAGGGCAGGCAGCCTGCGGCGAGCGCGAACAACACCAGCAGCAGCAGGTAGCTTTGCAGGCTGCCGGACTGCAAGCCGGTGGTGGCGCGCATTGCCAGCGCCACGCCGCGCGCCAGGGAGCCGTTGAAGAGGTCGCGCCCGCCGCGCTTTGGCGTGGCCGGCGTGTGGTCGAACAGATGCAGGTTGACTGCGCGTTGCAAGCCGAAATAAAGCACCAGGCCGCCGACCAGCGCCAACGCACTCATCGCCAGGGGCAGATTCAAGCCGTGCCAGACCGCGAGCGTGTAGTCCGGCAAGGTTCCGGCAAAGCCGCCGTACAGCGCGCCCTGCGCGCCAACGGCCAACAGAGGAGCGATCGTCAACTGCGGCGCCACGCCGACCACGATGCAGACCACGACCAGCGCCGCGACCGGGACCAGCATGAAACGCGGCGGTTCATGCGGCGTCTTGGTCAGGCCCACCGGTTGGCCATTGAAAAACACATCGTGGACGAAGCGCATGCTGTAGGCGACCGACAGCATGGCAGCCAAGCCGGCGCCGATCGGCAGCAGCCACTGCATCAGCGCATGCCCCTCCTTGGCCACGGTTTCGGCAAAGAACATCTCCTTGGACAAAAAACCGTTGAGCAGCGGTACACCTGCCATCGCGCCAGCAGCGACCATTGCCAGCACGCCGGTGAGCGGCATGAATTTCAACAAGCCGTTGAGTTTGCGCATGTCGCGCGACCCGGTTTCATGATCGATGATGCCGGCGGCCATGAAGAGCGACGCCTTGAAGGTGGCGTGATTGAGAATGTGGAACACCGCCGCCACCACCGCCAGCGGTTCGTCCAGCCCCATGAGCAGGGTGATCAGACCCAGATGGCTGATGGTCGAGTAGGCCAGGAGGCCCTTGAGATCGTGCTTGAACAAGGCCACCCATGCGCCCAGCAACAGGGTGGCCAGACCGGTGAGCGAAACGATCCAGAACCAGGGTTCGCTATTGCCCAGCGCCGGGTACAGGCGTGCCAGCAGGAACACCCCGGCCTTGACCATGGTGGCCGAGTGCAGGTAGGCCGATACCGGTGTGGGCGCGGCCATCGCGTGCGGCAGCCAGAAGTGGAACGGAAACTGCGCACTCTTGGTGAAGCAGCCCAAAAGCACGAGCACCAGTGCCGGTACATACATCGGGTGGGCGCGAATCAGATCCCCCGATTTGAGGATGACGTCCAGTTCGGTGCTGCCTGTGATGTGGCCCAGCAACAGTGCGCCTGCCAACAGGCACAGCCCGCCGGCACCAGTCACCGCCAGCGCCATGCGCGCGCCCTCACGTGCGTCCGCACGATGGGCCCAGTAGCCGATCAGCAGGAACGAGGTCAGGCTGGTCAACTCCCAGAACACCACCAGGAGAATCAGGTTGCTGGCCAGTACCACGCCCTGCATCGCGCCCATGAAAAGCAGCAGGAACATGAAAAAGCGCGCCGGCGGGTCCCCCTGATGCAGGTAGTAGGCGGCATACAGGACGATCAACGCGCCAATCACCGAGATCAGCAGCGCGAACATCCAGGCCAGGCCGTCAACCCGGAAGCCGAACGAAAGGCCCAGTGCCGGCACCCAGTCGACCGACCAGCGCAGGATTTCGCCGGCGAACACCGCGGGCGCCAGCGCTGCCACCAAAGCGCATGTGGCAAGCGTAACCGCACCGGCCAGCCATGCTGCGCAACGGCGCCGACTGTTGCCCATGAATGCGAGCAGCAACGCACCGCCGAAGGGCGCCGCCGCCAGCCAGGGCAGGTATAGGGCCGCGTTCATCGATGCGACCGCGGTGGCGGCTGGCGCAGCGCCACCACGACCAGTGTGACCAGCGTGACCAGTGTGACCAGCGTGATAGGCAACCCGAAGCCGGCCAGCGCCAGGCTCATGGCCGGCAAGGCATCATGCGCCTGTGCCGCCAGAATCAGGTAAGTGGCATAGGCCACGTAGCAGCCGAGGAAAAGCGCGCCTTCGAAGCGCGCGATCGCGCGGCCGGAGAGGCAGATCGGCAGACAGGCGAAAGCGGTGGCAAGCATCACCCAGAGATCGAAATTGAGCAGCGATTGCGCGATCGGCAAACCACTGGCCGCGATGAGGCCGGTCACGCCAAGGCATCCGGGCAGGTTGAACATATTGCTGCCCACCACATTGCCGACGGCAATGTCGGTGCGCCCGTCAAGCGCTCGCCGATGGCAACGGCCAATTCGGGCGTGCTGGTACCAAAGGCGACCACGGTCAGGCCGACTACCAGCGCTGAAACGCCAAAGGACAGCGCCAGGCGCGAGGCACCCCGCACCAGCAATTCCGCTCCGGCGATCAACGCCGTGAGGCCTGCGATAAACAGAAAAGGATGCATCGATCTCATGCGCGGGCCGACCCATCGCCGTTGGCGACAACGGACCGCGTAGTGGTTTGATTGCGCGAGAGGAAAACCGCGTCGTCGCGGATTTTGCCCGATTTCCGAGCGCCCTGGAGTACGTTCTTTGGCAGGGATAACACCAATTGAAGTAAACTCATGAGTCACCCACCAACTCGCTGACAAGCCTCGTTCATCTATGCAAGCCTCGCGCCGGGAAGACCTGCGCCTGATCACCGGTCAGGGTCGCTACGCCACCGATTGGAATCTGCCGCAGCAGTTGCATGCCGCCGTTTTGCGCTCGCCGCAGGCCGCCGCGCGCATTGTGCGCATCGACACCACCCAGGCGCTTGCCGCGCCCGGTGTCAAGGCGGTGCTGACCTACGCCGACGCCCTGCGCGCCGGTTTCAAGTCGATCGTCGGCGGAGTGGCCTCGAAAGACAAGCATGGCCAGCCGATGAAAAAACCGTTTTATCCGGTGCTGGCCCATGAGCGTGTGGCTTATGTCGGCCAAGCCATCGCCTTCGTGGTGGCCGAATCGGCGGCCCAGGCGCAGGACGCCACCGAGTTGATCGAGGTGGCGTACGAGGATTTGCCGGCGGTGGTGACCTTTGCCGACGCGGTTGCAGCCGGCGCGCCGCGGGTGCATGACGACATCGAAGGCAATCTCGCCTATGTGCACGAGCACGGCGACGAAGCGGCGACCGCAGCCGCATTCGCACAGGCGCATCATGTCACCAAGCTGACGGTCGACAGCCAGCGCCTGGTGTGCAACCCGATGGAACCGCGCGCTTGTCTGGCGGCATATGACGCCGCTGCCGACCGCTACACCCTGCATGCCCCTTCGCAAGGCCTGATAGGTGCGCGCAGCCATATCGAGCAGATCACCGGCCTGCCGGCCAAAAGCGTTGACCTCATCGTCGAGGATGTGGGCGGCAGTTTCGGCATTCGCGGCACGCCCTATCCCGAGTATTTCATGTCGATGCTGGCGGCCAAGACCCTGGGTCGCCCGGTCAAGTGGAGCGGCTCGCGCAGCGATACCTTCCTGTCCGACTACCACGGCCGGGCCCTCACTCTGACTGGTGAAGTGGCGCTGGACGCGGTCGGCAATTTTCTCGCCTTCCGCTGGACCGACAGCATTGACCTGGGCGCCTATGCGGGCCCGTTCGGCGCCTTTATCGGCACGCAGAATGTGTCGATCACCTCGCACGGCGTGTATCGGGTACCGACGGTGTTTGTGCGCTCGCAGCTGGCGTACACCAACACCACCCCGATCTCCGCCTATCGCGGCGCGGGCCGGCCCGACATCGCCTATGCAATCGAGCGGCTGGTCGATCAGGCGGCGGCCGAACACGGCTTCGACCCGGTCGAATTGCGTCAGCGCAATTTCATCCTGGCCTCGCAAATGCCCTACAAGACCGCGACCGGGCCGACCTATGACAGCGGCGATTTTCCGGCGGTGATGGCGCATGCCCTCAAATCGGCCGACTGGGCGGGTTTTCCGGCGCGCCGTGCGCAAAGCGCAGCCTGCGGCAAGCTGCGGGGGATTGGTTTCGCCTCTTACCTGGAAGCGGCTGCCGCCGGTGTGTTCAACAAGGACCAGACGCTTGCGCGCATTGGCAGTGACGGCAGTATCACCATCCACTGCATGGCCGGTGGTTCGGGCCAGGGGCACGAGACCACTTTTGTCACCGTCTTCGCCGGTGAACTGGGCATCGCTCCCGACGCCATTCACTATCGTGCCAGCGATCCGAAATACGATCGCCTGGTGGGCAACGGCACCGGTGGTTCGCGTACTGCTGCGGGCCAGGGCAGTGCCTTCAAGCTGCTGGCGCAGGCCCTGATTGCCAAGGCAACACCGCATGCGGCTGGCGTTCTGGGTGTGACGGAGGTGGCATATGTCGCCGGCGTGTTCAGCGGCGGCGGCCACTCGATCGGCCTGACCGAACTCGCGCGCAAGCTGGCTGCGGGCGCCGATGCTGGCCACCCACTCGATTGCGAGGCGGAAGGTTCGTCGGGCATGACCTTTCCCAATGGTTGCCATGTGGCGGAGATCGAGATCGATCCGGAAACCGGCGTTACCGACGTGTTGCGTTACACCGCCGTCGATGACCTCGGCACTGTACTGCAGCCGATGTTAGTCGAAGGCCAGGTGCACGGCGGCGTGGTGCAGGGCTGGGGCCAGGTATTCGGCGAGCATGCGGTCTACGACCGTGAGTCGGGGCAGTTCCTGACCGCCAGTTTCATGGATTACGCGATGCCGCGCGCCGACTGGCTCAAGGGCAGTTTCACCCGTGAGTCGCATCCGGTGCCGACGGCGACCAACCTGATGGGCGCCAAGGGTGTGGGCGAATCGGGTTGCTCGGGTTCCTTGCCAGCCCTGATGAACGCATTGATGAACGCGGTGCGCCCGGCCGGGGTGGCCGATCTGCAGATGCCGGTGACGCCAGTGGTGTTGTGGCGTTTGCTGAAAGACGCCGCGCGCAAGGCGGCCTGACCGATTTTTTTTTGAAGGAGAGACGATGTACGCATTCGAATATCTGCGTGCAGGCACGTTGGCGGAAGCCGGCGCGATGCTTGCGAAAAACCCGGAAGCCAAACTCCTGGCCGGTGGGCAAACCTTCATTCCAACCCTCAAGGCACGTCTGGCCCAGCCGACCCACCTGATCGATTTGGGCGGCATCAAGGAACTGACAGGTATCAGTGTCGGCGCTGACTCCGTCACCATCGGTGCCTTGACGCGCCATGTCGAAGTGGCGAATTCGGCGGCGGTGAAAAAGGCGATTCCGGCGCTGGCCGCTTTGGCGCTGGAGATCGGCGATCAACAAGTGCGCAACCGCGGCACCCTGGGTGGTTCGGTGGCCAACAACGATCCGGCTGCGGATTACCCGGCTGCGGTACTGGCACTGGGTGCGACCATCATCACCTCCCGGCGCGAAATCGCCGCTGCCGACTTTTTTCAGGGCATGTTTGCCACCGTGCTCGATGAAAGCGAGATCATCAAGGCGATTCGCTTCCCTATCCCCAAACGCGCGGCTTACTCCAAGTTTCACCATCCGGCTTCGGGCTATGCGATGGCGGCGGCCTTTGTCGCCGATACCGCCGGCGGGGTGCGGGTGGCGATCACCGGCGCCGGTGCGTCCGGCGTGTTCCGCTGGAGCGAAGCCGAGGCTGCGCTGGCGAAGAACTTCGCCGCAACCGCATTGGAAGGTTTGAAGGTCGACGATGGCGGCTGCATCGCCGACCTGCATGCAGGCGCCGACTACCGCGCCCACCTGGCGGCCGTGATGACCAAGCGCGCCGTCCTGAAAATCACCGGCTGAAAGCCCCCAAGGATTCGATTCCCGCCATGAACAAGATCAATTTCACCATCAACGGCAAGCAGGTTTCCACCCAGGCCGAAGGCCGCACCCTGTTGGTCGACCTGATTCGCGACGAACTCAAACTCACCGGCACCCACGTTGGCTGCGACACCAGTCAATGCGGCTGCTGCACCATCGAGCTTGACGGCAGCATGGTCAAGTCATGCGCCATCCTGGCCGCGCAGGCCGATGGCGCCAACATCACGACCATCGAGGGCCTGGCCAACGGCGACCAACTGCACCCGGTG
This sequence comes from uncultured Burkholderiales bacterium, assembly GCA_964470865.1. Classification (GTDB taxonomy): domain Bacteria; phylum Pseudomonadota; class Gammaproteobacteria; order Burkholderiales; family JAEUOS01; genus JAEUOS01. Next base: position 237 of record CAYYFR010000200.1, on the reverse strand, counting down.
CAACAGGCGTTTACCGAATGCCACGGCTTGCAGTGCGGCTTCTGCACTCCCGGCATGATCATGGCGGCGGTCGGCATTCTCAAGGACAACCCGAACCCGACCGACGACGACATCGTCAAGGGCCTTGAGGGCAACCTGTGCCGCTGCACCGGCTATGTCAATATCGTCAAGTCGGTCAAACGCGCTGCGGAATTGATGAAGGCTTGATGCTGCGGGGCGGTCGCGCAATGCGGCCGC
>CAYYFR010000199.1:0-10464 GCA_964470865.1 uncultured Burkholderiales bacterium | reverse complement strand
ACATAGCTGTAGGTGTTCAGCCCCCCAGCCAACCCGATGGGGTCTGATTGCACATATCGCCCCGCATGCGAATCATAGTCCCTAAAGTAGTTGTAGCTGAGATTGGTCTCCCGGTCCCGATACTGTCCGGGAAAACGTAGGTTGAACTCGAACTTGCCCAAGTTCCACGGATTCTCATTCGCCGGCATGTCGCCGAACGGCTCGGTCTGGTCCCAACGCCACAATGTCTGTTGCGCCATGTTTGAAATCAGGCGCGGCGTGTTGAGATGATCGGCTTCGATGTAGTGCAGGCTAGCTTGGGTGGTTCCGCTGCACTGCACATTGCCGGTCTGAATCCGTACATCCAGCAACGCCCCAGGCGGGGGCGCCGCGCCAGTGAAGGTGAGCTTGACTTGACCGCGGATCCACACCCAGCCGCCCGCGCCTCTACTAGCGGCGCTCGGGTACTCCGGCATATAAGTAAGGGTCGCCGAGGAAGTGCTTGCCTGATTGTTCCCGGCTGTCTCCAAGGTCAAGAGCGTATTGTTGGCGTTTTGATTCGGCATCACGTTGTTGGTGATCGAGTTGCCGAACAAGGTAACCGCCGCCTTCGCACTGCCAAGGCCCGCACTGGCGGCGACTGTGATCTTCACGGCATTCCCGGTGCGCATCTGCAATGACTGCAGATAGTTGAGGTATGTATCAGCGTAGCCGTTGAAATTTCCGAGGTCGAACAAGGAAAAACCGGTATCGGTGTCGATGATTAGGGACCATTCATTCGTTTGCCCGGATATCCACGACACGCTATTGGTGGCCGCGCCGCCAGGTTGCGACACTTGGGGGCCGTACGCGATGGCCCAGTCGGTCGCGCTACCTGGCGTGCCGCCGCGGATTTCGGCGCGTTGATCGGGGCTGAATGGCGTGAAGGTGTTGCTTGTGTCGATTTGTACGCCTGGAGAACAGTTGGCCGACCAGGCGCTGTTCAAGGGCAGAGCAACCAGCAGCGCCAGAGAAGCCCACTGGATCGAGCGGACGAAAGCACGCAGACAGGGATTCATGCAGGTTCCAGTTCGCGGGGGTCGATCGGTTGGAAACCAGGTTTTGGTCGCCCGTGTGTTCATCTGGAAACGCTGACGCCGACGGGAATATCGAGCAAATACAGGTACTCGCGCCGGGTGCTGCCGTCGGGTCCGGTCTCGACAATGAGTCGGCCGGCGCTGTCGTAGTGGTAGACGGTATCGCCGATGAGGGGAGAGGTGTTGGTCTTGCGTACGCGCCGACCTTGTGCGTCGACCTGATAGGTGGTGACGCCCACACTGCTGGTGGCCTGCGTCATGCGGCCACGGCTATCGTAGACGTAACTGCTGGTACCGTCGCCGAGCGTGTTGCCGGCGGCATCGTAGTTGAAGGTGCGTGGAGTGCTGCCGGTGATCTGGTTCAGGCGGTTGCTGGTGCCAGCATTGAGGAATGTGCTGGTCCCGGAGCCGGTGCCGCGTGACGTCCGGTTCCCGGTGAGGTCGTAGCCGTAGGAATAGCCGCCGCTTGGCAGCGCGGCTAACACCAGACGGTCGAGGTTATCGTAGGTGTAGGCGTTGCTGTTGGCGGCATTGGCTGTATCCATCAGTCCGGTGATGCGGCTGGCGGCGTCGTAGATCACGGCATAGCCGGTGCCGCCCAGGGTGTACTGGCTGATCCGGCCGTCCTGGTCACGGGTTCGGGTGACCAATCGGTTGTTGCCCAGGGTGTAGGACTTGACGCCGCCGAAAGGGTGGTAGGCGACGTTCGAGACCAGGATGGCGGTTTGTCCGCCCTGTGCTGCGGAGGCGGTGGTGCTGATCTGGGCGATGCGCCCCACAGCGTCATAGCCGTAGACCAGGGTACGTCCACCGGGGTAGGTCATGCCGGTGCGTTGGCCAGTGGTCTGGTTGTAGGCGTAGGTGGTGGTGTACGGGCCGGTGTTTCCCACCAGCGTGCGGGTCTCGGAGGTCAGGCGGCTTTTGAGGTCATAGCCGTAGGCGGTGCTGTTGAGGGCGCTGCCCGCGGCGCTGGTTTCGATGGCGGCTGTGAGCCGGCCGACGCCATTCGGGCCCTGGTCGTATTGGTAAGCCACCGTCTTGAGTTCGGCACCCGCTGCCTGGATGTAGACCATGCTGGTCAACCGGTTCAGGGCGTCATAGACATAGGCCGTGACTTTGCCACGGGCGTCGGTGCTGGTCTGCAGATTGCCGGCGCTATCGAAGGTGCGGGTGATGGTGCCGGTGTCGGGGCTGACTTGCTGGGTGGTGTCGCCGAAGCCATTGATGGCGTACGTGGTCGCGAGGTTGCGTGGATCGCGCACGCCGGTCATGCGGTCTTGGCCGTTGTAGGAGTAGCCGGTCACCGGATTGGGCTGTCCCCCTCCCGGACTTGGCTGGGTCATGGCAACCAGCCGGTTGAGCGCGTCATAGCCGTTGGTGGTGGTCCGATTGAGCGGGTCGACCATCGATGTCAGGTTGCCCTGGTTGTTGTAGTTGTAGGTGGTGGTCTGGTTTTGCGCGCCGATGTCCTGCGCGAGACGGTTCAAGCTGTCGTACACGCGCTGGCGGGTCTGCGCCAGGATACTGGCGGGATCGAAGATGTCCTCGCGGGTGCGATTGCCGCGCACGTCGAGGGTGTATTCGATGCGGTTGCCAAGGTGGTCCGCCACGGTCTCGTGGCGCTGGGCTGTGTCGTAGGCGTAGAGGATTGAGCTGCCGTCAGGCAGGTCGACACGCGTGAGTTGCCCGTTGGAATCGTATTGATAGTCGGTGACTTCGCCACCGACATTGCGAGCGGTCAGACGCTGGCGGCTATCGTAGGCAAGCTGCGTGGTCAATCCGTTCGGATCGACCACCTCGAGCGGTTGGCCGTGGGCGTTGTAGGTGGAAATTTGGGTGACGTGGCCGAGCGCATTGGTGATGGTGGCGACATTGCCGCGCCGGCCGGGGGCGGAGTCAGCCAGGGCGTGGTAGGTGAAGGTGACAACGTCGGTCACTTCGTTGCGCGGCCCATCCACGGTGGCGAGTTGCCCGAGCGCGGTGTAGGTGTAGGTGGTAGTGCGTGTGGCGCCGCCGCTGCAGGTGGTGGGCGGGGCAGCGCCGCCGGTGGCGTCGCTGGTGGTCACCGCACACTGGCTGAGAAGGCTGCCGCGATTGCCTTGGTTGGGGTCGTTGGCCGCGCCGTAGGTGTAGAACGTGGTGCGCAGCGGTTCGACCACGCGCACTGGCAGGCGCCAATCGGCATGCCAGTCGGTGGTGATGGTACGGCTTTCGGGCTTGAATTGTTGGGGGATTGGCGGGCAGGCGGTGCCGCTCAAGCCCTCGATCCGCTTCGTCTCGCGCCCTCGGGCGTCATTGGTGTAGCAGGTCAGGTTGCCGATCCAGTCGATCCGGCTGGCGACGAAGCCGTTGATGTCGTAGGTGATGGCGGCGCTGGGGCCGCAGTCGATGCAAGGTGCCGTAGTTCCGGTGGCCCTGACGATGCCGTTTTGAGTAGTGAAGTTGAGTACCCGCGTGGTGCTGCCGGCGGCGGTATCCTCGGTCAGGGTCACCTGGCCGGGCGCGGGGGTGTCGTGGGCGAGGGTGGATTTGTCGATGCTGCCGTCGCCCTTGCCGCTGCCGGTGGCGCGGCCCTGGCAGTCGTAGCTTCAGGTGCGAATACGCTGGCCGAGACTGTCGCTGGTTCCGGTGAGCTGTTCCGGCAGGCCTTTGGTCAAGGGGATCGGGCAGCCAATGTTGCTGTTGATGTGTTCGCGCTCGTTGTAATGCAATGTCCTTTCGGCGAAATCGGCGCCGCTTATGCGGGTCAGCAGATTGGGTAACGGGTCGCTGGCGCCATTCCAGCGTTCCGCTGTTTCCCCGTCATATGCGATTTCGATCAGGTGGCCGGCCGGGTCGGAGATGGCGATGATGCGGGCTTGCGCGTCGTAGCGGAAGTTGAGTTGCCGGCCGAACGGGTCGCTCATGCACAACACGCGCCCGGCAGGCGGTGTGCCACCGGCGGCAAGATGCCAGCCTGCTGAAGGCGGCGTGCACACGGGCGCTAGATAGGCGGCCGGGTGCGCTTGCGGCGCGGTCGATGAATTGGCCGCGTAGTAGAAGCCACCCTGGCCGTCGGCATAGCCGATCGACTGCGCCAGGCCCTGGCGATTGGTCATGTAGAGAAACGAGCCAGCCGGGTCGTAGAACTCGGTTTCATCGGTGGCGCTATTGGCATAGCGCCAGCCGACGAAGTGTCCGCTTTCGATCAGACGGGTGAGTTTGTCGGTGAACGCCGGAATGGCAGCAACGTATTCGTTGGTGTTCGCGGTACGGAAAAAAGTGATGATCTTGCCGTCGGCGCGTTGAATGTCCGCAGAACCGGGAACTTCGAAACCCGCAAGGCTGGCGACCATGGCTGCCTTGAGCACTTTGTGATGCGAGGCTATCCAGGCGTTGCCAAAGCCGCCCGTCCATGCGTGCTTGATTGCAGGCGTGGTGCTTGTGGTCGACCGCGAGTTGTAGACGAGGTCGACGACCAGCGGATAAGGTCCGTTGCCGCGATACAGGGGAACTCGTTCAAATTTGATGCCGGCACCCGGATTGATGGGGTTTCCTACCTGGCAAGTGCCTTCGGGACAGCCGCCGTTGTTTCCTGGATCATCGCCTTGTGGTTTACACACTGAGGTGCCGTCGGGCTTGCTACCGACGGGGCACTCGTCAACGCAACTTGGCGGTGATTCTTGAAATTTCTTGCCGGCCGGGCATTGGCATGTGCCTACCGAAGGGCCGCGCGCGACACCCTCCGGACATACCATCGTGATAGTCATTCCGTGACTGGTCGAGCCGGCACCTTCGATGCACTGATAGCCGCCTCCGACAAATTCCCAGTAGCCGCTGCTGAAATACATCGTGTTCCCGGTAAGAGTGTTCGGGGCAACGATGTTTATGATCGAAGATGCGCCAGGGCAGACTAAGTGGGGGCCGGTTTTCCACGACAGTAGAAAACGACTTCGAATAGGGGTTTGGTCCCCAGTTCCAGCCGAATACGGCTTGCGCGGAAACCAGCGGCATAGCCGCCAGACTGCTCAACAAGACCACGAGCAATTGAAGAAACGACACGACGCGACCGCTTCGCAGGCCGGCATCATTCCCGCGACGAACATCCGACTCGTCTGGTTTCATGTGGCTCCCCTGTCGCGCAGCATCGGAAAAGCAGCAACCAGCGCAGCTAGCGTTTATGCCCCGTAGCTTCCATGCATTTATAGCCATCAAACGTGACAATCTGGTGAACGTAAATCGATGTCGGATGTACCGATCGGACCATGCGCACTCAAATGTGAAGGTGTTGCGGCAAGCGATAGTCCGCGCGGCTCAGGTCCGGCTGCCAATCCGCGCATGCAATGCGTTTCACGCGACGTGCGGCCGCGATTGATGCCCAGCGCTTCCCTTTTTTGCACAAAGCGCCCTACACCCGATCGATGTCCACCTCGAACACCACCGGCGGACTCGCAATCACCACTTCGCAACACGCCCGGCACCATTCCCACACGTTCGAGCGCGCTGCAGGCGCTAAGCGCCCGCTGAACCACACCGCACTTGACACTGCAAGCATGGCCGCATCGGCATGCGCAGGCGGGCTGACCTGCTCCGCCAGAAAACTAATCCGCGCGATGCGCCAAGCCCAGCCGAACAAGCGGCGCAGGCTATTCTGCGCACCCGCGCAAATGAATGTAGCCGATGCCCGTGATAGTCCGTTCGGACCATCCATCCGTGCCAATCTGCCCACGAAATTTCTTTATCGCGTCACGCCAGCGCGATTGATGCGCAGGCCCGTGCTTCCCACAATGCGACTCAGCAGCGATCGTTGTCCGATGCGCGCGCAACCAGGGGATTCACATGCACAAATTCGCAACACTCGCAGCCGCCGCCACGCTGGCGCTGGCCGCATCGTTCGGCGCACAGGCCGTCACGGTCAGCGTCACGCAAAACGACCAGTGGTATGCATTCGACATCGACGATTTTTCGTCGGCCAACGGCGGCACCGGCTGGATCGACATCGGCGACAACTTCGGCGAAGCCCTGTCGTTTTCCTTCATCCTCAACACCCCCACCTACCTGCGCGTGATCGATGCCGGCTTCGCCGGTGACCGCTTCAACGTGGCGATCGACAATGGCGGCGGCATCACAAGCTTGACCACCGGCGCGGCCGTCAACTCGCACCCGACCTCGGTCGTTAACGACTACGACGCGGCCTGGGCCAACAGCGACTACAGCCGCTTGAACACCCTGCTCGCGCCCGGCAGCTATATCGTGACCGGCGACCTGCTGCAAGCCGCCGGCGGCGGTGCACCGCTCAATGTCACCACCGGTGCGCTGATGCTCACCGCAGTGCCGGAACCCGGCACCTGGGCCATGTTGTTCGCAGGCCTGGGCCTGATCGGTTCGATCGTCCGCCGCCGCGCCTGAAGCATCCATCGCGGCGCCGCCCGCCTGATGCGTACGCGGCCGCCGCTGCAAGCCTTTCGAGAGGACACCAAATGCAATCGACACTCCGTACAAGCCTGGGCGCGTTAGCCCTGGCGCTCGGCCTGGCGCAACCCGCCCTGGCCGTGGCCGTAGCACCGGCCAAACCGCCGATCACCGTCAAGATCATCGGCTTCAATGACTACCACGGCAACCTGGCGTCGCCCGGCACCTTCAGTGTCGACACCTCGATCGCCGGCCCGGCGCGCCCGCCGGTGGGCGGCGCCGAGTTCATGGCCGCACATGTGGCCAGGCTCAAGTCGCAGAACCCGCTCAACGTGGTGGTGGGTGCCGGCGACTTCATTGGCGCCACCCCGCTGATATCGGCGCTGTTCTTCGACGAGCCGGCGATCGAAACCCTGAACCGCATCGGCCTGGAATTCAATGCTGTGGGCAACCACGAATTCGACAAGGGTTCGGCCGAACTGCTGCGCCTGCAAAGAGGCGGTTGCAAAATGACCAACGGTGTGGTCGATCCCAACAGCTGCAAGGGTGCTGCGGTCGGCACCCCGGTGCCCTTTGAAGGTGCAAAATTCCGCTGGCTTTCGGCCAACGTGATTTCCACCGCCACCGGCCGCACCCTGCTGCCGGCCTATGGGGTCAAAACCTTCAATGGCGTGCGCGTCGCTTTCATCGGCATGACCTTGAAGGGCACACCCACCATCGTCACCCCTGCCGGCGTGGCCGGACTTGAATTCAAGGACGAGGCCGATACCGTCAACGCCCTGGTGCCGCGCCTGCGCGCAATCGGCATCGAGGCCATCGTGGTGCTGGTGCACCAGGGCGGTTTCCAGCAAGGCCCGAACCTGGGCGGCATCAACGGCTGCACCCGCGACTTGAAGAGCGCCAACGGCACGCTGGATTCGGACATCGGCAAGATCGTGGCACGCCTGGACAACGCCGTAGACCTGGTGATCAGCGGTCACACCCATGCGGCCTACAACTGCTCGAAAAACACCGTCGACGTGACCGGTACCGCCGCCAGTGGTAGCGGTTTTGTCAATCCCGGCGTGGCCATCAACACGCCGCGCCCGACCGGGCTTGCCAACGCCGCCGGGCGCCTGATCCCGGTCACCAGCTCCAGCGCCTTTGGCCGCATCCTGACTGACATCGACGTCGATATCGACCCCGCTACGCGCGACATCATCGACGTGCGGCCGACCAACCGCCTGGTGGTGCGCAACGATCCGACGCTGCCGCCCAACGCCGCTGTGGCCGCTATCGTCAGCGGCTACAACGCACTGGTGTCGCCGATCGCCGATCAGGTGATCGGCTCGATCACCGTCGCGCTGCCCAACAGCGCCGACAGCGCCGGCAACATGCCAGCCGGCGAGCTGATCGCCGATTCGCAACTGGCGGCAACCCAGCCGGTGGGCTTCGGCGAGGCGGTGATCGCTTTCATGAACCCGGGCGGGGTGCGCAATCCCGGCTTCACCTTCCCGCAACTGGTAGGCGAGGGCAACGGCAATGTGACCTACGGCGAAGCCTTCACCGTGCAGCCCTTCGGCAACAGCCTGGTGACCATGACGCTTACGGCGCAGCAAATCAAGCATGCGCTGGAACAGCAGACTGCCGGCTGCCGCGGCCAGAGCGGCACACGCATCCTGATTCCGTCGGCCGGCTTCAAGTACAGCCGCAACCCGGCTCTGGCTTGCGACTCGCGCATCAGTAACGTACGCCTGGTGGACGTCAATAGCGGCAGCGTGATCGAGCAGATCGTCAATCCGGATGGCAGCGTTCCCGACCCCACCAAGACCTACCGGGTCACGGTCAACAACTTCATCGCCACCGGCGGCGACGGTTTCACCACCTTCGTAGGCGGTACCGACCTGTTGGGCGGGGCACAGGATATCGACGCCCTGGCGGCTTACCTGGCCGGCTTCAACGCCACCGCGCTGCCACCGCTGGCACCGTACAACCCGGCGGCTGCAAACCTGCAAAAGCCGCGCATCACGCTGCTGCCTTGAAACCTTGGCGTAGCCGGCCGCACGCCTTGCGGCCGGCTGGCGTGCAAGGCCTTTCGCGACATGCGCCGGGCCTTTTGCTTTTCATGCACAGGATCGCAGCACAATGAGTTTTCGCATCCGCCGGGCACTGATCGCCACCTTCTTTCTCCCGGGCATCGCGGTGGCCCTCGAAGCGCCGCGCCAGACGCTGCGCTTCAGCGGCCCTAGAACCACGGCCGCGCGGCTGGACCTGCTGCGTCAGGGCGAAGCCGCGCTGGCCGCGGGCAACCCGCGCGACGCCGAGGAATGGTTCGAGCGCGCCGGCCAAATGGCGCATGAGGCCGACGCCGAACTGGGCCAGTTGCGCGCCATGCTTGCGGCAGGTGAATTCCGCCGCGCCCTGGCGTTTGCCGCGCATATCGCCGGCGTTCACCAGGACAACGGTGCCGGCGCCGGCATGTATGCCTGGCTGCTGCATTTGAGCGGCCAGCCGCGCGTGGCGCAGGAGACGCTGGAACGTGCCCTGGAGCGCCTGCCGACCGACGCGGTGCTGCTGGCCACACGCGAGCTGTTGCATGCGGCGCAACCGCAACCGGCGGGCGTGCTGCTGCAAACGCCGGCGCGCTTCGCGCCGCTGCCGCGCGCCGCCGCCGGCCTGCCGGCCCTGCCGGCCCGCTTCCGCGGACTCGCAAGCGGCGTGCTGGTGGACCCGGCGACGGTGTTGACGGCGACTGCCGCAATCGCGGGCCATGAACGCGTCTGGGTTCGCGATGGCCTGGGCCGCACCACAGGTGCCCGCATCACGCATCGCGACGCGCCATCAGGCTTGGCCGAGTTGCGACTGGACACGCCGCTTGCGCTTGCCGGACCCGCGCTTGCCATGCCCGCACGCGACCCGTTTCCGGGCTCGCCCGCATTCACCGTTGCCTACGTCACGCAGGGCGAAACGCCCGCCTGGCCGATGTTGCGCATCGGCTTTGTGGGTGGCCCCGCAAGTCAGCCCGGGCTGCACCTGCCAGGCCAGGCCCTGCCCGCAGGCGCCAGCGGCGGCGCGCTTTTCGACAACGGCGGCCGCCTGATCGCCGTCACCACCCAGGCAGAGGGCGGCGGCGCACACGCGGTGCTGCCCTCGCGCTTGCGCGCAAGCGGCGCCACCATGCCGCCGACGGCCAACGATGCCCCCGCCCGCCTGCCACTGGATGAACTCTATGAACGCGCGCTTTCGCGCGTGGTGCAGGTGCTCAGCGAACGCTGAACCAGGCAGCACTTGCCGCTGCAGGCATGGCCGCCTCGGCGTTGGCAGGCGGGCTGACCAGCGCGACCAGAAACCCAATCAGCGCGATGCGCCAGGCCCAGCCGAACAAGCGGTGCAGGGGGTTCTCGGCACCTGCATCAGTGGCCTCGTGCGCACCGGCGGCGGCACTGGCGTCCGCAGCGCGCACCAGCCCTGCCACACTCTGATCCAGACGGTTCATCGGCCCTTTATAGCCGCGCCAGGTTTCATTACGATGAAATCGACATGGTCCGTTCGACGCATGCGCAAAAGCGGCCAAAGCCGGCATGAACCGGCTCGCGCTGCCCACGCGACGCGATGGCGCCCTCGCAACGCCAACACGCCCAGGCGCCGGGTTGCAAGCCGATGTGGCGAAACGTTGTCAAGTGCATGCTTCCTCCCGGGAAAACCGCGCGCTGTCACGGCGTCCACGCCGGCGCACCGCCCGATGACCTGATGCCCAAGCAACCTGATGCACAAGCGACCTGATGCACAAGCGACCTGATGCACAAGCGGCAAGCCTCGATCGAGCCAGCCGTTGTTGCAGCTTGCCGACAAATGCGCGCAATCGCGCGCCGCGCCTACCAGCCGTAGGCCTTGCGGAACGCCGCCACGAAGCCCCTGCCGCGGCCGTCGGTGCGCGCATCACCGGCGCGTTCGGCGGCGGCCAGCGCCTCGCGCGCCATGCCGGCACGCGCATGCGCGTGCGCGCTCAGGGTGTAGTGGGTCAAGAGGTCGATCGGCT